>NZ_JAKZJI010000017.1:0-62826 GCF_031142805.1 Streptococcus sp. IsoGale022 | reverse complement strand
TCTATTCTGTAGGTTGTTCTTCAGAATTTTGCTGTTTCAAGTCTTGCAAGGATTTATCAACCACCTTCTTAATCGTCTCATCATCAGCTCCAGGGATATGGTAATGAGAGTTACTATTATCACTACTGGAGCTTTCCGTTTGAGCACTTTCTTCAATGGCAGTTGATAAATTAGACATAGAAGATGTTGATGAGGTAGATGTTGCCTCATTAATCTTAAGTGCATCGTTTAGCTCTTTATAATTAATCTTCTGTTGCTCAACAGGTCTATAGAAGATTGCAAAGGAGAGAAGCAAAGCTAAAGTTGCACCGATACCTGCTAATGTTCTTTTGCTAACCTCTGCTGCAGGAACTTTTACTCCTTTTGTACTAAGATCTTTCCATTCAGGATGCTCTTCTTCCATCGCTTTTTTCTGTTGCCAAAAAGGAACAAGCAGAAAATGATTGACAGGTATGACAGACGCCATGGCTGTTGCTAAAAATGGGATAAATCTGGAAGAACTAATTATTAGCATACAATCTAGTATGGCAAATAAAATGAAAAGGAAAATCACTAAAGCCAGTCGAACCCTATACTCCTTTTTAACCTGTAAATATTTCTCTTGGGACATCTTAAAACCTTCCTTATTTTTAGTTTCATTTGTAATTTTTAATAGAGATAGTCAATACTTCTCTAAATCGTTAATGCTATCACTTAATCATCTCTTTGTAGACTTTAGACTTCTGCACCCTCAGCAACCAAATCATACAGGAAATACTGAACACCTTCCAATTCCCTATAATCCAACCCCTTGAGCTTGCAGAGGGCACCTGACTCAAAGGACCAATAACCATAATAATTATCAATATTCCGCTTATGCAAATCATACCAACCTGTATCCCTATGTCCTGGATACCATTTCTTAATTATATATTCTTTGAGCAGTTTGAGAGCCTGTTCAGCATTCTCTTCTTCAATAATTTTTCGAGTAAAGCCATAAGGTCTTGGAAAATTATAGTTTATATGAATCTTCCAATCTGGATGACGTGATTGAATCAAGTAATCAATCAAATAATCCTCTGGATCATCTTTTTTAACCAAGTCTACTAGCTGATTAAAAATCTCTTCATCAATTTCTAACAGAAGACCAATAGAAAGCGCCCAAACCATTTGAAGATAGCCAGAATTGCTATGCCAAACTGGAAGCAGACTGTTGACAAAGTTAATATATTCCTCCTTAAAATCTTCAAGAGGATAACCAGCTGTATATGTAGCTAGCATATTCTTTTCTTGATAAATAGATATATCTTCTTGAGTTAGTTTAATAACTTCGTCAGTTGGACGTTTATAAGGATTAATTCCTAGTTTAAATTGATTTAACTCTTGTAGCCATTCCTTAATCATCATTGGTAGTGTAAAATAAGTTGTGTAAACACAAAAACTAATAAATCCGTTATAGTAGAGTTGCGAAACATTACTAGAAAGAGAATTATTCCTATGACACAGTTTACCACAGAATTGCTTAACTTCCTAGCCCCAAATGAAAACAATGCTTCTTGGTCCACCCTATTAGACAATCTTCAAAACCAAGGGGT
The DNA here is from genome assembly GCF_031142805.1 of Streptococcus sp. IsoGale022. Classification (NCBI taxonomy): domain Bacteria; kingdom Bacillati; phylum Bacillota; class Bacilli; order Lactobacillales; family Streptococcaceae; genus Streptococcus; species Streptococcus sp. IsoGale022. Next base: position 61,252 of record NZ_JAKZJI010000017.1, on the reverse strand, counting down.
TCAACAGGTTTCTCTTGTAGTGACCGATGGCTTCAAGGGGCTTGAGCAGATGATCAGTCAGGCTTACCCATTAGCTAAACAACAACGTTGCTTCATTCATATTAGTCGAAATCTGGCTAGTAAAGTGAAACGAGCAGATAGAGCGGTTATTTTGGAGCAATTTAAAACGATTTATCGCGTTGAAAATTTAGAAATGGTAGTACAAGCTTTGAAGGACTTTATCGCTGAATGGAAGCCAAAGTATAGGAAAATAATGGAAAGTTTGGAGAATACGGGTAATCTTTTAACTTTTTATCAGTTTCCCTACCAGATTTGGCACAGCATTTATTCGACAAACCTCATTGAGTCTCTCAACAAAGAAATCAAACGTCAAACGAAAAAGAAGGTTCTTTTTCCTAACGAGGAGGCTCTAGAACGTTACTTAGTTACTTTGTTTGAAGATTATAATTTCAAGCAAAGTCAACGAATCCATAAAGGGTTTGGCCAATGTTCTGACACACTTGAAAGCTTATTTGATTAACACTCCATAACTCTACTAGAGTGTTTACACATAATTATTGACAGTATCAACAGGAACCTAACCATCTCTTATAAAATGTCATTGTATTCATACTTAAATATAATAAAAAATCTTTATTAAGAGATTAAAGGGGCTGTCTTAAAACGATAAGAATATAAAAAAAGCAGGGCAAAGCGAATTCCTGAGGAAGCCCGTTTGCGGCTGCTTTTTCTTTTTAACGATTATTCACTTTCATGATGAGGACGAGGTTGGCAGTATCTTCCTTGCCTTCATTTTCATATATGGCACAGTGCGCTGCTGTCTTATCCCAGTCTTGAAAACTGGGCCGGCTTTCTAGCCCAATTTGGCTTTCTGTTGGTCATTCCGCTGTTGGAAGCTTACAATGGCCGGCGCGGCTACTCCCCACTCTGGGTTAAATGGGGCTTCTACGCTTTTCATCCCATACACATCAGCCTGCTCTGGCTTATCCGTTTTATTCTTTTAGGACATTAAAAACGAGACTTTGACAATACATCAAAGTCTCGTTTTTTGATTCTTTAATTTAAAGCTAATACCTGATTGATAAAGTTCATGCATAATTTTTTCCAAATTGCTAACTCTTCATAATCTGAAAATTCTGCCTGTGTATTTCGATTAATGACAGATAAGCCGTGTTCCCCCATCGCAAACATGTGCAATTCGTATAAAACAGCCTTATCTTTTAGTTTTTTAGCATAGTCCAAGAGAGCATTGTTATAGATGCAGTCGTCATTCTGCATGCCCCAAATGAAAGTGGGAACGGTGTCTGCAGAAATATGTTCTATCGGACTGTGTTCTTGTAGATTTTCTCTGGTTAACTCTTTACCCACAACTGTTTTCAAGGCCCCAGTTAGAAAGTCTAGTTTGGGCATGGGAGATAACTTGGTTGGCCGCTGATTATCTGGATCTGCCACAACACTATCATACTGATGGTTAAAGTCTAATAAGGGATAAGATAAAACTACTAAAGTTGGTCTTATTTTTTCCTTTGGATAGTTAAAATAGTCTTGCAAAATAGACTCATTCCAGCGATTAGCTAGGGAGGCACAGTGGGTAGCACCTGCTGAAAAGCCAATAAAAATGATTTTATCTGGATCAATATTCCACTGCTGCGCTTTCTCTCTTGTTATCAGCAACATTTTCGCTAAATCATAGAGGGGAGCTGGGTAGCTACTATCTTTGCCGACTGTATAATCAAGCGTAATAGCTTGAAAGCCTTTATTAAGAAAATAAAGGGCTGCCGGCTCTTTTTCACGATCTGTTACTTTAAAGAAACCGCCCCCACCGCAGATAATCACAGCCGGACGCGGATTATGATTCTTAATATCTGGCGTTTCCTCCACTAGATAGGTTGTATAAGTGACAGAGCTTTTATCAGCTCCTGACCAAAGTTCGTGTGTATTAATTTTCATGAGAATCCTCCTTAATATAAGATACAAAGCCCGTAAAAAGCGACTAGGATTTTAGGCAAGTGACGCCGGCTGCTTGCAGACAAGAAGCTTGGTCTAAATCTCTAAATCCCAATCTTTTAGGGTGTGTTCCGTTATTTACGGTACTAAGACAATTTTTCGCCTTTCTTTTTTATTATCCAGTAATCGGTGAGCCTCTGCTGCTTCATCAAAGGTCTTAATAACAGTATCATCTTCTAAAAGTCGGCCTTCTTTAAAGGCATTATTCACAAGTCTTCCTGCCATTTGCAATTGTTTTAAGTTGGCTTGGCTGATAACAAAGCCTCTGATTTGCTGACAGTTCATATAGAATTGTCGGGCATCAAAGGTACTCTCCCGAGGAGTTGTTATGAGGGTTATGGCACCCTTTAAAGCCAGCAAATCAATATTAGTCTGTAAAGCTATTTCCCCAGAAGTGTCAATAATATGATCAAAGCCAGCTGGAAATTGCTCCGTCAGCTTTTGAAAAAGCTTATCATCACGGTAATCAAAACAAGCAGAACTCCCAATTTGGCCTAATTTTGAAAAATCCTGATAGTTAGAGGTCGTAACAACCTTTGCACCTGCTTCATGGGCAAGGCAAAGCAGTTTGCTGCCTACATGGCCTGCTGCCCCTTCAATTAATAAGGTTTGACCTCTTGCCAGCTGCATAATATCCTGCAAAACGATGGCCGCAGTCGCAGCAGAGTGAACAGCTCCAATTAGTCTTACTGGATCGGCTCCTTCAGGAACTGAGAAAAGCCTTTCTGCCGGGATCAAAGCATATTCGCTAGTGACCCCCTGCCTGCTATCATAACCCATACTATTGGTCCAGACTAAATCACCAGCGGCAAATTGGCTAACGTCATCACCAACGCTGACCACCTCGCCAACAGCACCCCGACCGAGAATATAAGGTTGAGGCAATTGAGTCTGATAAAGTCCCGAGCGAATAAAGGTATCAACATAATTGACCGAGACTGCCAAAACTTTGATGAGAACTGTTTTAGGTATCACCTCTGGGACAGGCAAATCACCAATTTGGATGACTGAAGGGTCTCCCTGCTCATAAATGTAAACTGCTTTCATTTCTACTCCTTTCTCTCAATGTGTTTTGAAATATTAGTAAAATAAATTAGTCTCATTAAAAAGCCTGCAAACCAGCCAAAAGGGGCTGCCAGCCAGATACCGTTAAAACCTAGTTTTGTATGAGATAAGCAGACAGCTAACGGAACCTGCAGCAGACAAAAGGTGGTGACTGAAGCAATCAATGGCAATAAGGATTTTCCATATCCCAATAATAGACCATTTAGCACCTGCATAGCACCAAAAACAAAGTAAAAAATAGATACAATTCGTAGATAGCCTTCTCCAATCTGAACAATTGCCTTCTGACGATTAAAAATAGCAATAAAATGAGGAGCAAAACTGTAAATAAGTCCAGAAATAGCAATCGAAATCCCCAAAGTTATTATTAAGGCGCTCCTGCCTCCTTTTGCTATCCGTTTTTGTTCACCTGCCCCTTTATTTTGAGCGGTAAAATTCATAAGAGCCTGACCTAAATTAATAGCAGGCATTTCTGCAAAAGCATCTACTTTGGAAGCGGCAGTATAAGCAGCAATCGCATTTGCTCCAAAGCCATTGACTAAAAATTGGATAACCAAAAAACCTAAACTGATAAAAATTTGCTGTAACATAGCAGGAAGCCCGATAGCTAAAGAAGTCTTTAAAACGCTGACTTTCCACTTTAAATGAAGAAGATTGGGAGCCAGTTTAGGATAATATCTGTACATGTAGCGCAAACAGACTATAAAGGAAAAGACCTGTGCAAGTACGGTTGCCAGAGCGGCACCAACAACACCATAAGTGAAAAATTTTATGAAAATGACGTCTAACAAAATAGTTTGTAAATACGCATCTGCATCAGATAGCAGGCTGGCTGGAACATTCAAGTGTTCTAAAAGAACAGGAGAGTAAAGTAGACCTAAGACCATTAAAAAGAAAGAAAACAGACTAATAAAAATAATATTTGTGTCAACGACTTCTTTCATATTTTGATTTCTTTTAGCGCCATAAAGTTGGGAAATAATAACACTTGCACCAATAGACATCCCTGTAGATACTGATATTGTCAACGCTAATATTTGAGTACTAGAACCAACAGCAGCAAGGGCTTCAGCTCCCAAAAGATTACCAACGATAACAGTATCTGTAATATTATAAAGCTGCTCAAATAAGTTTCCTAAGAAAATAGGGAGGGCAAAAACAAAAAGCGCTTTTAATTCACCTCCCTTTGTTAGGTCAGTCATTTTAAACTCCTTTAAAAATGATATAATAAAGCATACAATCCATACAATTATTATAAAGGAAAACTCTTTAACGGGGACCGATAAGATTGTATGACAGACAATTTAAGGAGAGCCTATGTCTATTAATTCATTTGAAAATTACCCTATGACTTGGAAACCTGACAGAAATTTACTAAAAACGCCCCTATATTTTCATTTAGCCCAACTCTTAGAGCAAGACATTAGGGCAGGACGCTTGTCTTTTGGAACTCAGCTTCCACCGCAGCGAGAATTGGCAGATTTTTTAGATATTAATTTAAGCACTGTTACAAGAGCATTTAAAATTTGCATGCAAAAAGGGCTCATTCATGCTGTAATCGGCAAGGGGACTTTTGTCTCATCTCAGCCTCCTCTTCCTTTATCATCCTTTAAAAAGGATGAGACTTGTATCCGCCTCAGTGTCTTATGCTCCTATTATCAACTGAATCATATCGTATCTGATGTATCTAGAAAATTGATGCAGAGCCAATCAGTTGATCAATTATTTGAATTTGATGCCAGTCAAACGGAACAGGAGCAAAAGCAAAAATTGACTGCTCAAAACTGGCTACAAAAATTTCAAGTCCAAACTTCTGTCAACAATATCTTGCTGACCGATGGCACCCAGAACGCTTTAGTCATCGCATTTTTGACTCTCTTTAAAGCTGGCGATAAAATTGGAGTAGACACTTTTACCTATACAAATTTTATAGCTCTTGCTAATCAATTTCAGATTGAACTGGTACCTTTAAAAAGCGATAAAGAAGGAATACTCATTCAAGATTTAGTAAAAACACTCAAACAGCAGAAACTCAAGGCCCTTTATTTGGTTCCTACTTCTAATAATCCAACCACTGTTAGCCTGTCTTTGAAGCGCCGAAGACAGTTAGCAGAGCTTATTGTTAAAAATCATCTTTTGCTGATAGAAGATGATACTTATGCTTTTATAAATGCTAAAAACACACCACCTTTTGTTCAGCTCATTCCCCAGCATACAATCTATATCCACGGACTGTCCAAGTCTTTATTTGCTGGTCTGCGTGTGGCGTATATGGTTGTTCCTAGCCATTTGCAGCCTCAATTTACAAAAACTGCTGACACTCTTAATACTCATATCCCCTTGCTTGATGCTAATATCGTCAGCGAGCTAATTGTCAGCGGTAAAGCCGATGAGGTTATTGAAAGAAAAAAAGCCTTAGCTAAAGAACGCAATGCTTTGTACCGTCAGTATTTTCCAAACTCTGCTGCTGCCAATCCTTATGTTTTATTTCAATGGTTGCCTTTGCCTGAACACATAAATGGGTATGACTTTGAAGAATTGGCCAATAAAAACGGTGTGGAAATTTTATGCGCAGAACGCTTTCTGGTAGGAGGAGCAGAACAATCAGCTCTTCGTGTAGCCACCTGTTCACCAGATACGACAGAAGAGTTAGAACAAGGACTTAAGTTACTAAAAAAGCTGCTGCCTCTTGTCTAGTATCAGAACCCAAAAAATGCTTCCTAAGTTTTCTTTGATGATTTTATTCACTAAAATAAAAATGTGGTGTTAAGCGTGCTATCTTCACTTCATATTCCTCCCCCATCTACAATAATTTCTTTTCAATCTACTTGATAATACTCAACAAAATTTTCTTCTTACTTTTAGAGTTTTGAAGATTTTCAAAGATATTCTCATCTTGGGAAATTATTGTAAATAATTTACTTAATTTTTCATAATTTATATTTTCTGCATTGTTCATAATTTCTATTGTAGAATCAAGGAGCTCTCTCAACAAAGTATAGTCAATTTTCGAGATAAAACTAAAAACTTTGTTATTATCAACTTTGGAAAAATCAAATGTCAGATTAATTAATAAAATTAAGTCAGATAGCAATTGATTTTTTAATGATTCTGCCATACTATTTTCAAATTCAACCTTGGCTACCAATCTATAGTTGGTCAATGAGTACTTAATTTCAGAAAAATATGGAAGTTCCAGATACTTAGCTAACAAGGTTAGTAATTCTTCATAAGATCGTTGACTTGCAATTTTTATAACATGAAAATAGTACTCTTTTAACTCTTCTATTAATAGAGGATTTTCTAATAGAAATTGTTGAAATGTATTTATCAACAGTTTTTTTGCTCGAGGAATATTTATTTGTGGTAAATGAGTAGATACATGCTGTAAATTTTTAAATTTTCCAAATTTCATCATTTAATATTTCCTTTCTGGACTCTTCCTTTGGCTTGGAGGAAGAAAAGAATTGTTTTTTTAGATAAACAAAGCTACAAAAGCTACTAGTAAGACAGCTATCACTAAAATAAATAGTTTTCTTTTATTCATTTATTGACCTCTTCCTCTTGTCCGACCGACGAAGCCTCAGATTGAGTATCTCCTTGACTGTCGCTGGTGCTCGCTGAACTATCCGATTTTGGAAAATCCAAACTATACTCAGTTTCTGTACTAATCGCCGGAAGATCAACATCTATTATCTCCTGATTTTGAACAGGATGATAAGAAGCGAAAAAGGCCCAAGCCATATAAACAAAAATGGCTGGATATACAATCAGATGTTTTCCCCAAAAATTCCCAGAAGCTTCAGTACCTCTTGTAGACATTCCTTTCAATTCTGGATACTGATTCTCGTATTGTTTCTTTTTTGTCCAATACGGCCTTGATATAACAACACCTGCAAACACAACTAAGCCAATTGAAACATTTTCAAAGATTAGATTCCTAGATCCTGAATGAATCAAAATAAAGGATAGAATAGCTCCTGTAACGGCCGTTAGCAAGAATATAAGGCGGCTATAAATAGCTTCTTTTTTTACTCTAAGATATTCTTTGATGGGTAGTTCTTTTTCTGTCATGACGACAATCCTTTCATCTATCAGTCTCTGTTTATTTTAACACAATATCAATCAAATAAGTATAGGCTTGTGTAAATCAAAAACGAATGACGGTCTTAGACTTGGCTTGGTCTTCATCATTCGTTTTATTCTTGTTTTGCATCAAAATGTAAGCTTAGTTAATCTGAACAGTTTTCAGCTGTCCGTCAGTTCCTGTAAAGCTGACGCTTCTGGTTGCTGGATTATAGTTGAAAGTCTCTGGGCTGACACCGTAGAGCTGAGAAAGTTCCTGCAATTTCTGGTTGAATGCTTCCTCTGTCATGCCAAAACTCGCTGCTAAGCTTGATTGACCAGTTGGATTTGCAGCTGTCGAAGCTTCTGCTGGTTTGTCAGATTGGTTTTGAGCTGCTTCTCCAGTGGCAGATTCGGAAGGTAGATTGCCATTTTGCGCCGTTTCTGGAACACTGCTGCTGGCTGGCTGACCAGAAACAGCTTGTTCAGCCGGTGCTTTCAGGAACCCTTTTTGTACCGCATAGGCATCTGCTGCTTGGCGCTCAGTTTCTGACAAGTCCTTCTTGTAAATATAGTGCTCATGATCCAGATGAGCTACCCGATAGCCTTGCTCATCCGCTCCGACCATATCCTGCAGATTAAAGTGATAGTCATCATCTTCCTTATGCTGAGAATGAGACTCGTTTGTTTCCTTAGGATGGACGAGTGACTGCTGAAAGGCCAAAATTTCCTTCAGCAGCTCTTTCTTGTCTGTAGCTCTCTGTCCAAGCTTATCAAAAAGCTGGTCCAGCTGCTGGTATTGCTGCTCACTTCCTTGATTCTTTTCCAAATACTGATGGATAGACATGAGCAGATTATAAAGCTGTTGATAAACTTCCTGATTTTCCGTATTAGCTGGCTCTTCCTTTTGCCCAGCAATGGTCCGGCTCATCTGGTCCAAAAGCTTCTGACTTGCTGCCAGCAGAGCTTGCTTATCTGAGCTACTGCTCTTTAATTCCTTGCCTAATTCCAAGATTTTAGCTGTATAGTCTGCCCGACTGTTTTGGTCCCTTATTTCTCCTAGCAATTCCTGCGCTTTTCCAAGGAAGACAAGGGCTTGAGCGCTCTTCTCGCTATCATCCGAGGTGCCAAAATCATCATAAATACCTTTCAAAAAGTCATAAATCATGGCCTTATAGGTTGGCTGATCTGGCTCTCCCTGATCCAGCTCTGTCTTTTCAGAGGATGGAGAAGGCTGACCGCTAGCTAGGGCAGCTGCAATCTCTTTTTTAGTTTGATAGAGAGCAGGGAAAAGCTGCTGGAGATTGGTCGCTTCTATAAAGGCTTGAGACTTATAGAGAGTCAAGGTCAGCCCAGCTGCTTTTCTTCGCAGCTCAGGGCTCAAACGCCCATCCTCCAAAGCTTGGTAGAAATAACGAATATAATCAACCGCTGTGACGCCTGTCCGATCATGATAATCTTCTAAAGCGGATAATACTTGTCCAAGCTCTGCCATTTCAGCTTGATTCTGGCTGGCATATGCCTTTTGCAGACGCTGCAGCAAGTCAGCTTTCTTCAATCCATAGCTATCCGTGTCAAGTCGGTTCATTCTCTCCAAAAGTCCTTGATAGGTCTTGTCCAGCTCGGTCTCTTGGATTGGCTTGACCGTTTGATCCACATGGATAAACTGCTTATCAAAGTTATCCAAACTGTTCAGATAACCAGCTGTTGAGTTGCTAGGAAGCTTCTTCATAGTTTCCACAAACTGTCCCAAAGCTAGCTCAATCCGCCGCTGCATAAGAGGATCATCGGCATAAAGACGCTGACTGTCCGCTTTTAGCCTTTCTACTTTCTGCAAAACAGCAGCCTCATCATAATCGCCCTGCTCATACTTAGATTGAATCTGAGGCAGACGATTTTTCAAGGCTGCTGCTGCGCCCTTGGACTGGATCTTGATATAGTGGTTGTGGTCGCCATGAGGAATGACAAATTGACCATTTTCTACCTGCAGACTGTAAGGCGAAAGACCTGAGCGCAAGGCTGTTGTGTAGAGCTCATTCATGAAGTCCAGCTCTGCATTACCCGTTACCAGAGGAATGCGAACATGCTCCTTGCGAACAGCATAGGGGTGGATATGAGTCGGATCGTAGGCTTGATCAGGGTTATTAAAGACAAAGAAGCCATTTGAGATGCGAACCGCCTCCTTGGGAACGCCATAAGTTTGGGAGATATAAGCAATCTTCTCCTCATCGCTGGCATCGCGTGAATAGCGTTCAGCGTCATTGACTGCTGCAGACGGTTTTACTGGTTGCTGCTTGGCCAAGACTTGCTCCGCTGCTTGAATCTGTTCAGCAGTCAAGTCTTTCTTGTAAAAGTAATGAGCATGATCTCCATGCGATACCATGTAGCCTTGGTCGTCCTTGCCAATGACAGCCTCCGCATGGAAACCATGGTCGTGATCAGGCTGTGACGGTAGCTGAGGCTTCAAAGCTTGCAGTGGATCTCCCAGAGGCTGGTAAGTATAACCAATAGGAATCAAGCGGGCAATCTTAGCTTCCAAGTCTGACAGCTTGTCATAAGGAATGAAATGATGATGGTCTCCGTGGGGAATAACGACTCCATTTTCTGTCCGACGGCTGATTTTCAGCGGATCAAACACCACGCCGTCCCCTTCATGATAGCGCTGAGATTGAGGCAGGGCATAGAGTTGCTGCAGCAAACTTGGCAATGATGGCTGAGATGGTTGAGACGGATTGGACGGACTCGGCTGAGTAACCGCTAAGCTAGGACTTGGCTGCTCAATCTTTGAATGATTTGGCAGCTGTGGAGACGGATTTGAGACGGCTCCACCCTGATTGACAGCACTATTCTGATTCCAAGCATTGGAAGAAGCAATCGTCCTGCCGTAGTTAGGGGGATTCACTCGTCCGCCGGCCTGCCTGCTATTCCAGTAGCTCTGAGCTGCTGCCAATTCCGCCGGCGACAGGTCGCTCTTAGGAATATAGTGAAAATGCCCGCCATGCGGCACGATAAAAGCATCGCCAGTATCCTCGATGACGTCAGAGGGACTGAACGTATAACCATCATCCGTTTTATATCCCCCTTGCCCTTGGTGGGAAATTCCTGCAAGGTCTGCTGTCGTCTTTCCCGCAGCTAAGGACTTGCTAGGTTGACTGAAATCGCGAGTTCTGCTTGATTTTGTAGTGGAAGATTTGCCACTATCGCCTTCTTCCTTGGTCTTATGCAGCTTCTTCTGTCGTGCAATCTCATCTACCGAGCGGACATTACTGGTATGCTTGGCATCCTTGAGGTAGAGATAATACTTCCCATCTAGCTTGATGATATAGCCATCCTTGACCTCATTGACTATATCTGCTTCCTGCAGCGTGTAATTAGGATCTCGGATAATCAACTCTTCGCTGATAATAGCATCAAAAGGCACCTTTCCATCAAAGTAATGATAATGGTCTCCGTGGGAAGTGACATAGCCCTGATCCGTGATTTTCACGACGATTTGCTCTGCTTCAATACCTTCCTCATCATTGATTTGGTCAGATGTCAAATTTTTATTTTTATCAGTCTTGTCATCCGAAATATAGGCTACTTTATTATCTTTGGACTGAGTTCGGGGCTGAGCTTGCCATTGGATAAGCCCGTAAGTTCCGAAACCAAGAGCTAATACAGCAGCTGAAGCAAGGAAATATTTCTTTTTCATGGTTTTCCTTTATCCTTTCAAATCTTTAGCTAAAACGGCTAAATTTTTTTCTAAATTTTCTAAATAAGATAGTTGGTTAGCTGGGTCTGCTTCCAGAGGATTCAGCTCCTTGATTTTTACACCGGTCGCCTTGACCAAGGTTTGAGCCACTTTGGAAGAAGCATTGCTTTCCACAAAAATGGTCTTCACCTCGTGCTCCTTGACAAAGTCTTCTATCTCTGTCAGCTGGCGCAGACTAGGCTCCTGCTCCGGTGAAATACCAGCAATGCCCAACTGGGTCAGCCCGAAGCGCTTGGCCAGATAAGAAAAGGCAGTATGCTGGGTGACAAAGGTCTTGTTGGGCACTTTATCAAAAATCTTCTGATAGCGTTCTGTCAGTTTTTTAGCCTCTTCTTGAAATTTTCGGGCATTGGCCTGATAAGTCTCCCGATGGTCGCTATCCAGCTCTGATAACCTGTCGGCGATAATCTGAGCTTCTTCCGCAGCCTTCTGAGGATCCAACCAGGTATGGGGGTCATAGAGCGTCTTCTCATCCACTCCCTCTCCCGCTTGGACATCTTCCAAACCAGCGACTCGATCCAGCTCCATTCCCTGAGAAGCCTCAAGGACTTGAACCTTGGAATTCTTGAGACTAGGATTCAGCTCTCCAGCCCAGGACTCCAAAGTCCGTGAGTGATAGACAAAGACATCTGCATCATAGATGGCTGCCACGTCATTGGCTGAAGGCTCAAAATCATGAATACCGCTGCTAGACTGAATCATGCGCACGTCATTCAGATCGCCCGATATGGTCTTAACCATGGAGTAAATAGGATAAAAGCTGGTTACGATCTTCAATCCTTGCGACGGACTGGATGGACTGGATTCCTTTTGAGACTGACAAGCCCCGAGACACAAGGCCAGGGACAGCAGGCTAAGGCATACTAAGATTTTTGAAGCTCGTTTCACAATATCTCCTTAACTCATTATTAACCAGTTTATTAACTGGTTAATATCATACACTTTGTCAACTTCTTTGTCAAGTTGTTTTAAGAAAATAAAGCAAAGTGGAAGTAGGATTCTTTCCCACTTCCACTTTGCTTTTAATTTCAATATATTTGAAACATTATTTGCTATTACTATTCAATGACAGTATAAGCTTGGACAGATGCATTTTTCAAGCTTAACTGTATAAGATTACTTTTCCGACTTCCAGACTGTCAAATGACAATCTGGAACTGAAAACTCCATCTCTATATCGCTTCTGTAGTGAAACTGCGACTTTCCAGCACCTTCAGCATGGCATCAGCTGTGTCCAAGGCTGTGAAGAGGGGCACTCCGTGCTCAATAGCTGAGCTACGGATAATTTGACCATGCTTGTCAGCTGTCCGCTTGGTTCCGACTGTGTTGATAATAGCCTGAACCTTGCCCTTGCGGATATAGGCTGGGATGTCCTTGTGATCATCACTGCCGATTTTTTCCACCAGACGGACGTGTAGGCCATGATTTTCAAAATAAGAGGCTGTTCCCTTTGTTGCCCAGATACCATAGCCAATATTGGCAAAACGCTGAGCCAGCTGCAGGGCTTCTTCCTTGCTGTCATCTGCAATAGTAAAGACGACATTACCAAAGTTTGGCAGATGGAGATAGGAAGCCTCAAAGGCCTTGTAGAGCGCCTTTTCAAGCGTGCGATCACTGCCCATGACTTCGCCGGTAGACTTCATCTCAGGTCCCAAAAGACTGTCAACCTTGGCCAGCTTGGTAAAGGAGAAGACTGGCGCCTTGATATGAACCATGGAACTTTCTGGATAAAGACCGTCTTCATAACCCAGCTCTGCCAAAGTTTCCCCAAGAATCAAACGAGTCGCTACTTGCGCCATTGGAATATCGGTCACCTTGGACAAGAAAGGAACAGTCCGGCTGGCACGCGGATTGACCTCAATGACATAGACCTGCTCATCTTTGATGACGAACTGAATATTCATCATGCCGATACAGTTGAGTCCCAGAGCCAAACGTTTGGTATAGTCTGCAATAGTATCCTTGACTTTCTGAGATAAGGTTTGCGGCGGATAAGCCGCCATGGAATCCCCTGAGTGAACCCCTGCCCGCTCGATATGCTCCATAATCCCAGGAATCAAGACCTGACGGCCATCTGAAATGGCATCCACCTCGCACTCATCCCCAACAATGTAAGAATCAACCAAAACCGGATGGTCTGGACTGGCCTTAACCGCTGTCCGCATATAAGAGCGTAGATCCGCTTCGTTTTCTACGATTTCCATGGCACGGCCACCCAAGACATAGGAAGGTCGCACCAGAACAGGGAAGCCAATCTTACGAGCAGCCTCTACTGCTTCCTCTTCATTAGTGGCCGTCTGACCCGGCGGCTGCGGAATATCCAGTTCCTTCAGCGCTTGCTCAAAGAGATCCCGATCCTCAGCCCGATCCAAGTCCGCTACTTGAGTACCTAAGATCTTCACACCAGCCTTGGACAAAGGCTCTGCCAGATTAATGGCTGTCTGACCGCCAAACTGTACGATAACCCCCTTAGGCTGCTCCAGCTCAATAACGTTCATGACATCTTCAAAGGTCAACGGCTCAAAATAGAGCTTGTCAGAGACAGAAAAGTCGGTCGATACAGTCTCCGGATTGCTATTCATGATAATCGCTTCATAACCAGCTGCCTGAATAGCCTTTACAGAATGAACCGTCGCATAGTCAAACTCGACTCCTTGCCCGATTCGGATAGGACCAGAGCCCAGCACCAGAACAGATTCCTTGCTGGATTTGGCAGATTCATTTTCAAAACCATAGGTAGAGTAGAAATAAGGCGTCGCAGACTCGAACTCAGCAGCACAGGTATCGACCATCTTGTAAACCGGAACAATCTTCTGCTCCTGCCGGATGCGACGCACCTGCTCAGCTGTCATGTCCCACAAGGCAGCAATCTTAGTATCCGCAAAGCCATTTTGTTTGGCTTTCTTGAGCACATAACTATCTCCGATATGACTGGCCAGCTCCTGCTCGATTTCGTAAATATGGAGCAGCTTATCCAGGAAAAAGACATCAATCTTAGTCAGCTCAGCAATTTCATCTGGGCTGTAACCACGACGAATAGCCTCTGAGATATAGAAAAGTCGGTCATCTTGCGCCTTGACAATCTTCCTCATCAGCTCATCATCACCTACTTGGCTGAGATCAGGCAGCTCATTGTGGTCCACACCAACTTCCAGAGAGCGGCAGGCCTTGAGCAGACTCTCCTCAATATTGCGGCCAATAGCCATGACTTCCCCCGTCGCCTTCATCTGGGTTCCCAGACGACGCTCACCCTGCTCAAATTTATCAAATGGAAAGCGTGGAATTTTAGCGACCACATAATCCAGAGCCGGTTCAAACATGGCATAGGTAGAGCCTGTTACCGGATTGATGATTTCATCCAATGTAAGCCCGACCGCGATTTTCGCCGCCAGCTTGGCAATCGGATAGCCAGTCGCCTTTGAGGCAAGGGCTGATGAGCGGGAAACCCGCGGATTGACCTCGATGACATAGTATTTGAAACTATGCGGATCCAGAGCCAGCTGCACATTACAGCCGCCCTCAATCTTCAGCGCACGAATAATCTTGAGACTGGCGTCCCGCAGCATCTGGTATTCATAGTCTGAGATAGTCTGACTAGGCGCAAAGACGATTGAATCCCCTGTGTGAATGCCGACTGGGTCAAAGTTTTCCATATTACAGACGACTAGCGCATTGTCGGCGCCATCCCGCATGACTTCGTATTCGATTTCCTTAAAGCCCGCTATAGATCGCTCGATTAGACACTGAGTAACAGGAGAAAGTTTGAGGCCGTTTTCTGCGATTTCCTGCAGCTCTTCTTCATTGCTACAGATACCGCCGCCAGTTCCTCCCAGTGTAAAAGCCGGACGGACAATGACTGGATAGCCGATGCCAGCCGCAAATTCCAGCGCTTCATCCACTGTATTGACAATTTCTGACTCAGGGATGGGCTGGCCTAGCTCTTCCATCAGCTGCTTGAAGAGATCCCGGTCTTCCGCTTGGTCAATGGCCGACAGCTTGGTTCCCAAAAGTTCCACTCCCAGCTCTTCTAAAAGTCCTGACTTGGATAGTTCCATGGCCATATTGAGTCCGGTCTGGCCACCCAGAGTAGGCAACAGAGCATCTGGCCGCTCTTTACGCAAAATCCGCGCAACAAACTCCAGCGTGATTGGCTCGATATAAACCCGGTCCGCAATTTCCTTGTCCGTCATGATGGTTGCTGGGTTAGAATTAACCAAGACAACACTGTAGCCCTCTTCTTTCAAGGACAGGCAAGCTTGAGTTCCTGCATAGTCAAACTCCGCAGCCTGGCCGATGACGATAGGACCAGAACCGATGACCATAATTTTCTGAATATCTTTACGTTTTGGCATAGTGCACCTCTCAATCTTGCTTCCTAGTAAGCCTGATGGGCATCCATCATTTCCATAAACTCATCAAAGAGATAGTCTGCATCATGCGGTCCCGGCGCAGCATCTGGGTGGAACTGCACAGAAAAGGCAGGATAATCCCGATGTCGCACACCTTCGACGGACTTATCATTGATTTCTTCATGAGTCACAATCAGGCATTCCGGCAAATCCTCACGACTGACTGCATAGCCGTGATTTTGACTGG
Source organism: Streptococcus sp. IsoGale022 (assembly GCF_031142805.1). Classification (NCBI taxonomy): domain Bacteria; kingdom Bacillati; phylum Bacillota; class Bacilli; order Lactobacillales; family Streptococcaceae; genus Streptococcus; species Streptococcus sp. IsoGale022. The sequence goes on along the minus strand of NZ_JAKZJI010000017.1, from coordinate 45,765 downwards.
TAAAGTCAACTCGGCCTGTCGCAATCTCACGCACCGCATGGTTGAAGCCACGGTGGCCGAACTTCATCTTATGCGTCTTGGCACCGTTAGCCATGGAGAAGAGTTGATGTCCCATACAGATTCCGAAAATTGGAATTTTGCCCTGAACACCACGAATCATGTCCAGAGCCTCCGGCACATCTTCTGGATTGCCCGGTCCATTGGACAGCATGACGCCGTCAGGATTGAGCTGGAGAATTTCCTCAGCGCTAGTATCATAAGGCACCACTGTCACGCTGCAGTTTCGTTTGGCTAACTCCCGCAGGATAGAATGCTTGAGACCAAAGTCCACCAATACCACACTGCGACCCGTTCCTGGAGCCGGATAGGACTGCTTGGTAGACACCTGCTTGATGTTATCAGTCGGTAGAACAGTCGCCTGCAGCTGGTCTTGCAAATGCTCAATACTATCATCCGCATTGGCAATGGTTGCTCGCATGGTTCCATGCTGGCGGATAATCTTGGTTAGTGCCCTTGTATCAATTCCCGAAATGCCTGGAATCTTCTTGATTTTGAGGAACTCATCCAAAGACAATTGCTGGCGCCAATTGCTGGCACGACGTGCATACTCATAGACCACCACTCCCTTACAAGTCGGTAAAATGGACTCATAGTCATCCCGATTGACACCATAATTTCCAACCAAGGGATAGGTAAAAGTCAAAATCTGGCCGTTATAAGACTGGTCCGTAATCGATTCCTGATAGCCAGTCATGCCTGTGTTAAAGACGATTTCACCTGTCACAAAAAGATCCGCTCCAAAAGCTTCCCCTTCGAAAATCATGCCGTTTTCTAATATTAAAAGTCTCTTTGCCATTGTTCCCTCCTGTCCAAGATGCAGACTGCCTGTCGACCCTCCACATAAGATATATAATAATAGGGAGTGGGATTGCTTCACACAGCTTCACCCACTCCCGGCCTACTGTCCGAGATTATTGACGGCCTTTCAGAACTGCTTCGATAATAGCCATTCTGACAAAGACGCCGTTGGTCATTTGTTCAACGATACGTGATTTTGGTGCTTCGACCAGATGATCCGCAATTTCTACATCGCGGTTAACTGGAGCCGGATGCATCAGAATCGCAGTATCTTTCATGCGGTCATACCGCTCTTGAGTCAGACCATGCAGTCTGTGGTAATTTTCTTTAGAAAAGATGGACTCGTAGTCATGACGCTCATGCTGCACGCGCAGGAACATCATGACATCCACTTGATCAATCACCTCATCAATAGTGACAAACTTACCATAGTCCGCAAACTCTTGGCTCCGCCATTCTTCAGGACCAGCAAAGTAGAGCTCTGCACCCAAGCGCTTGAGAATTTGCATATTTGACTTGGCCACACGCGAATGGTCCAAGTCACCAGCAATCGCAACCTTAAGTCCTTCAAAGCGACCAAACTCTTGATAAATGGTCATCAGGTCCAGCAAGCTCTGACTAGGATGCTGACCAGAACCGTCTCCTCCGTTAACGATGGAAGTCGTAATTGTTGGACTTTCAACTAGCTCTTTGTAATAATCTACTTCTGGGTGGCGAATGACACAAACATCAACGCCGAGGGCAGACATGGTCAGGATAGTGTCATACAAGGTTTCTCCTTTATTGACCGAGCTGGTCTTGACATCAAAGTCCAGAAGATCGCAACCCAACTTCAACTCTGCTACCTCAAAGGCCTTGTGGGTCCGTGTAGATGACTCAAAGAAAAGGTTAGACACGATATGCTGCTCATTATAATGGACTTTAGCGCCATTTTTAAATTCGATTCCGCGTTTAATCAAGGCCATAACTTCTTCATTTGACAGAGTTTCCATAGAAACAAGGTTCTTAAGAGCGATTTGATTGGATGACATGATGTAATTCTCCTTTTTGAAAGAATGAGGGCTTCCAGAGTGCTGCAAGTAAAGTCGCTCTGAGAGCAAGCTATTTTTGAACGAAAGTTAATGATTTATCGCCTAGCTCAATCCTTGGGCTCAGGCAGGACAAGATAGAGGACAATTCCCAGAATAGTTGACAAGGCAACTCCTGAGATTTGCAGACCCGATAGCTGCAAGGTCAGACCGCCGATACCAGATACCAAGATGACACTGGCAATCAAGAGATTCTTTTTGTTGTCAAAGTTGGTCTGTGCTTCAATCAGAATCTTGAGCCCACTTGAAGCAATTACTCCGAAGAGGGCGATGGAAATACCACCCAGCACAGGACTCGGGATGGATTGGAGCAGGGCTGAGACCTTGCCCACAAAGCTCATGACAATAGCCAGCACTGCTGCACCAGCAATGACATAGACACTGTAGATTTTATTGAGCGCCATGACTCCGATATTCTCTCCGTAGCTAGTCACGGGCGGTGCTCCGAAAAGCCCTGCAATAATCTGAGCCAGACCATCACCAGTCAAGGTCTTGTCCAGTCCTGGATCCTTGAAGAAGTCCTTACCTGTCAAGCTATTCAGCACCATGACATGCCCGAAGTGTTCTGTCATGGTTACAAAGGCGATAGGCGCCATAGTTAAAATCGCACTAGGGTAAAATTTCACATCGTAGTCCAAGAAAGGCAGACTCATAGGCGGAAGGTGGAACCAAGATGCTTCTCCTACCTTGGCAAAAGACACAATTTCCTGCCCAGTCACAGCCCCTAGAATCAAGCTAAAGATGTAGCCGACTATCAAGCCCAGCAAGACTGGAATGATTCCCACAATCTTCTTACCATAGATATTAAAGAGGATGACTGCCAAGAGAGTAACCATACCGATAATGAAGTAGGTCAAATCATAAACCTTTTCGCCATTAGCTACAGTCTTGTTCATCACATCGCTAACAGCTGTCCCAGCCAAGCTCAGACCGATGACCATGATGATGGGGCCAACTACTACTGGCGGCAACACCTTATCAATCCAAGCATTGCCAGCAAACTTAACAATCAGTGCTACAATAAAGTAGACCAAACCACCAGTGATGGCTCCCTGTGCAACCGCTCCGATACCATCTGTCTTCATCAGCATCTGCATGGCTGCAATATAAGCAAAGCTGGATCCCATGTAGGCTGGAATCTTGTATTTGGTAACAGTCAGATGGGCCAGTGTTCCCAGACCGCTGGAAAAAAGAGCTACCGCTGGGTCAATTCCAACCAGAATTGGCACCAAGACTGTCGCCCCAAACATGGCGAACAAGTGCTGAAAGGATAGCCCTAAAAGCAAACCTGGCTTTGGCATATCATGCACATCATACTTAACATCTTGACTCATTTAGCTTATTACTCCCCCATAATCAACACGCGATCTTGACCGTCAGTTTCAGTCATCTCAACGATAATCTCCTCAGTTTGGCTAGTCGGAATGTTCTTGCCAACATAATCTGCCCGAATGGGCAGCTCGCGGTGGCCACGGTCAACCAAGACAGCCAGACCAACCCGAGACGGCCGTCCATGACTGACCAGATTGTCAATAGCCGCTCGGATAGTTCTTCCTGTGTAAAGAACATCATCAATCAGGATTACTTGACGGTCGGTAATATCCACTGGAATCACTGTCGTATCTTCCTCAACCTTGATATCATCGCGAAAAGGCTTGGTGTCTACTTCTGCGACTGGAATATCGATATTCTCCAACTGAGCCAATCGCTTTTGAATCCGGTGAGCCAAGTGAACCCCGCGGGTCTTAATCCCAGCCAAGACCACTTGGTTTAAGTCCTTATTGCGCTCGATGATTTCATAGGTAATCCGCGTAATCGCGCGATTCATAGTGATGTCATCGACAACTTCTTTTGTTTTCATTCTTTCCTCCTCAAACAACAGAAAAAGTCTCCTTATTACAAGGAGACTTCAGAAAAATCTAGTCAGGCAAGCTAAAACAAGACGCACTTGCTTACACTCCACCCATCTTTTTACTTGCTCCTTGTCTATCTCTCTGGATAGAATTAAAGGATTATTTAATTTTTTATACTATATCACAAATTCAAAACTATTTCAAGAAAAAATTGTATTTTTTCTGCTTGACTGGGTAAGGATTAGTGACTAGCCTCTTTCTCCGCCTTTTCCTTATCTTTTGGATCCTTTTGATTTTCTTTGTTTTCTGCTTGAGCTAGCTCATCTTTTAATTCAGGCTTTTCAGTAGTTGGCAATTCTTCTGATGATGGCTTAGAAGAGTTTTCTGGATTCTCATCACGATTGTTTAACTCTACTTCAGAAGATCCAGTCGGACGCTCATTATCGTTTGAAGTAACTTGGACGCTGGCTTCAGCTGAGGCTGGCTTATCGGATGCTGGATTCCCTTGGACATCTGCATTATTAGGCTCACTTTGCTTAGGCTCTTCCTTCTTTTCGTCCTTTGCATCAGCAGGCTTATTATTGTCAATGCTGCCCCCCTGAACATCTGGAAAATGCTGCGCCAAGGCTTTCGGAATTTTATTTTCATTCAATTCAAGCTCTTCTTTAGGGATGTGATTGTCGCTGACATTGATATAAGTCACCGTCTTATTTGATTCCTTCAGCGCTAAGGTTGTGATTTTATTCTTGTTGACAGCCAGATTATCTAAAGCCCTAAACTGATTAATTCCTTCCAAGTTTTTCAGCTCATTCTCACCCAAGTTTAAATTCTTCAAGGAAGACTGAGCAGCAGGAGTGTCTAAAGTTTTAATCTTGTTTTGACTTGCGGACAAGGTAACTAAGTTCTTAGCAGCTTCAACTCCTGTCAGCGAAGTCAGACGATTGCCATTTAGGCTTAGAGTTGTCAGATTTGGATTAGACTTCAGGAAGTTCAAGCTCTCAACATTGGAATTATCAGCTGTTAATTCTTCCAGATGGGAAGCTTTGAGGGTATTGAGATTTAAGTTTGGATTGTTGGATAAGAAAAGCCTTGTTAAATCTTCTTTTTGGCTCAGAGCAGAAACATCTTGCAGTTGATTGTGCTCTAAACTTACCGCTTTTAATTTTGAAAGCTTGGTCAAAGCAGAAATATCTGAGATATTGTTGTAGTCAAGGTTCAATGACTCCAGATTTTTCAGCTTCGCCAAAGGTGAGATATCGGTAAGGTCATTTCCCGCTGCTGCCACTGTTTTGAGGTTCGGATAATCTTTCAAAAAAGATAAATCAGTGATGCCATTCTGGGAAATGTCCAAGCCTTCCAAGGTCGGAATTTCTTTTAAGAAATCATAGTTGGTAACGCCTGTCTTTGTCATCCACAGCTGTTTTAAATGTTTAAATTGAAGCACTGGTCTGATGTCCTTTATCGGAGTAAAGCCAATCCCCAGAACTTCAATATTTGGCATCAGTTCCAAGCCTTTTCTTTCCAGCGGATCTTTGCGCTGGCCGATATTTAGATACTTCACAGTTGCCAGCCAGGCTTTCATCTTTTCCGTATCCGTCTCATCTGATGGGAATGGGGTATCTGCCGTAGCATGTAAAATATCTTCAATGATCTCATCATCAAATCCTAGAGTTTTCAAGGTTGCCATACCAACTGCGTCATGAGCGTGCGGATTTCCATGAGGGTCAAAATGCTTGGTCGTATCAATCTCACTGACCAAGGTTGAATGGCTGTGGTCGCCATGCGGATAGATAAATACCTTTCCTTTATCTGTATCGCTCACTTGAATCAAGCTTTCATCAATTCCTAATTGCTGAGCCAAATAGGCCTTTTTCTTAGCAATTTCTTTTTCCTCGTCTAATGGATTTGGCGCAGGATCAGGTGTCGGAGCTGGTGCTGGCGCTGGCAACGGTTCTGGTGAAGGCTGTGCTTGCCCTTGCCGGCCATAGTAGGCATCTTCAGCAGCTTTCTTATGTTCCGCTGGAATCAATGACTCCCAAGACGAACCAATCAGCTGCTCATAGGGGATGAAATGAGTATGACCATTATGATCTGCCAGCAAGCCAGTAGCCAACTTGCCGGTTACCCCTGTGCCTCTAAATAAGAATCCATCACTTGTAGGATAATCAATCCCAGCAAACTGGCGTTTAGTTGTCCCTTGCTGCTGGGGAACAGACGGCCTAAGCGTTGGCTGATCAACAGGTCCAGTAGTATTGCTAGACGGCGTTGGACGATAACTCGGTGCTTGTGCAAGATTACCCACTGACTGCTTCAAAATATAATGAAAATGATCCCCGTGACGCACAACATAGCCGTATTGGTCTTCCGACACAATGTCTCTAGGATTAAAAACATAGCCATCATCAGCAATGCTCATTTGATTTGCCAGCTGACCTGAGCCCGCAGTCACTTGCCCATCTTTTGGTATCAGATAGGCCCATTTACTATTCTTTAGATCAGAATAAAAAATAAAGTGTGTATGGCCATCATGCTCTAAAATCAAACCTTCACTAGTTCTAGCTTTAATTTGAGACTCGCTTTTGAAGAGAAAACCATCATCCGTCGGCTTATCAACACCAGGAACTTGTCCTTTTTTGGTCGCCTTGCTTTTCTTCTTCACTTCTTGCTTGGTCTTAACCTTATACTTACTTTTTTCCTGTTGAGACGGCTGAGACTGACAAGCCACCAAGCAAAGGTTACAAGCAAGAATGATTCCTGCTAGACCTAACAGTTTCTGATTGTGTTTCATTTTTTCCTCCTGTTTATTTAACCAGTTAATAATTAACTAGTTAACTATATCATACAAATCTGATATTGGCAAGAAAAAATCGAAGCAATATAAAAAAAACAGAGCAAATCTGTTTTTCATCTACAAGTACATGTCTCTAAGAAGTCTTCTTTTTTGAGAATGAGATGGATTTTATCCCGTAAAAGACAAAACCAAAAACAAGATAGGCTGCAAAGATAATCAGACACATCTGGATGACATAAGGCCAGCCTTTCTTAAAGACATTGAGGAAAAAGTAAGGAAATGGATTGTCCTTGGATCTTGGAATATCTATTTTCAAGAAAAAGCCATTAAAGAGAGCAAAGGCCATGTAGACCAAAGGCACACTTGTCCAAGAAATCGGATCAAACCAGCGGTACTGACGCGATTTGTCAAAGATTACTGTATCCAGAAGAAACGCCAAGGGTACTATATAATGACATAAAAAATTCTCTAGGCGGTAAAAATCTGTCGCAATTGGGGCTAGCAAGAGGTGATAAACGACACAAGTAATCATGATGGACATGGTCACCCCGCCCTTGATTCGCAAGATTTTCGGAGCCTTCCAAGCATCGCCAGGTCTCATCATCAGATAGCCCAGATAACCCGTAAAGAGCAGGACCAAGAGATTGGACAAAACCGTATAGTACATGAGCATGCCCACGCCATACTTAGTGATTTCCAGATACACACCCAAAAAGGCCAGGATAAAAAGAATAATTCGATAAATTAAGATAAAACGACGATTCATAGAGACCTCAAATTTTCTTAACAAACTCTGACTTGAGCTTCATCGCACCGAAGCCGTCAATCTTACAGTCGATATTATGGTCGCCTTCTACGATGCGGATATTTTTCACGCGCGTTCCCTGCTTGAGATCCTTAGGTGCTCCTTTGACCTTCAGGTCCTTAATCAAGGTAACTGTGTCGCCATCAGCCAGCTTATTGCCATTAGCATCGATCGCTACTGGTCCTTCTTCTGCTTCTTGGACCTCAGCTGGATTCCATTCATAGGCGCACTCTGGGCAGACCAAGAGCGTTCCATCTTCGTAGACATACTCTGAATTACATTTGGGGCAGTTTGGTAGGTTGTTCATTTTTTCTCCATTTCTAGTCAAGGCTGCTAAATTCCTATACCAGCCTTCTATATATGATTAAGCTCTTCTTTCATTTTTCAAGTCCATCAGAACACTAACCAATGTGAAGGTCAACTCAATTCTAAAAATCTAGTTTGCTCCTATTTCCACACCTTTCTAGTATAAGCTATTTTAAGCATTTTGACAAATCTCTTTTAGGATTTCCTACAGGTCTTGACCTTTCTGCAAAAACAGTGTACTATACTAGTGTATATACAGATAAAAAGGAGTCACTATGAAACCAAAATCTAAAAATCAGTTTATGACACTGACCGCTTTTTTGACTGCACTAGCTATTGTTATCCCGCTGGTTATGCCAATTAAAATTGTCATTCCGCCCGCTTCCTTCACCTTAGCCAGCCACGTCGCTATCTTTCTGGCTATGTTTATTTCCCCTCTCATGACGGTGATTGTCGTGATTGGTTCTGCCATTGGATTTGGAATGTCCGGACTTCCTTTTATCATCACGCTCAGAGCCTTGTCCCACTTGCTCTTTGGTATCATCGGCGCTCTTTATTTGCAAAAGCACCCGGAAACACTGGACAGCCAGAAGAAGACTTGGATATTTAATTTCCTACTGGCCTTGATTCATGCCTTTGGCGAAGTGGTCGTCTGTATCCTCTTTTACACAACATCTGCCTATCCGGCTAATGCTTTCTATATCTTATTTGGATTGGTTGGACTTGGTACGATCATCCATAGTATGGTCGACTTTGTCATTGCTAAGTTCATCTATCAAGCGCTGAAAAAGATTCGCTAGAGCTTGAAGATTCCTGACTTTTGGTTTACAATGAAGCTATGACCAAGCAAAGACGAGAAGAACTATTAGACCTTTTGAAAACATCATCTGCTGCCCTCAATGGCCAGTCACTTGCTGAACATTTCCATGTGACCAGGCAGATTATCGTGCAAGATATTGCCCTCTTGCGGGCTGATGGTGCCCCCATCCTCTCAACCAATCGTGGCTATCTTTATAAAGACCACCAAGAAAACGCTGCTGTTCATCAGCTCTTCAAGGTTCAGCATAGGGCTGAGGATATGGAAGCTGAGCTGCTGGCTATCGTGGACAATGGTGGCCGCGTACAGACTATTTTGATTGAGCATCCAGTTTACGGCGAAATCCAGACTTACCTGAAGCTGACCTGCCGCCGAGATGTCCAACATTTTCTCCAACAGGTCGCATCCTGTGCCTTTCGCCCCTTATCTGAGCTGACAGATGGAGTCCACTATCACCTAGTACAAGCCGACTCCCAGCAGGATTTGGATTATGTAGAAGCTGCCTTGAGGGACCTAGGATTTTTACAGGAATGAATAACAAGAAAAAAAAGACTGATTAGACACCAACCTAGTCAGTCTTTTTAGTACATACTCTTGCGCCAACCGCCTTCGATGCGCTCGTGATAGTAATATTCGGATAATTCCTCATCTTCCATCATTCGTAGAAGTTCTAGCATACCGTAAGCCAAGTCCAGCTGTGGCAGGCTACCCTTGTCTACCCAAGAAATCTCGCCCTCTTCTGTCGAATGAATCTGACCAGAGAATTCAGTCGCTTTGTAGCAAAAGACGATGTAGCGAATCCCTTCATCCGTATGCCAGTTCTTAACTCCGACCAGTTTTGGATGACTAATAGTCAAACCCGTTTCCTCTAAAATCTCACGGACAACCGAATCATGGAGAGACTCGCCCTTCTCAATATGCCCACCAGGAAAGGCATATCCAGACCAACGATAGCGCTCAGGAGAGCGATATTGCATTAGAAGTTTACCGCGCGACACATCTTCAACAAGGCAGATGTTTGTTAGGATTGTTTCTTGGGAACGTGACATGGATTCACTCGCTTTCTAAGTTATTAAAACATATCTTCGTTATATTTCACTTCTGACTTCATGACAAAAGGATTAATCAATTCATGATGCTCATAGGTACTATGGACCACAAAACCTCTGACAATGATGATTTCTTTATCTTGTATATGATAGTCTATATTGATAGGCATGGCTGGATTCGGAATGATTGACAAAGCAAAGAATGCCGAAAACCAAAGATAAAGTGCCACTAGTGCACTGAATAATTCAAAAATGAGGTGATACCAATGAAAATCTCTTATCCTAAAAAAGACTATCCAAGAATGGATAAAGAAGGTCAAACAAAGAATAAAAAACCAGCTATTCCACAAGACCGGAGTAAAGGATAGACCAAAAGCTAACAAAATCAAATGAAGAATGACAAAGGTTATCAAGGACAGATAGAGTGTTTTAAATGAAAATAATTTAGACAGATTTTCTTTTGTCATGATTTTTCCTCTTTTTTTCATTATATTTCAAAATCAACATCGTTAATGCTGGTATAAAGAAAAAGATTAGATAGGTAGCAATCGGAAACCAGACATAGCGAGGATTCAGGTTCCACAATGGTGGCAGAAACCCCTCTCCGTCTTCTAATTCTATTCCTACAAAATAATGCAAAAGAAAACCTAGACCATTAAGATAAAGAAAAAATTCTGAAAAACCTTTTAGTGTGTTGAGCCCTTCTTCTCTTAGACTTCCAAACCAGGAATAATATGGAAGAACAATCAAGAGTGTCAAATTTAAATATAAAGGGCTAATATATTTAAACTCATGAAGCGGAGCAGGAATGCTCTCATTACCAAAAGTTAAATATCCCACACCAATCGCAACAACTATTAAGACTAAAAAATTTAAAAAAGCTTCTACTACCCGATGTTTTTCCAACCAAAGACTAAACTTATTCCCCTGAACTTTTACTTTTCTTTTGTTTTTATTTTTCTTTTTGGTTTTAATTTTCATTCACCAACTCCATAATCTTCTGGAAAGTCTTGCCGTTTCGGATGGTTAGTTGTTTGTAGAAACTAGATTTGAGCAGTTTCTTATGGTAGTTGGATTTGAGATAGTCCGCTTGGTCAGCATTGCTATAAAAGAAAGCTGTCTGCCCGAAATGTAGCTGCTCCTTGTCATTCGCCCAGCTGCCTGCTAGCTCTTGAACACTCTCCCTATCTGTCTCCGGCAGATAAAAGAGAACATCTCGCCGAAAAGCTGTTTCATCCTGCCACCAAGTAGGCAGATTTGCTGTTTCTTTTTGAAGCATGGCAGAGCTGACAAGGACGAAAGGTAGAGGGAAATCGTAAGACCGACTGAAATAAGCCGACAATATATCCCGAATCCTCTCCTCTTGCTCCTCGCTATCAAAGAAAAGATTGCCGCTGTTTATGTAGGAAACTGGATTTTCAAAACCCAACCCAACTAAATCTTTCTTCAAATCAGCCATAACGACCTTGTTTTTCCTGCCGACATTAATGCCGCGGAGTAAAAGCGCATAACGCATATAATGCTCCTTACAAATATATCTATTATTTCCAAACTAACTGTTAGAGTTTTTCGAGTAAATCATCCGTTTTTCTTTCACAGCTTTTCCTAGGTCAATGATCTTTTCCTCGCCGTCAAAAACAAAACCCATTTTTTCATAAAAGGCGATGGCACGTTTGTTATTTTCTAAAACCCATAATACAGTCTCTTGATAATTATCCAAGGCAGCAAAAGCTGCCTGCATGAGCTGCCGTCCTACACCCTTGCCATAATAATCTTTTAAGACATACAAGGCGAAAATTTCACCCGCTATCGTAGCTGAATCTCGAAAATCACCGTAGCTAACAAAGCCAACCACTTTAGCATCATCCAAGGCAATCAAGGTATTCTCAGGATACTTTTGACTATAAAACCGGCACTTATCCAAAGTCATCTGCTCTTGAAATTCCGCGGGCAAGATGCCATCATAAGATTCACGCCATGTCTGCCAATGAACTCGGGATTTCCCTTCTATCTCCTCAGCTGTTTTCATTGCTTTGATAGTGATGACCATTTGTTTTTCTCCTTGATATCCCTTAATCCATCGCCTTTATTTCCAGAATCATATCGCGAATCTGTGCTGCCAGCTCGAAGTCCAGAAGTCCGGCCGCTTCTTGCATCTGACCTTCGAGTTTCTTAATCATGTCCTTGCGTTCTTGCTTGTTGAGGCTTTCGATTTCGACGGTTTCTTCCTTGTCTGGCAGGGCTGCCTTGGTCACGCTAATTAGGTCACGGATTTCTTTCTTGATGGTCTGCGGTACAATGCCATGCTCTTCATTATATGCCATCTGGATTGCCCGACGGCGGGCAGTTTCATCGATAGCTCGCTGCATGGACTGGGTCATGGTGTCCGCATACATAATCACATGCCCCCCACTGTTGCGGGCTGCCCGGCCAATGGTCTGGATCAGGCCACGTTCATTGCGCAGAAAACCTTCCTTATCCGCATCAAGAATGGCTACTAGACTAACTTCCGGCACGTCGATTCCCTCGCGCAGCAGGTTAATCCCAACCAGAACGTCAAAGACACCCAAGCGCAAATCACGGATAATCTCGGTCCGTTCCAAGGTCTTAATGTCCGAGTGCATGTACTTGACCTTGACACCCATTTCCTTGAAGTAGTCCGTCAAGTCTTCCGCCATCTTCTTGGTCAGGGTTGTGATAAAGGTCCGCTCATTCTTCTCCGCACGCGCAGTAATTTCTCCCAAAAGGTCATCAATCTGCCCCATGGTTGGGCGGACTTCTACTTCTGGATCCAAAAGCCCTGTCGGTCGGATAATCTGCTCAATAACAGTATCCGTCTGTTCATTTTCATAGTCTCCCGGCGTAGCCGATACATAGACAATCTGGTGAACATGGCTTTCAAATTCTTCTCGTCGCAGCGGACGGTTGTCCAAGGCAGACGGCAGGCGGAAACCATAATTAACCAGCATCTCCTTACGAGAGCGGTCGCCATTGTACATGCCCCGAATCTGTCCCATGGTCATATGACTCTCATCAATCATAATCAAGAAATCATCAGGGAAAAAATCCAGAAGGGTATAAGGAGGCTCTCCTTCGCTTCGACCATCCATGTGGCGAGAATAGTTCTCAACACCATTCGTATAACCCATTTCACGCAGCATTTCGATATCGTACTCTGTGCGCTGCTTCAAGCGCTGAGCCTCCAGAAGTTTGCCTTCCTTCTCAAAGATAGCCAGCTGTTCCTCCAGCTCCGCCTGAATCTTGGCAATGGCTACTTCCATGTGGTCTTCATTGGTTACGAAGTGAGTGGCTGGGAAGATGGCCAAATGGTCCACCTCACCCAAAACTCGCCCTGTCAAGGCTTCGACCTCACGAATCCGGTCAATCTCATCTCCGAAAAACTCCACCCGAAAGGCATGCTCATCACGAGAAGCTGGGAAAATCTCCACCACATCGCCACGAACTCGGAATTTCCCCCGCTGAAAATCAATGTCATTGCGCTCAAACTGGATATCAACCAAGTCATTGAGCAACTTGTCACGAGAAATCTCTAGTCCAGGACGCAGGCTAACCACGCTGTCGGAGTATTCCTTAGGCGATCCCAGACCATAGATACAAGATACCGAAGCCACGACAATCACATCGTTACGCTCCAAGAGGGCTGATGTCGCTGAGTGACGGAGCTTGTCAATCTCGTCATTGACCGAGCTATCCTTTTCGATATAGGTATCGCTGGAAGGCACATAGGCTTCAGGCTGGTAGTAATCATAGTAGGAAACGAAGTATTCCACAGCGTTATTGGGGAAGAACTCCTTGAACTCACCATAAAGTTGGCCGGCCAGCGTTTTATTATGGGCGATAACCAGAGTCGGCTTGTTGACCTGAGCAATAACCTGACTCATGGTATAGGTCTTACCAGTACCAGTCGCCCCCATGAGAATCTGGGCCTTCTCGCCTCCCTCGATATTGTCCACCAGCTGCTCGATAGCCTGGGGCTGGTCACCTGAAGGCTCATACTTGGAAACCAATTCAAATTTATTATCTGTTATTCTGTTAATCATCTTTTATTCCTTAAATTGTGCTTCTATCATTTTACCATATTTGCCCTATTTTCTCTGGATTTGGGTGTAGGTAGAATGGCCACGCTTCTACCATCGTCTGTCCCATGTCACACATCTCGTTAAAAGACAAAAAAGCCCAGCTCAACTGGGCGAAATGGTTATTTCTTAAAGATCAGCGCTTGAGGCAGGCGATTTTCTTTCTTGAGTGACCAGTAAAGATAGGCAATGCAGCCAATCAAGACGATACTGGCAAAAATAGATCCTTCAGCACCAAAAGCCCCACCGGATAGCAAATCCACAGAAGATTGCGAGCTATAGTTCAAGATTGAGGTAGATGCTCCTTGACCACTGACCTGAATACCGTAGATATTTCCTTGCACAAAATTCCAAGCGCCGTGCATACCAGCCAGTACCCACATATTGTCATACTTGAGCATAAGGAAACAAGCAAAGATACCGTCTAGTATGATATTGACAATAGAAAGAATGCTCACACCAGGGTTAAAGAGGTGCAGAGCCCCAAATAGAGCGCTAGAAATCAAGATACCAATGAAGATATTTGACTTATCGCTAACTGCTGGAAAGAGCCAACCACGCGTCACTAGCTCTTCTGTCCCACCTTGGAGAATCCAGAAAGGAATGATAGCTACAACAAAAATCAAAGACTGCAAGCTAACCTGACCTAATTTCAGACTGCCTGTCCCTGTAACCAAGAGCAAGACCACAACCATTGAAAACTGAACTGCTCCGATAAGGAAGCCTTTGAGGAGATTTTTGAACCAGTCTTGTTTATAGAATCCCAGACTAGAAAAAGGACGCTTCTCACGATATCGAACCCAGAGAAAGACAACAAGAGCGATAAAAAAGAAAGTAAATAGTTCAAAAAATAGACTATAGTGACGGAAAAACTCCATAAGTGCTGCTTGGCCGCCAGTGGGATTTGTCGCACGGAACAAAATACCAATAACAAGCCCAATCGGAAACATTCCGAACATTCCAGCAAAACGACCTACATAAACAAAACCAATAGCAATCAAGATAGCCAACCAAATCGGCGGAATATAACGTGATTGCTTGATAGCATCTAACATACGAGATTTAAACATATCATTATTCCTTTCCTTGTTTGAATTTATTATAGCATATTATTTTAGGGCGAGCAAAAGAAAGCTGTTCGCATAGTTATTCTGTCTTTCCCACTATCTCTGTCAAGCTACCGTCTTTTTTCATCTTGATAAGCAAGTAAAAAACGGCCAGCAAGAGAACAAGCGAGCTGAAAATAGAAGCTTCAGCGCCGAAAGCTCCACCAGTTAGCCAACTCTGGTCCGACTTTGGAATAAAGTTCAGGACTGCCGCGTCAACGCCAGTACCACTAACGCTGAAACCGTAGATATTGCCTTGGCTAAAGTTCCAAGCAGCATGAAGTCCTATAATCCCCCAGACATTGTCCGTCTGAAGCAGATAGAAACTTGCAAAGAGGCCAAATAAGGCAATGTTAAGAATAGGAAGAATACCAATATCTGGATTGCCCAGATGCAAGAGGGCAAAGAGCAGGCTCGAAGTTAGCAAACCGATGGGCAGGTTGGTCTTTTTGACAGCAACTGGCAGCAGCCAAGCTCGTGTCACTAGCTCTTCTGCTCCCCCTTGAATCATCCAGAACGGAAGCAAAATCAGGATATAGAGGAAAGGTTCCAGCGTCAGCTGTCCCCATTCAAAAGAGCCGGCTCCGCTCAACAGCATAAGCAGAGCGACTAGACTAAAGAGGAGAAAGCCTACTGCCAATCCTTTGACCAGCTCCACCAAGCTTCCTTTTTTGACAAAACCTAGAGTCGCGAGCGGTCGTCTTTCAGCCCAGCGCACCCAAAGAAAGAGAGCCAGTATCATAAATACAAAGCCGAACAAGAGAAAAGGCAGGGCAAAATTGAAGAAGATTTCAAAGAATCCACCTTGCCCTAAGAAACCGATCATAAGACTGAGGACAGCCGAAATTGGCTCCAAAGCCAGATAGGCCAATTGTTGTCCTCCTTGCACGAAAACAACTGCCAGTAAAAGAGACAAAATATAAGGAGAAACAAAGCGAGCTTGATTGACTCCGTCCAAGATACGTGATTTTTTCATAAGAACCTCATTCTATCCTTGCTTTCATTTATTTCCAGTATAGCAGACTTTACGCTAAGAACAAAGAAAAGATGCGGCTCAACTTACAAAAACAAAGAGTTTGTATGTCAGAAAACCTAACATAAAAACAGGAGAAATTTGCCTAATCAGTGTTTTTTTGCTATAATGCTAGAATGCTAAAAAGGAGGAAGAAAATGAAGAAAAAATTCTTAGCAGTCTTGCTAACATTATTTCCATTTTTTGCGTTAGGGGTGACAGCCCAGGCAGATACGGTCAAAATCGTATCTGATACTGCTTACGCACCATTTGAATTTAAAGATTCTGATCAGACTTACAAGGGGATTGACGTTGATATCATCAACAAGGTCGCAGAAATCAAAGGCTGGGACATTGACATGAGCTTCCCGGGCTTCGATGCAGCTGTCAATGCGGTCCAAGCTGGCCAGGCGGATGCCATCATGGCTGGTATGACCAAGACAAGCGAGCGTGAAAAAGTCTTTACCATGTCTGATACCTACTATGACACTAAGGTCGTTATCGCGACGACCAAGGCAAACACCATCAGCAAATATGAACAGCTGAAAGGGAAGAAAGTCGGTGTCAAAACCGGTACAGCTGCCCAACGTTTCCTTGAGAAGAACAAGGATAAGTACGGCTTCACTCTCAAAACCTTTGACACAGGTGACTTGATGTATAATAGCCTTTCTGCTGGTGATGTCGATGCAGTGATGGATGATCAGCCGGTCATTGAGTACGCCATCAATCAAGGTCAAAACTTGAAAATTTCTATGAAGGGTGAGGCTGTTGGAAGCTTTGCTTTTGGTGTCAAAAAAGGCAGCAAGCACGAGCACTTAGTTACTGAGTTTAACGAGGCTTTGGCACAGATGAAGGAAGACGGCAGTCTGGATGAAATCATTAATAAATGGACGGCTTCTAAAGGCAGCTCTGACTCCGCCGTTCCAGAGACTTCTACTCCTGCTGGTCAAAAAGCTACTCCGACAAAAGACAAATACATTATTGCCAGCGACTCATCTTTTGCTCCTTTTGTTTTCCAAGATGACAGCAACCAATATACTGGTATTGACATGGAGCTGATTAAGGCTATTGCCAAGGACCAAGGCTTTACTGTGGAAGTAACTAACCCTGGCTTTGATGCAGCTATCAATAGCGTTCAGACCGGTCAGGCTGACGGAATTATCGCCGGCATGTCTGTCACCGATGCCCGCAAGAAAACTTTTGATTATTCGGATCCTTACTATACAGCCAACTCTATCTTGGCAGTCAAGGACAGCAGCAATATCAAGTCCTACGAGGAACTCAAGGGCAAAACCGTCGGTGTCAAAACTGGTACCGCTTCTCAGACTTTCCTTGAAGAAAACAAGAGCAAGTACGGCTACTCTATTAAAACATTCTCAGATGCAGCTTCCATGTATGACAGCCTTAATACTGGCTCTGTCGCAGCTGTGATGGATGATGAGCCCGTTGTCAAATACGCTATCAAACAAGGCAAGAAGCTTAAAACACCTATCGAAGGTACACCAAGCGGCCAAGTCGCTTTCGCAGTTAAAAAAGGCAGCAATCCTGAGCTGATTGAGATGTTTAACAATGGGCTGGCCAACCTGAAAGAAAGCGGCAAGTACCAAGAAATTTTAGACAAGTATCTGGCTAGCGAAGAAAAAGAATCCACTGTAGATGAGTCCACTATTTGGGGCTTGCTGCAAAACAATTACCAAGAACTTCTTAAAGGTCTGGGAGTGACGATTGCTTTGGCTCTGATTTCATTTGCGATTGCTTTGGTCATCGGGATTATCTTTGGTATGTTCAGCGTAAGCCCTTATAAACCGCTGCGTTGGATTGCAGAAATCTTTGTCGATGTCATTCGTGGTATTCCACTGATGATTGTGGCAGCCTTTATCTTCTGGGGGATTCCTAACCTAATCGAATCCATGACTGGTCAACAAAGCCCAATCAATGCTTTCGTTGCAGGAACCATCGCCCTCTCTCTCAATGCTGGCGCCTATATCGCTGAAATTGTACGCGGGGGTATCCAAGCCGTTCCAGTTGGACAGATGGAAGCTAGCCGCAGCTTGGGGATTTCCTACTCAAAGACCATGCGCAAGATTATCCTACCACAGGCAACCAAGATTATGCTGCCAAACTTTGTCAATCAGTTTGTCATCGCACTCAAGGATACAACCATAGTTTCAGCCATTGGACTGGCCGAGCTTTTCAAAACTGGTAAGGACATCATCGCCCGCAACTATCAGAGTTTCCGCATGTATGCTATCCTAGCCGTGCTCTATCTCATCATTATCACGCTCTTGACCCGCTTGGCAAAACGCTTAGAAAAGAGGATTAAGTAATGGCAAAATTAAAAATCGATGTGAATGATCTTCATAAATATTACGGGGAAAACGAAGTCCTAAAGGGAATTACTGCTAAATTTTACGAGGGCGATGTGGTCTGCATCATAGGTCCTTCTGGATCTGGCAAGTCAACCTTCCTGCGCAGCCTCAATCTGCTAGAGGAAGTGACCAGCGGGACTATCACGGTTGATGGCTTTGATCTGACGGACAAAAAGACTGACGTGGATCTGGTCCGTGAAAATATCGGTATGGTCTTCCAGCACTTCAACCTCTTCCCGCACATGACCGTTCTGGAAAATATCACCTTTGCTCCTGTTGAGCACAAGCGCTTGACCCAAGACGAAGCAAATAAGCTGGGTATGGAGCTTTTGGAAAAGGTCGGCTTAGCTGATAAGGCAGATGCCAGCCCTGACAGCTTATCGGGCGGTCAAAAGCAACGGGTAGCTATTGCTCGCGGTCTGGCCATGAATCCAGACATCATGCTCTTTGACGAGCCGACTTCTGCTCTTGACCCCGAAATGGTCGGCGACGTTCTCAATGTTATGAAGGATCTGGCTCAGCAAGGTATGACCATGCTGATTGTGACCCATGAGATGGGCTTTGCCCGTCAAGTGGCCAACCGCGCTATCTTTACCGCTGATGGTGAATTCCTAGAAGACGGCAAGCCTGACCAAATCTTTGACAATCCACAGCATCCACGTCTCAAGGATTTCCTAGACAAGGTGCTGAATGTATAAACACAAACGAAGAGCCAGCTTATATGCCGGCTCTTTTCTTGTTTCAAAATTTTTAAACTACATCACCCACCACTGGTAAAGCGACCAGTAGAGAATATTGGCTACGATAGCGAGGGCGGATAAGCTGGTCAGAACTGTCAGGAAGAGGCGACCTTTTCCGAGACTCTTTCGAGCCTTGCTAAAGAGCGGATAAACCACACATCCTGCTAAGAACAATCCCAAACCTGTAAAGAATATGTAACGCCACTGAGCAATCTCGCTAAAATCTCCTGAAGCTTGTGCCACGAACATTAGAAAGAGATTAATCGGAAAAGCCAAAACCCCAACAGCTGTTAAAATGGTCCAGACTTTCCATACGTGGTCTGGCTGTTCTTGTTTTTTATGGAAGATGAGTCGATAGGCTCCTAGAATCAGACTAATGAGGAGTAGACCGAGGGCGTAGATGATACCAAGTCCACCAGAGCCAAGAACAATAAAGTCTTTATAGAAATCAAAGTCAGAGATTTTCTCATAGTCTGCGACACCTAATGCGATATGGGGCTTGCCTTTGCTCTGATAAATGGTCCAGAAGTTATTTAACAATCGTTGATCTTCAGATGGTTTTTGCCAATTATTTGCAAAGCCTGAAACCATTTTAAAGATAGTCAGCGGTCCTTGATTAAAGTTGCGTAGAGTGCGGTAATAGCCTGGACTGAACTGCTCTTGGGTTTCCTTGCTGGCCGTTTTACGTGGCCCAAAGACGAGCTCTGGCATTTGGAAATTATAATTTTGCTCTGTACTCTGATTAGTCATGACGATATAGCCGATACCATGCTCCAAGTCCAATATCATCCGTGAGCTAAAGCCAAGCGTATTTCCGCCGTGTCCTAGCACTGTAGTGTCATATTCGTTAGCCCAAAAGCCATGGGCGTTACGAGCAGTACCTGTTCCAGGATAGGTCAGGCTTGGGCTGTAGAGGGTACTCCAAGTCTCTGGACGCTCAAAGAGCGTCTTGCGAGCCAGCAGGGCTTGGGCGAACTTCTGTAAGTCTTTCAAGGTGCCAGTAGCCGCTCCGATAGGATAGAGGCCAACAATGTAACTATCATTTCTCAGAACTTTTCCTTGGATGTCATATCCTTTGGCCTCTTGACGTTTTTTCTGGACGTAGGAATTGTCTGATAAATCTGGTAAAATAGCTGTCTTGTCCATGCCCAGCGGTTGGAAAATATGCTCATGAGCATAATCAACAAATCGCTGACCGGAGATCCGCTCGACAATCAAAGCAGCCAAGCCGGTACCGTAATTTGAATAAGCTGTGACTGTACCGGGTTCAAAGGACTGGATAGGTTGTTGTTCTTTAAGGATTTCTTCGATACTTTTATCGCTTCGCATGTACAAAGTAGCCTCGTCAAAACCTGACTGATGGTTCATCAAATCTAGCATAGTAATGGGCTTGTTATACCGGAGATTTCTGAGAAATCCCTCTGGCAGATAGGTACGGATGTCTTCTTCTAGTTTAATCTTACCTTGCTCCCAGAGCTGCATGACAGAGATCCAGACGGTCAGCTTAGTCACGGAACCCCATTCAAAAACGCTATAGTCATCAGCTTTAACTCCCTTTTCTTTGTTCATATAGCCAAAATTTCCTTGATAAATGGTACCGTCCTTGTCAAAGACAGCTGTCTCCATGCCAGCACTTGTCTTTTCATGTTCCTTGACAAAACTTTCGATTTTTTGACCGATTTGGCTGCGCTCTGTACCAGACGTCAGCTTCTGCTCCTCAGCTAGCGCAGTGGCTGGGCGAAAAAGCCCCAATGTTAAAATAGTTAGAAGTGTGAGAATAAATGTTTTTTTCATGCGATTCTCCTTTGCAGAATTATGCAGACAAAGCCCACCTTCCCAAAGGAAGACAGGCAACTTATCACATCACCCACCATTGGTAAAGTGACCAGTAGAGAATATTGGCTACGATAGCCAGGGCGGACAGACTAGTCAGAGCCGTCAAGAAGAGGCGGCCTTTTCCGAGACCCTTTCGAGTCTTGCTAAAGAGCGGATAAACTGCACAACCTGCTAAGAATAGTCCCAGACCGGCAAAGACCATATAGCGCCAAGATTGAACAATTGAGTAATCCTGATTCATGGCAGCTAGTAAAAGCAGAATGAGATTGCCAGCAAACAGCAGCATCCCTAGAGAAGTCAGGCAATTCCAAACCTTCCAAGAGCGAGGTACCGAACTTTTTGCTTTACGCAGAATGAGACGGAAACTGCCAATCAGAAAACTAATCAAGATATTTCCCAGAGCAAACACGAGTGCCAGACCTCCGAGAAACACGACTAGATAATGCCTAAAGAGAACTGAATCGGAAATCCTTTCTGCATTAAGGACACCGAATTCGAGGCGGTCAGTACCTTGGCTTTGGTCAATAGTCCAGAAAGTGCTTAGCAGATCCGGCTGATCTGAGACTTTGTTAATCTTTTGGATGGCCCCGGGAATCATGAGCATGAAGGACAGTGGCCCCCTATTATAGCTTCTCAGATAGTGGTAAGAGCCAGGCTTGAATTGCTTTTTAGTAGCTTCGCTGACAGTCTGCATCTTGCCAAATATCAGCTCCGGCATTTGAACATTGTAAACTTGTTCATACAGTTGATTGGTTAAGATGACTTGGCCGATGCCATTTTTCAGATCCAAGTAAAGATAGCTAGAAAAGCCATCAGCATTACCACTGTGTCCCAGCAAGGTAACACCGTAGTGACTGGCCCAAAAGCCATGAGCATTACGAACAATATCCGTACCAGGGTGGGTAGAGGTTGTTGAGTAAAGCTCGGTCCAAGTTTCTGGACGATGAAAGAGCGTCTTACGTTCCAGCAAGGCCTGGGCGAATTTCTGTAGGTCTCCTAGAGTCCCCACAGCCCCTCCGACTGGGTACATCCAGAGCTTAAATGGTGTATCTCCCAAGAGCTTACCTTGGTCATCATAGCCCTTGTCCTCCTTGCGCTTTTCCTGTACATAGGCATTGTCCGATAAGTCAGGCAAGATAGCAGTCCGATCCATGCCCAGCGGCTCAAAAACATGCTCATGGACATAGTCTGCATACTTCTGCCCAGATATCCGCTCCACGATATAAGATGCTAAAGCCGTGCTGAAGTTAGAGTATGATGTCGTCGTACCCGGCTCAAAGGACTGAATAGGCTGGTAATCACGGAACTGCTCTTCCAAGTCGCTCTTGTCTCCCTTTTTGTAGAGTGGCATTTCATCAAAGCCAGCCTGATGGTTCATCAGATCCAGCATGGTGATAGGCTTATCGTAGCGAAGGTTGCGGAGAAAGCCTTCTGGCAGATAAGTTTTGATGTCTGCTTCCAGGTCGATTTTGCCCTCTTCCCAGAGCTGCATGACCGATACCCAGACCGTCAGTTTAGTGATTGAAGCCCATTCAAAAACACTGTCATCGTCAACTTTGACTTTGTTTTCCTTATCCACATAGCCAAAGTTTCCCTTGTAGATGGTTCCGTTTTTATCAAAGACAGCTGTTGCCATACCGGCCGTTGTCTTTTCATGTTCCTTGACAAAACTTTCGATTTTCTGACCGATTTGGCTGCGCTCCGTGCCAGAAGGGAGCTTCTGCTCCTCAGCCAGGGCTGTAACCGGCCGGAAGAGTCCTAGTGTTAGAAGCGTTAGAAGCGTTAGAATAAATGATTTTTTCATAGCATTTCCTTTCTGTACAACACAAATATTCACATAAGCTAAGTTCAGATAATTTGTGCAGTCTCCTTTTAATTTTAGAATCAGTCTATTCTTGTTTTATAGTCAGTCATGCGTTTTTCTCTTCCTTATCCGCCCGATACCAGAGATAAATACTGTAAATGGTCAGAATGATCATGCCGCCAAGGTAAAAGAGAGAATTAACCTGAGAGAAATCAAACTTATCAGCTTGGTTGATGCCGACAAAAGTTTCTATCAGAATGTCTAGCAGGGCGTGGAAAATCATACAGGCAAGGACAGACTTCGTCTTCTTATGCAGTGCAGCAAACCAGATGGATTGGATGATACATCCAATGATAAAGACTAGAAAGGGATTCTGACTTCGATCATAAAATCGGTCATAAAACCAGAGAGGAATATGCCAACAAGCCCAAGCTAGTCCGGTTATCGAGGAGGCGATAAGCATAGAGAACTTCTTTTCCAAAGCCGGCTGCAGAAAGCCTCGCCAGCCAGGCTCTTCCATGCCACCAGCCAAGGTCATAAGGTAGATAAAGGATCCAATAAATGAAAGCAGAGCTCCGTCTACCAGCTTGCCTCCAGAAGCTAATGCAAAAGTCACTGCCAGACTTCCACTGAAGAGTAGGAGATAGAGCCAAGTCCCTTTCTTGCTTGAGAAGATAAAGGAACAGATGGCTTTGAAACCTTTTATTTTCAGCACTATTAGGCTTGCTATCACCGGTCCGAACATACTGAGACTCGTTAGGAGGCCTTCCAGAGCCAGATAGAGTATAGGTGGATTTTCTGGCCAGAGATTTTTGAGAATGATAGCTAGCAACATAAATCCCCAAGTCCAGCCGAAGTTCCAGGCTAGGAACGGCCAGACTAGTTTTGGTTGTGGTTCTATTCTTGTTTCATTGGTCATAGGATTTTCTCCTTTAAATGGTTTGATTTTATCTGCTTGCTTTTTGTAGTCTGATAAGGTCTTTAATTTTTTGCCTCGTTTAGCCGCGCTCTGCATAAAAGACAGCTATTGTACTTCAGTTCCTGTTGAAAAATCACTAACCTTAAGATTGTAAAAAGAATTAATCAAACGGTTTACCTCATGAGTCAGTCCATTCCCAAAAAGAAAGCGGGAAAATAATCAAAATGCCCACCACTGGTAGAGCGACCAATAGAGGATATTGGCAACGATGGCCAGCGCAGATAGGCTAGTCATGACCGTCAGGAAGAGGCGACCTTTTCCGATGCCTTTTCCAACCTTAGCCAGAAGTGGATAAACCGCACAAATTGCCAAGATTAACCCTAGACCGGCAAATGTCATGAAACGCCAGCTAGCCAGAAAGCTTAGATCGCTGACAGCCAGAGCACTAAAGAAGAGAGCGAAGTTGACAGCCACAGCCACTCCTGCTATGGAAGTCACATAAGTCCAGATGCGAAGATGTTTCGGTGTTTTGGACGGATCTTTTTTGAAGACCAGGCGGAAGAGATCAAGTCCACCCCGCACCAAGAAGACAATAAAACTAAAGACAATTCCAATCGCTGCTAAAATCAGGATGATCCAATCTCTCATCACATCCGAATCCTTTACCTTAACGCTGTCACCATAAGCTGCTGTTACTTTTTCCGTTCCAGCTTGATTGCTGACAACCGCATAGTTCTGAGTCAAAAGCTGGTTGTCCGCAGATTTCTTGACAAAATTTGTATAAAGCAAACTTCTGGTAACGGAGAGAGGTCCTGTCGCAAAATGACGTGCTGGCCTGTAATAGCCAGATTGAAATGCATCAAAGGTCTCTTGACTCGTCTTTTTCTTAGGTCCAAAGACCAAGGCTGGCATCTCAAAGTTATAAACAGACTCGTGTTCTTGATTGGTCATAACGGTCATGCCAATGCCATTTTTCAAATCCATAAGCAGATAAGAGGAATAACCTATGGAATTTCCACCATGACCGACAACCGTCGTACCATATTCCTGAGTCCAGAAGCCGTGCATATTGAGTGGCATATCTGTTCCCGGATAGGTAGAGCTAGCAGTGAAAAGCGTCTCCCAAGTTTCGGCTTTTTTGAAAAGTTTATCTCTCTTCAAAAGCGCTTGGGCAAACTTCTGGAAATCGCCCATTGTACTGACTGTATTTCCAGCTGGATATAGCCCAACTTGAAAGTAAACATTGCCCATCGAGGTCTGACCGTCTACTTGATAAGACAAGGCCTCCATCCGCTTCTTATAAACTTTTAGATTATCTTTCAAATCTGAAGACATGGCTGTGTCATTCATCCCAAGAGGCTGAAAGATATGCTCATGAATATAAGCAGATAAATCTTGACCAGAAACTCGCTCTACGATGTAGCCTGCTAGCCCCGCAGTGAAGTTTGAATAACTCGTTATGGTTCCAGGTTCATAAGTCTGTTCTGGCTGGTTAGTAGCTACGATTTCACCGATTGTCAGTCCAATATCCTCCTTATAAGCATGAGTCGACTCGCCAAATCCCGCCTGATGGTTCATCAGATCTAGCATAGTGATAGGCTTATCATATCGGAGAGTCTTGAAAAATCCCTCTGGCAGATAGGTACGAATATCTTCCTTCAGATCGATTTTGCCCTCTTCGTATAGCTGCATGACAGAGACCCAGACTGTTAGTTTCCCAACAGAACCCCAGTCAAAGACGCTGCTATCATCGGCCTTGAGGCCTTTATCCTTGTTCATATAGCCAAAGTTTCCTTTGTAGATGGTGCCATCCTTATCAAAGACCGTCGTCGCCAAACCAGCCGTTGTTTTTTCATGTTCCTTGACAAAGTCTTGGATTTTCTGACCGATTTGGTTCCGCTCCGTGCCAGACGGCAGCTTCTGTTCTTCAGCCAAGGCTGTAACCGGCCGGAAGAGTCCTAGAGTTATAATCGTTAGAAGCGTTAGAATAAATGATTTTTTCATGATATTTCCTTTCTATTTAGCTTCAACAATCGCATAGGCGATACTTCTGTATACCATTCGGATAAAAATTCTTAACATAGCTTTCTCCTTTCTTACGCAATGATTTGCATCATCTAATCAAAGGTCATAGTTTCTACAGCCACCCTTGTCGCTTCATCTTTCTTGACATAGTCCTGAATTTTTTGGCTAATCTGAATGACCGCCGTATTAGACTTCAAGGATTGCTCCATCGTCTTAGCTTGAGGCGTTTTTACTAGTCCTAAGCTTAGGACTGTCAAAAGCCAGAGAAATAAAGTTTTTGGCATGGTTTCTTACTCCTTAGATACAATTTAAAATGACGACTGGAATCTATCCCATTCCAGCTCTTCTTATCTTTTACAAATTTTAGGCCTATTTGTATAATCATTTTATATATAATTTTTATATACAAGACGATTATATATAATTTTCTGGTATATGTCAAATTTTTATATAATTAAAAAATTATATATCAAAATCAGCTTAAAAGCCTTGAAATCAATATTTTTAGAGAGTTTATAAAAATTGCTCCAAAAAAATTTTAAAAAATTTTTATTTTTTTGAAAGCGCTTGACGAATCTACTATCTTTTGCTAGACTTAAGACAGAACTATTTCGGAGGTACACGGAGACATGAAAAATTAAGTCTATTTTTTAAAGGAAACTTTATTTAGTAGATTTTGTCATGTTTCTGCATACCCGCGGTATGTTCGTTTTCGGTGCTTTCTAGCTTTTATTTGCTTATCTTTAGATTAATCCTGTCGCTCCTATGACATTGTAAGCTGGAAGCCTGTAGACGAATAATCCTACTTAGACACTCCTGTGTCTGCTTTGTGCAACTAAAAACAGCTCTGCTAAATAAAGCAGGGCTGTATTTTATGTTATAAAACGAAGGAGACATCTATGCTTCAAATAAAAAATCTAACGATCACCCACCTAAAAGACCTGAAAGAGTTAGTCAAAGATTTGTCACTGACTGTCAATCAAGGAGACAAGGTCGCTATTATCGGTGAGGAGGGCAATGGCAAGTCCACCCTACTCAAGCTCTTGCTAGACGAGCGACTGGTCAATTCCTACATCAGCTACAGCGGACAGATTGATAAGTCCTATACTGCTGCTGTCTACCTGCCCCAGCAGTTGCCTTCAGAAGATGCCCAACTGACGCTCAATGACTATTTCTTTGCTGATTTTGAGACCGAGCTGGACTATGCCAAGCTCTACCGCTATGCTGGAGAGCTCAACTTTGACAGCCAGCGTTGTGCCAGTCAGCAGCGGCTCTCTAGCCTATCTGGAGGAGAAAAGCTTAAAGTTCAGCTCATCAAGAAACTAGCCAGTGATTGGGACATTCTCTTTCTTGACGAGCCCTCTAATGACCTCGATCTCGAAACTCTGACTTGGCTGGAAAACTTTATCAGCCACAGCCAGAGAACAGTTCTTTTCGTCTCTCACGACGAGCATTTTCTTGCTCAGGCTGCGACCAAGATTGTTCATCTGGAGCGAATCAAAAAGAAGCAGGAAGCTAGAACCAGCGTCAAGAGTCTGGGCTATGAAAATTACCGCCATCAGCGTCAGGAGGCCTTTGAAAAACAAGGTCAATTGGCACGGAAAGAGCGGGAAGAACACGCCAAGACCATGGAAAAACACAGACGGGTTAAGCAGAGTGTAGAGCATACTTTACGAAACACCCACGACGCTACTGCAGGTCGACTGGTTGCCAAGAAGATGAAAAGCGTCCTCTCACAGGGCAAACGATTTGAAAAGGCAAGCGCTGAAATGACCGAAATTCCGACACAGGAAGATGTCATCAGCCTTCACTTCTCAGACATAGAAGCTCTGCCATTGACCAAAAGAATCCTCAAATTAGAAGGGATGAAACTGGAAACAAACGAACGACGACTGGCGGAGAACCTGACTCTGGAGGTCTGTGGCCAGGAAAAAATCGGACTGATTGGTGCTAATGGTGTAGGAAAATCGACTCTGCTTAAGGAAATATGGAAGATCCTGCGTGAGCGGACAGACATGCTAGTAGACTACATGCCCCAGCATTATGGTGACTTGCTGCCTGACGAGAGCAGTCCCTTGGACTTTCTGGCTCCCTCTGGCGACAAGTCCCAGGAGGAGAAAATCCTAACGCATCTAGCTAGTCTTCAGTTCACTCGCGACGAGGCCCGCCACCCGATTGGGAAGCTTTCTGGTGGCCAAAAAGCCAAACTTCTCCTACTTAAGCTAGTCCTAGACCGTCCCAATGTCCTCCTTCTGGACGAACCAACCCGCAACTTCTCTCCCACCTCTCAGCCTCAGATTCGCCAGCTTTTGGCGACCTATCCGGGCGCCATCATAGCTGTCTCCCACGACCGTATCTTTCTCAAAAAAGTCTGCCAGAAGATTTATAAACTGACAGAAACAGGGTTAGAAGACGTTGAACTATAAGCAAAAAGAGTTGGAAATTCCAACTCTTTTTGCTTCATTTAGCATCAATCTTTGAACTTTAATAAAGTTCCCCTTCTACTTCTGCGCTGTCTGCATTTGGTAATAAACACCTCTGGCTGCCATGAGCTCCTGATGATTCCCATGTTCGACGATATCGCCATCTACCATAACGAGGATGATATCAGCATTTTGAATAGTAGACAGGCGGTGAGCGATGATAAAGCTAGTCCGTCCCACCATGAGCTTGCTGAAAGCCTCCTGAATCAAGACTTCTGTCCGGGTATCGATGGAGGAAGTCGCCTCATCCAAGATCAGGATTTTAGGAACAGCCAGGAAGACGCGAGCGATGGTTAAGAGCTGCCGCTGACCTTGAGAAAGGGAGTCCCCTGCACCCGCCAGGTAGGTATCATAGCCCTGAGGCAGTTGCTGGATAAAGAAATGAGCATTGGCTGCCTTGGCAGCTTCAATGACCTCTTCTCGGCTAGCATCTGGCCGGCCAAAAGCTATGTTGTCATGAATGGTCGCCGTCTTGAGCCAAGTCTCTTGCAGTACCATGCCAAACTGCTGACGATAAGAGGCTCTAGTGTAATGCGTGATGGGAGTACCGTCTAGCGAAATAAGACCACTATCTACATTGTAAAAGCGCATGAGAAGATTGATCAGGGTTGACTTGCCAGCACCAGTTGGCCCGACAATGGCGACCTTGCTAGCTGCTGGAATCCTTATATTCAAATCCTGAATCAGCTCTTTGCCAGGCTCATAACCAAAAGCCACATGCTCAAAGCTAATCTGTCCTTTGATATCTTCAGACCGAAGAATTTCCTGACCAGACTCTGCTATTTCTTCTTGGTCTAAAACGCTGTATATCCGCTCTGCACAAGCTAAAGCACTCTGCAATTCCGACATGACTGACGATATATCATTGAAAGGCTTGGTGTATTGGTTGACATAGTTGAGGAAAGTCACCAGCTGCCCAACCGTAAAGCCTGTTCCCTGAATGATTCGGACAGCCCCAAAGCCCACAATCAAAGCATAGATCAGGGCATTGATAAAACGAGTCGAAGGATTAACCGTCGAAGAATAGAAAATAGCCGCCTGAGAATAGTCCGCATAGGTTTGATTGCTGCGAGTAAAAGCTATATCAAACTGCTCTTGAGCATTAAAAGCCTGTATCAGACTTTCCTGGGTCAAACTTTCCTCAATCAGCTGGGTCTGTGCCCCTCTCGCCTGTGTCTGACGTTGGAAAAAGCTAAAACTCTTTTTGGCTATAAAACGAGCCAAGAAGAGAGAAAGGGGCGTCAAAAGCAAGACCAAAAGCAGGAGGAAAAAGTCCAGCCGGGCCATGCTAATGATGGTCACTAAGATTGTCAGCAAACCCACAAAAAATTGATTGAAAACCATAAGCAGGCCATTGCTGAGCTGCTCCAAATCGGTCGTCACACGACTAACCAAGTCACCGGTTCCCTGCCGATCCAGATAGGCCAAAGGCAGATAGTGCACTTTCTTGATGACGCCTTGACGGAGCTGCTGGCTATAGCGATAGACCAGCTGATTATAGAGTAAGGGATTGAGCCATTGAATCAGCGTGTTGGCTAAGATAACCAACAGCATCTGCCCCAAAATCGGCATCACATGCTGCTCCGCTTGAGGAAGAAGGACGCTATCAACCGCATTCCCGATTAAAACTGGAAGAAGAACTGTCAGAGCCACTTGAGCCACCGTTCCCAGACTAGCTAGGAGAAAGAGCCAGCGCGCCTGCAGCAAATCTCGAGTCAAACGCCTCAAGCTGCTAGGTGATGTCTTATGCTTCATGCTTGTCCTCCTCTCCTTGACTATGCTGTGAGTGATGAATTTCTCGGTAAATGGCGGAGCTGACCAAGAGTTCCTCATGGCGACCAAGAGCCACCTGTTCTCCCTTATCTAGGACTAAAATTTGATCCGCTGAGCGCAAACTATTGGTCCGCTGAGAGATTAAGACCAAACTGGTCTCTGGCAATTCATTCTTAATAGCCTGCAGGAGTCTTGCCTCAGTCAGATAATCCAGAGCTGAGGTCGCATCATCTAAAACCAAGAAAGGTGCCCTCCGCAAGACAGCTCTGGCAATGGTTAAACGCTGACGCTGACCGCCAGAAAAATTCCGGCCAAAGGCCTCTACAGTCGCATCCAAGCCACCTTCCTTCTGAGAGACAAAGTCCGCTGCCTGAGCAATCTCTAAAGCCTGCCACAAGTCTGCGTCTGTTGGCTTGGTTGAAAATCCTAAAGTCAGATTGGAGCGAACAGTTCCTTGAAAAAGCTCCGCCTTCTGAGGCACCAGACTAATCCAAGACCGCCATTCGCTCAAATTTTTAGGACTGCGTCCTTGGGAAAAGATGGTCAACTGACCAGCAGCAACTGGATAGAGATGAGCCAGCAGCTGAACCAGGGTAGACTTACCTGATCCTGTTCCGCCAATAACCCCCAAAGTCTGACCTCTTTTCAAATCAAAAGTCAGACCTGTCAGGGCTGGACTAGCTGCATTTGGATAAGAAAAGCTGACCTGCTGGGCTTTAATGGCTTGATTCGGCAGAGCTGTTTCCTGCACTAATTCCTGCAGGACATCTTCTTCTGCTTGCTCGAAGACCTGACTAATGCGACCTGCACTGATATAGCTTTGATTGAGTGAGTTGACTAGCATAGCCAGCTTGAGCAATTCCACCAAAATTTGCAATAAATAATTGACCAAGGCCACTAGCATCCCCTGGGTCAGCAATCCCTTGCCTATAAAAGCATTCCCCTGCCAAATCACAGCAATCAGGGTACCATTGACTGTGAGAAAGGTCAGAGGGCTAATCAGACTAGCCAGAGCTCCCGTCCTGATTTGCCAGGTTTTATAGAGCTCGTTACGATTGCGAAAACTCTGAACCTCGCGCTGGGTCTGCCCGAAAGCTCGTATGACCCGCATGCCTTGTAGCTGCTCACGAGTCAGATTAACCAGTTGGTCCGTCAGATGACGAATCTTGGCATAGAGAGGATTCATCAGACGAGACATGAAAACGATAATAGCCGTTAAAATTGCCACCATGAGCAAGAACCACAAGGTAATGACCGGACTGATAGTAAAGGCCATAATGATGGAGCCAAAAACGATGATAGGCGCCCGCAGGAAGAGACGAAGAAATTGGTTGATTCCCGTCTGGATCTGATAGGTGTCGCTGGTCAGCCGAGTCACCAGGCTAGAGGTCGTCAGCTCATCCCGACTGGCCTTGGGCAGGCGCAGAATCTTTTGATAGAGGTCAGCTGTCATCTGACGAGTAAAGCCCACCGCTGCCTTTGACGAATAATACTGAGCCACCACTGCTACCACCACGCCCAGCGCAGCCAAGCCCATCAAAAGAAAAACCATCCAGTAGAGATGGGAGCTGTCTTGTCTAGGAATGGTCTCGTCCACAATCCCCGCAATCAAAAGCGGAACCAAGAGTTCAAAACTGGCTTCCAAAAGCTTGAACAAGGGCCCCAGCAGAGACTCCCTGATATAGCCCTTGAAATATTTCAATAAATCTTTCATACTACCTACTTCTCCATTAAACTGTATTTATTTTACCATAATTTTCAAAGGGTAAAAAATATTCTCCTTCTGACCAGCAGAAAGAGAACATTAATCTTAGACTTCTTGTAAGTTCTGGCTTATTTTCTTTAGCCCCATATGCAAAAACGGTATCGTTGCTAATATGAAGCCGCCTAAAACTATAAAAGTCCAGTCAAAGCCAAAGTAATCAATCAACCAGCCTGTCACAGGGAAGATGACAATCATACTCAGGCTGAACATCATAGAGTAGACACTGAGCATGGTCGCCCGTACCTCACTTGGCAGCTGTTTTTGTAAATCATTGTCAAAAATCGGCTGGAAAAGTGCATACAAGGCGTTGCTGATTAGATAAATCAAAATATAGATGATCGGCGTTCCAAAATAGGAAAACAGGTAAGTCACTCCAGTTAGAAGAACTACTGAAGGAAAAAGTTTCAAGGCAGAATACTTCTTTCCAATCACACTCGCCAGATAGACCGCTAAGATATTCAAAGCACTGCCAATCAGCATAACTACTGAAATCTGCCAATCTTTTAAGTCAGGTAATTGATTTTGATAATAAAAATAAAACATACACATCAGTGTTCCGATGATTTGGGAAAGAATCATCCAGATAAAAAGACTAGGATTTCTTTGCAATTCCTCTTTGACAGCCCAGATAATCTTTTTCATAGTCAGGCGCTCCGCTTTCTCTGCCTTGACACTTGGTTCCTTCAACATCCAAGTCAAGAAAAGAACGATGACAGAGGTCCCAATCATGATATAGTAGGTCAGATGCAATTGTCCATGGACAAAAAATCCAGCCCAGACCGTTCCCAAAGACCGGGTCGCTTCAGCCACTCCAGACATAAAACTGGAGATGGATAAGTAACGTTCCTTGAGTCCAGCCTCTACAGAAGAATCATAAACCATGGCCGCACTTGTCCCAGAATCAAAATTATAGGACCAAGCACTAATCACCATAGCCAGTGCATAAACCCAAAAGTTCCCCTGCCCCGCCAACATGAGAACAGAAGACACAATCCCAGTTATCCTGCTCAGATACAAATTGGTCTTGTAGGAAAAGCGATCTGCCAACATCCCAGAAGGAATTTCACAGATGACACTAGTGGCATGAAAAATACTTTCCAAAAGCCCAATCTGCCAGAGGGACATGCCGTTTTGACCTAGAAATAGAATCCAAAAACTGGTAATGCCTAGAAAGGCAAAAAATTCCACTCCGGCCATCAGGCCGATATTTTTCCGATAACTTCTTTTAAACATATTTTCTCCTTTAACAAGTGTTTTCTAATTTCTATCCTTTATCACTTGTTAATCTGCGCTTTACATGATCTCCACCTCTTCTTTCTCTAAAATTCTATATTTTGGATTATTTCATAGTTCGTTGTTGAAAAAACGCCCCATGGGCGTTTGATTCGTTTTACGGTTTAATACGGTGCAGCATACGAGGGAATGGGATGGCTTCACGAATATGCTTGGTCCCTGCCACAAAGGTTACCATACGCTCGATACCGATACCGAAGCCACCGTGCGGAACTGTTCCATACTTACGAAGATCAAGGTAGAATTCATATTCTGTCGTATCCATACCAAGGTCATTCATCTTAGCAACGAGGGCATCGTAGTCTTCTTCACGCATAGAACCACCGATGATTTCGCCATAGCCTTCTGGTGCCAGTAGGTCCGCACAAAGGACACGGTCTGGATTTCCAGGAACTGGTTTCATGTAGAAAGCCTTGATGGCTGCTGGGTAGTTCACGACAAAGGTTGGTACGCCAAAGTGGTTTGAAATCCATGTTTCATGCGGTGACCCGAAGTCATCACCATGTTCCAGATGCTCATAGTCCGCATCCTCATCATTTTCATGAACTTGCAGGAGGTCAATCGCTTCATCATAGCTAACACGCTTGAAAGGCTCAGCAATATAGCGTTTCAAAAGTTCTACATCACGTTCCAGTGTTTCCAAAGCTTGAGGAGCACGGTCAAGAACACCTTGGATCAAAGCCTTAACATAAGCTTCTTGCAAGTCAAGTGACTCATCATGTGTCAAGTATGAATACTCTGCATCCATCATCCAGAACTCAGTCAAATGACGACGGGTTTTTGATTTTTCGGCACGGAATACAGGACCAAAGTCAAAGACACGACCAAGAGCCATGGCACCTGCTTCCAGATAAAGCTGACCAGATTGGCTCAAGTATGCTGGAGTTCCGAAATAGTCTGTTTCAAAGAGCTCAGTTGAGTCTTCTGCTGCATTTCCTGACAAGATTGGGCTGTCAAACTTCATAAAGCCATTCTTGTCAAAGAATTCATAGGTAGCGTAGATGATGGCATTGCGGATTTGCATCATTGCCACTTGCTTACGAGAACGCAACCACAAGTGACGGTTGTCCATGAGGAAGTCAGTCCCATGTTCTTTCGGCGTGATTGGATAGTCATTTGACTCGCCAATGATTTCGATGTCAGTAATGTCCAGCTCGTAGCCAAATTTTGAGCGCTCGTCTTCCTTGACAATTCCTGTCACATAGACAGAAGTTTCTTGACTAAGCTTTTTAATCGTATCAAACTTCGCCAATCCTTCTTCTTCGCCAAATTTCTCAATGAAGTTAGGCTTGAAGGCTACTCCTTGGAAAAAAGCAGAACCATCACGCAGCTGCAAGAAAGCAATCTTCCCCTTACCTGACTTGTTGGCAACCCAAGCACCAATGGTCACTTCTTGACCAACATAATTTTTCACATCAATAATTGTTACGATTTTCTTTGACACGTTTTTTCTCTTTTCTATTTTTTATTCTTTATGACAGACTGCCTCGACATTATTACCATCTGGATCCAAGACAAAGGCTGCATAATAAGGTTGGTGATATTGGGGACGAATACCCGGAGCACCATTATCTTGACCGCCCGCTGCTAGACCCGCTTGATAAAAAGCATCCACCTGCTCCCTAGTCTCTGCACGAAAGGCAAAATGAGACGCATCTGATTGCCCCTGACTTAACCAAAAATCTCCAGCTGGAGCCGTCCGAGGCTCTGCAAAACTTACTGCCTGAGGAATTTCAAAGGCAATCTTGTAGCCCAATGGCTCTAAAGCTTGCTGATAAAAGAGCTTGCTGGCTTCCAAATCCTTGACTTTAATGCCAAAATGATCAATCATATCTGCCTCCTAGATTGGTTGCTAAATGTCACTTTATTTCAAGACAAATCTTTTGGACATCTGTTCTATATTTTACCATAAAGCGATTGCAATAGCTATCCTTGAAGAGGCTAAATCTCAGAAAAATTAAAAAACCAGCCTCATAAAGGCTGGCGGATAACTCTCTCTGAATAAGAGGATTAATTTTTTGTTCCATATAGCAGGCGATCAACCATATCATCATCATAGTTCAAGACTTTTTTCAAAGCCATCTTAAAACGCTGATCGCTGAGAATCTGACCTCCTGGACTCTGGTCAATCGTCGCATAATTCCCCTCCCCATCCTGAGTAAAGGCTACAGTGAGCTCTTGGTCAGGGTCTTCACAAACCTCTCTCTGTGGATCTTTTGAACTGGTCGACGGTCGAAAGTCCATTCTTTGAAGACGGAACGACAGTTCTTTATGAAAAGCCGCAATGTCCTTCTGACGATTGGCCACCGGCTCATGTTTGTCCAGCCAAGTCAAAACATCTTCTCTTGTAATATATATCATCTTTCCCTCCTAAACCAAATCAAAGTTCGCCCTGTAAATGACCGTATCATAGCTTGGGCTAGCTGCTGACAGAGCCGCTTGAATGATATGGAGCACGCGCTGCTGTTGACCTTCGAAAGCTAAAGGCAGAAGCATATTGGAGACATTTTTGACAATCACTCCCTTAGTGAATTCCCCATCTTCATAAGAAAAATCCTGCTGATGAAAGATGGTCTTGGTCTTAAATTCAATCACCTGTCCTTGCAAGATTAGCTTATAAGTCTTCTTCCAGTTGGTTCTGCCACCAAAGCGATAAAGTACCAGATAAATCCCCAAATCATGATCTGCGACCCAATCACCCGTTTCAAAGACTAGCTCATCATCAATCCCAGCCTTCTTTAAAAGCTCAATCCCTTCTTCAGAAATCATCTCGTGCACGAACTTCCAACTTCCTTCCTGAGGAAGAGACGCTGTTCCCTCAGTCTCCTTCTGAGGGCTACTACTGACTTCTTTGTGGTGAACTCTTTTAGGAGTAAATTCCTCCTCCCAAGTCATCTCTTCTTCTATGTCACTGACAGCCCGCCTAGTCGGGAAAAAATCCAGACACTTTTCCAATAATCCCATATCCTATCTCCTCTTTATCTGTACTCCACGTGGTTTACTTCCCTTATCTTTGTATCATAATAAGGGTTAATTTGCGACAGGGCATGTTGAATCACTGTTACGATCTTGTCCTCTCGTCCCTTTAAAACCTTGGGAATCACAAGCTGGGAGATTGTTTCTGTTGATAGACCTTTTACACTTTGATCTTCCTCATTGCGAACTGGATATCTATCGGCCCGCTCTTCTTCTAGGCGAAATTCAAGCAAATGGCCACCGAGAATCATGGCTAAAACCTGATATTTCCCTTCCCCGATACGAAATTGCTTGACGCAGAGAAAAATCCCTCTCTTCTCATCCTCTAGTAAAAATGGCAGAGCCAGTTCTTTTTCTTCAATAGAAAAATCCTCGAGAAGCTTCTTCTCTCTTTCCCCTATTTCCTTTCTGATAAAACCCATTTTATCTCCTTTTGTACAAAATAATCTTCATCCCTATTATTACTTAAGTAAAAAGACCATGAGGAACACACTGCAAGTCAATAGAATGCAGGGCTAGACCAAATGGACTTCTTTTATTATACACCGAAACACCGTCGTCTTCAACTAAATACTCCTCAAATTTTTAAGTCGTCTGGTGATTCCTATCAGAAAGTTAGATTTACTAAGTTGAGATATCATTGATAGCTGCTTTTTAATCAACAGGCGGATCATCCTTTATCTCTTCTTCCGTCTTCCAGTAGGTCATACTGCTCTTCTCAGTATCTACCTCCATCTTTTTATTAAGTCTAATATCAACCTTATAATAGGCACGTTTAATTAAAAACTTTTGACTGTTCTCTGCAGAACCCCAAGTTCTACAAACCATCAAAAAGCGTGCAGAGCCCTGTCCAGATATCTCCTCCTTAGTGTAAGAACCGGGAGCAGTTGGGCGTTCTAAGATTCTCATATTTAATCTCAGTTCTGGCTGATAATTGCTCAAATACCAGTCTATTCGGGCCGAGTCATTCTCATAATATTGGATACGATAGCGATGACCTTTGGCTTGCAGACTATAGCCATTGGATTCGGAAATAGTGGTCCAACCCACCTCTGAATTAAAGAAAACATAAGCTCCTAGCAAGACTAGAACGCCTAGCAAGAATAAGAAAATCAAACGACGTTTCATATTGTTCTCCTTCGACTCCTGTTTACAAGACCTAGCAGCTAAATTCTAACTGCTCCCAGCTTTTATTTCGTCGCCCAAAATCTTCTCAATTCGACCAGAAAATATGAAAGCGATTTTATGATATTCTATATTATTTTACCATTTTATCAAACTATTTGCCAGTGCAGTTTAGGGGAACTGAAAAAGACGAACTCTGAGTCCGTCCTTATCTATTGTTTATAAATTTTTGTAGGTTCTCTTTAGCAAGCAATGTAGGTTTGAGAGCTTTATTTACTCTCCATAAATTGCTGCAGTCGTCCAACGGCTTCTTTGAGTGTTTCCAGATCTGTCGCATAGCTAAGACGGACATTTTCTGGAGCACCGAAGCCTGCTCCGGTCACTAGAGCCACGCCAACTTCTTCTAAAATTGCTGTTGTAAACTCGGTCACATCTGTATAACCTTTCATTTCCATGGCTTCCTTGACATTTGGAAAGAGATAGAAGGCCCCTTGTGGCTTGACCACTTCAAATCCTGGCACCTGAGCCAAGAGAGGATAAATAGTATTCAAACGCTCTTCAAAGGCTTGACGCATAGTCTCGACCGTTTCCTGACTGCCAGTCAGAGCTTCGATAGCTGCATATTGAGCCACTGCTGTCGGGTTAGAAGTCGTCTGACCTGCAATCTTACTCATAGCTGCTATAATCTCTGGCTCACCAACTGCATAGCCAATCCGCCAACCTGTCATGGAGTAGCTCTTAGAGACACCATTGATGACCACTGTCTGCTTGCGAATCTCCTCAGATAGACTGGAAATTGGCGTAAATTTATTGCCGTTATAAACCAGACGTCCATAAATATCATCTGCCAAAATCAGAATATCATGCTCCACAGCCCAGTTCCCAATTGCCCTCAGCTCATCCGCTGTATAAATCATACCCGTCGGATTGGATGGCGAGTTCAAAATCAAGACCTTGGTCTTATCAGTACGAGCAGCTTCTAACTGTTCCACCGTTACCTTGAAATTATTTTCCTCAGTGGCTTGAACAAAAACAGGAATCCCCTCGGCCATCTTAATCTGGTCCCCGTAGCTGACCCAGTAAGGCGTCGGAATGATAGCTTCATCACCTGGGTCAAGCACACTCATAAAGAAGGTGTAGAGGGAGAACTTAGCTCCGGTTGCCACCGTCACTTGATTAGGTTGGATTGTGTAGCCGTAATAGTTGGCAAAATACTCTACTACAGCTTCTTTTAGCTCTGGCAGACCGCTAGTCACCGTATAAAAGCTAGCACGTCCATCCTCAATGGCAGCTACAGCCGCATCTCGGATATTCTTAGGCGTCGGAAAATCCGGCTCTCCCAGAGTCAGAGACAGAATATCCCGCCCCTGCGCTTTCAAAGCCTTAGCACGCGCTGCTGTTGCTAAAGTCACGCTTTCTTCCATCTTTAAGACACGATTTGATAATTTCATAGTCCCTCCTTGCTGACTAACTGTCCGTTTTCAAAACCAATCAGGTAGTAGGTGCCTCCCGACTTGACTTCCCAGATGGGCTGATCCTGAAAATAGCCCATGGTCACATTATCAATAGTTCCTGCTCCATTTTCCTTGGCAATGCTCTTCGCCTCAGCCTGACTGACACCTTGGTCCAGTCGATAGACCCGAATCTCATTGGAATCTTTTGCAATCAATACAGCTTTTTCGACACCCTTACTTGTCTTGCCAAGCAGACTGTAGTAAGATTCCTGCCCATTGTAGAAGGCAAATGAGTCAACTTTTTCAAGATCTGCGTATTCCTTGGCCAAGCGGCTGCTTGCTTCCTTAGCCGACTGTCTCGGCTGCATAGATACTTGCAAAACTGCAAAAAATGAAAAGACAAGAACGCTGAGAACGATAAAAATACCGATAAGGTACTGCCAAATTGGAAAACTGGCTTTATTTCTATTTTTATATTTCACTCCGTCATTATACTACAAATACTCCTATTTTTCTATCTTTTTTTGATGAGAATATTCTCAAAATTCTAAAGCAATATCCTTGCATATGATACTATTTATTGGTAAAATATTGTTATGAAGATTACAGACGATTTAAGCAAAGAAACTCTGCTTGATTTGAAAACCATGATTGTCTTTCATAAGGCAGCAAGAACCATCCGTGCCATTGAAGCTCAGATTTTTAAAAAGCATGATTTGACTCCTACTCAGTTTTCCGTCTTAGAAACCTTGTACAGCAAAGGAGAACTGCGTATTCAGGACCTGATTGACCGCATATTGGCTACTTCTGGCAACATGACTGTTGTCATCAAAAATATGGAACGCGACGGCTGGATTGTCCGCACCTGCGATCCAAATGACCGCCGGGCTTTTTTGATTGGCTTGACGGAACAAGGCAGAGCTAAAATTGAAGCCGCCCTGCCTGATCATATCAAAAATATCCAGCAAGCTCTTTCCATTCTCGAAGAAGACGATAAACAAGATTTGATTCGCATTCTAAAAAATTTCAAAAAAATGAGCTAAATAATTGCTAACTAGTGATTAATGTTGTAACATGTATTGTAACAAGAGAAATTTCTCTTTATATTTTATTAAAAAGGAGACAATGCAATGTCTAAAGTATTATTCATCGTCGGCTCACTTCGTCAAGGTTCTTTCAACCACCAATTGGCTGAGCAAGCTGAAAAAGCTTTGGCTGGCAAGGCAGAAGTTTCATATCTTGATTACAAAGATGTACCATTCTTCAACCAAGACATCGAAAGCCCTGCTCCAGCTGCTGTTGCTAAGGTTCGTGAAGAAATTTTGGCCGCTGATGCTATCTGGATTTTCTCACCTGTCTACAACTGGGCTATCCCTGGAGTAGTGAAAAACCTCTTGGACTGGGCTTCACGCGCTCTGGATCTGTCAGACCCAACTGGCCCATCTGCTCTAAATGCTAAGGTTGTTACTGTTTCATCTGTAGCTAACGGCACATCACCAGATGAAGTATTCAAGCACTACCGCAGCCTGCTGCCTTTCATCCGTATGAATGTGGTAGAACCATTCACAGGTGTTGGTATCAACCCAGAAGCATGGGGAACTGGACAACTGGCTGTCGCAGAAGACAAACTTGCTGAACTCTCAGCACAGGCTGATGCTCTTTTAGCAGCCCTTAACTAAAAAGAGAAGATTATAAAAAGAAAAGAAAACTTATAAGACACTATCCCCTCGCAAAAATGCGAGGGGTTTTAGAATGCATTATTGACAGGAACAGGTATTATAAATCAGCTAAAGAATATTTAGGATAAGGAATTTGAGATAATTTATCTTCTATCTTTGATTGTATCTTCTTTTCAGATCTAGCCATATGCCCAATAAAAAACTTTCATACTTATTATTATATCCTAAGCATTTTTCTTTTTTAATTTTTTCAGAACTATTATCTGTTTGAATAAATGGGAGCTTATGAGACCGAAATAAGAAATAAAGAAGCCCATATCACTTAGCAAATAAGACAAATAGCTACCTTTGCTTAAATACTCAACAGATTGGTAGATGGCGAAAAAGGCAAAAATTATGCCAATTCCAAACTTCCCATATACATTTCGACTAAAAATATATAAAAACTCATCTTTTATAGGTAGTGTTTCAAAATGAAACTCGTTAAATGACGTCTCTTTCTTTGTCCTTGCAAGCAATTCTACTAGATATCCCACAAAAACATAACCCAAAACTAGCAAGATTAACTTCCACAGGAAGGACAACTGGCTATTCGAAACAGAAGTAAATCCATGTAGCAGCAGAATGCTAGCTGCGGGAACATATTTCGTGAGATCTAGATGGAATTGTTGTCTATGAATATTTGCATAAATTTTATTAGTTTTAAGATCTAAATAATAGTTTATACCCTGAAAGGTCAAGAGGTAGGTTAAATATTCTTTTTTCTTCATTTCAATTGCTTTTCCAACTTTTTAAGGATAATCAATTTTTCTAATGGCCTATTTCCAAATAATAAGAGCCCAGATACTGGGAAAAAACCAATGATAGCTATAAAAGAAATAAAGCTTCCTGAAAAATAATAATCAATTATAAATTTAATTGACGTAGAAAATAGTATAGTCCCAAAAAACAGTATTCCTTTACTTTGCGTTTGTTGGTTATAAAGAAAATTAGGCCAGTCAAAATATAGTTTCTGATTAAAATTTTTCATAGTTCCTTTTCTAATATTTCTTAGAACAAATATTATCAAAACTAAAACGCTGAGAACAGTCGAACACAAAATAAATATTCTGATAAGCACACTGGCAACCTGAAGTACTGTTGCTTCTGAATAAATGTTTCGTAAAAGAAAGGAAGCAGGCAGAATAGCCCAAGTGAGATTAGGAGCTTTCTCTTCTTTCTTATCTATAGAGTATAGTTGTCCAGTTTTTCTATCATAAAAAATATTTTTATCTCTGAAATTACCTAACCAAAATAAATTCTTATTCATTGATTTACTCCAAGTAGAGACGGTTCATAATCATAGTACTTCCATTCAATAATTGGTCATACATTACCTTGATTCATAGATTATAAGCTAAAGCTCTTTATTTATTTTTCATCAATTGCTTTACTGCCATCATTCTTTTTATAAAATTGCTTTTTGATATTACCATATAAAAAATAAAATAAAAAGCAATAGCTTCTATTAAGTTTGTCATAGTAGGAGCGTTCAAATATTCTCTAATTTGAAAAGCAGTTAAGAAAGAACTCACTGCAAATGTAATAAGCAGAATGTATAATCGGTTTCTCTCTTCTTCTAAAAAATTACTCCAACCTACATGTTCATATAATTTTGGATTAAATGCTTCAACGTTTTGCCCTAAATACTCATCTTTAAATCCAAAGTGACAAACCAAAGATATAAGAATAAGACACGCACTCAAAACAATGACTCTTAAAATAGGGGATTCAATTTTTATATTATTTACTTGAACGAGAAAGGCATTTCCCAAAATTCCAATCGCTACTACTAACCATCTGAGATTAGGAAAAACTCTCTCATTCACTTTATTAGAATATAGTTTTCTACTCTTAACGTCAAAAAAAATATTTCTGCCTTGAAAGCCACCTATAATAATCATAGATTTCGTTTTCTTCATTTTTCAATACCATCATATTAATAAAAAAACTAGGATTGAGAGGAAGCAAATCCTTCCTAAACTTTACCTATCCACCACTTGAGCCTCAAATTTAACCGGTTTATTGTCTACATTAGTGATGTTGATAATGTAGGGTTTGTTATACGATTCAGCCAACTCTCACAACTCATCTCTGACCCATTTGAACACAGTTTGATTACTTAGATCATAATGTAACCAACTACCACTTACAGACTAATAGACTGTCCAAGTTGTAGGGGATACTTACCAAGGTTTTGTACCCATAAATAAAAGAGAAAAGCAGATGCCAGAACTCCAACAAGCAATAAACTACAGCCTAAATTCCAATTCCATTGTTTTTTCAAGGTCATTTGTGAATCCCCTTATAGTCGTCATGCCATCTTGGAGCTCTATCCATTCTGCAAGATTTCATCTTCTTTCTGTTTTCTCTGCTGACCCGACCACCTGATACATAGCAACAATACTATCATACGAAGAATCAAATAGACCAAACGAAGGATTCTCATCTTACCCAGAGCAGACAAGAAGTCCTCCCTTGCATGTCCCACTTCTTGACCTAACTGTTCAACCGTTTTGCCTGTTTCCTCTTTAATAACAGCTGCATTCTTGGAAATCAAATAATAATTTTGCTCCAAACTGGTAGTATAGGCTCTGGAAATTGGCTCGTCTAAGAAAAAATATACTCTATCAGCATACTTATCTTCAGACAGAGCATAGTATATTTCAACTTCGCTATCCCATTTTCTAGGAAAACTAGTTATTCTAATATTTTCATAGTCTAGATGCATAATGCCATCCAAAATGTTGCTAGTCCATTCTTCCGCATAGTGATAAAGAGTTGCCTTCTTATCTACCATTGGCCAAGCCATAACATACCGACTATGCATGAATTCCTTGG
Source organism: Streptococcus sp. IsoGale022 (assembly GCF_031142805.1). Taxonomy (NCBI): domain Bacteria; kingdom Bacillati; phylum Bacillota; class Bacilli; order Lactobacillales; family Streptococcaceae; genus Streptococcus; species Streptococcus sp. IsoGale022. The sequence goes on along the minus strand of NZ_JAKZJI010000017.1, from coordinate 2,862 downwards.
TCAAGGCCGAGTTGCTAGCTAAACTAGTCGCACCAATCTCATATAAAGACCAAACAAGCACAATAAGCATTAAGAAAGCTTGAGTAGGTTTGTTTTTAAAATAGTTTTTCATTTTTTTAACATTTTACTTTTTGATTGCATGCCTGACGGCCAGACTCCATACCAGCATTCTCTCTTGTATAGCTAAGTCTAGCTGTTGATTTTGCTTGTTGCTTGTATCTACACCAACCAATTTAGTAATAGCATTCTGAGCAGAGATAGCACTTGACTCGGTTTTCCCTTTTCACACTTCCTTGACATAAACCAGCTCTTTTTCACTAGATAGATCAGGTCGGTAGGTAAAGCCTGCAAAGCTTAATTTCTTCATTTCTTCGACTTCTGTCACTTGGTCAGTTATTAGAGCTGTTAAAAACTCACCACGCGCTTTTTTAGAAATGGTCGAATGGACTTTCAGCTTGCCACCACGGTTTTCTAGAAACTTGAAACCTATCATGCGCTGGCGGATTTTCTTAGAAAAGACTGTTTCAAACTCGCTGGACAGGAGGGAGAAAATCACCTCATCTTCTGCCAGAGCTTGGTCATAAGCTTCTTTCCAAAAAGCCTTGAGACTCTTCCCATCTAACTTAAGCGGCATCATAAAGTCCAAGCGATGGGGCGCTATGGGCTCCAGGGCCGAGATGACACCGTAAAGGGCTGATGTGATAGCAAGATGCTTCTCGATATACCGACTCTCTTCTTCAGTATAACCCTCTCTCTTGATATGGCGGTACATGAGGCCGTCAAAAAGATAGAGGGCTGGAGCATGCTGCGCAGTTCCTTCTCGCAAAGCCTGAATGGCTTGCCACTCTATCTCTGCTCTTTCTGGGGAAATTTTATAAAAAGATGCCAAGTCAGCTACTGACATGGCTGCCAACTCATCCAACACAGCCTGAGTTTGTGCTGAAGGTGGATTCGGGATTGCAGATGGCGCAGACAGATTCAACTCTTTCGCAGTTGGGATAAGAATTTTCATAATTTCCTTCTTTCATTTAGTGAATATGGCGGACAACCCATTTACCCAAGGCTGTCTCTAGTAGATAGCTGCCGATGATGAAGCCTAGCAGATTGGTCAAGATATCACCCAAGTCAAAAATACCAAGGTGAAAGAGATACTGGCTCCCCTCAACCAGACTGATAGCCAAGGTAAAATAAGCCACATGTTTCCATGATAGCTTGCAAAGAAAGCCCAGCGGAATGAACATAATGATATTCATGGTGGGTACCAGCTTATCTCCATAAATCCAATTATAGGTAAAAGACTGCAGATCTAGACTGAAGCCCTGCCTGCCGATATTTTTCAAAAAGAGCGCATAGAATAGAATGAGAAAATAGAGGGTGTAACTGGCTAGCACCAGCCAACGAGGAATGTGCCGACTGTAGAGGCCACGAATAAAAAGCGAGCTAATAGCTGTCAGAGTCAGGATGATAGAAGCTGGTATCAGCAGGTTCCACTCTGACTGATTCTTGTAAAAGACGACGGCTACGTAGGCATAAAAAAAGCGCATATAGAGCCAGGACCAAAAAATCAGACTGCCTAGGAAGGCTACCATATCAAAGATTGTTTGTTTTTTCATCTGAAACCTCCCTCTCTTCTTTTTAAAATTATATCAAATTTCAAAGGGACATTCTATTTTTTGCTTGACTTTGATTTACAGAGATGTTATCATCTAGTTATAAAGACTAGATAAGAAAGTGATAAAGATTTGAACGCTCAACAAATTTTTCCCAAGTGGGACGAATTACCAGATCTGGAGCTATATTTGGACCAGGTTCTGCTCTATGTAAACAATGTCTGTGGCTCTTCCTTTTCAGCTGCTGACAAGGGACTGACCGCTTCTATGATTAACAACTATGTCAAGCATGGCTATATTGCCAAGCCGGTCAAGAAAAAATATCAACGCCGTCAGGTAGCACGCTTGATTGCCATTACGACCTTAAAAACGGTCTTTTCTATCCAGGAAATATCAGCTACTTTAAATATGCTACATAAAGAAGCAGATTCGCGAGAACTTTATGATGACTTCGTTGACTACATGAATGGCAGCAAGCTAGAGGTGACACCCATCATTTCTACAGCCTGCCAGACGGTCAAACTCTATCAAAAGACCTTATCCCTAATCCAAGTACCAAATGAGGAGGAAGAAAATCTTGAACTACGCGCTTAAACTCAGTAAAAAACTATCCTTTGGAGAGGAAATTGCAAACGCTGTTACCCATGCGGTAGGGGCTGTTCTAATGCTGATTCTGCTGCCTATCTCAGCAATTTATAGCTATGAGGGGCATGGGTTGGTGGCTGCTGTCGGAACTTCTATCTTTGTCATCAGCCTCTTTCTCATGTTCCTCTCCTCGACAGTCTATCACTCTATGTCCTATGGCTCGACTCACAAGTATATCTTGCGCATTATTGACCACTCCATGATTTACATCGCCATCGCTGGCAGTTACACTCCAGTTGTACTGTCTCTGATGAATAACTGGTTTGGCTATCTTATCATTGCTATCCAGTGGGGCACCACCATCTTTGGCATTCTCTACAAAATTTTCGCTAAGAAGGTCAATGAAAAATTCAGCTTAGCTCTCTATTTGATTATGGGCTGGCTGGTTGTCTTTATCATTCCGCAGATTATCGGTCAAACTGGACCTACCTTCTGGGGCCTCATGCTGGCTGGTGGCCTCTGCTATACTGTAGGAGCCGGCTTCTATGCTCAAAAGAAGCCCTACTTCCACATGATTTGGCATCTTTTCATTCTAGCGGCCTCTGCCCTGCAATACCTTGCTATCGTTTATTTTATGTAAGAGAAAAACACAAAAACCGTCTGAGGA
>NZ_JAKZJI010000016.1:0-63916 GCF_031142805.1 Streptococcus sp. IsoGale022 | reverse complement strand
AAGAAGATGAGCACCCTTAGCTCAACTGGATAGAGTACCTGACTACGAATCAGGCGGTTAGAGGTTCGACTCCTCTAGGGTGCATTAAATTGTTTGATTTTTTCTTAACTTTTGTTATAATGAATTTAATATAAATAGTGGGCACCCTTAGCTCAACTGGATAGAGTACCTGACTACGAATCAGGCGGTTAGAGGTTCGACTCCTCTAGGGTGCATTTGGAAGCGAAGTCTTAGGGCTCCGTTTTTAGATTGTTTAAACACCGGGAAGTAGCTCAGCTTGGTAGAGTACTTGGTTTGGGACCAAGGTGTCGCAGGTTCGAATCCTGTCTTCCCGACTAGATAACATAGAAGATAGATATACTGATCTATCTTTTTTGTTTTTCAAGAAAACTGTGTATTCAGTATCTATGACTTAGCTAACACATGTTGTTATTAAGACTCCTTAGTTATAGTCGGATTTAATTATTGATAGAATCTTTTAGAGCTTCTGGTTCTGTGTCTTTGTATAGTCCTATTAGAAAGCAAGGGATTTGATTACTTAACCAGATTTAGTTTGATTTTAAAGACTGGTATTCCGGGAGTTTAGGCTGTATCAAGCTGCTGAAATGTACTTTCCATTTGGGATGAATAATATTAAAGATAAAAAACCTCTGATAGCAGTGTTTGTTGCCTTCAGAGGTTTTTATATGTGCTGAGTTTGATTTACTACATCAAAGAGTATTCGTCAGATAGCATAATGGTTTCTTTGCCTTTGTTATCAACAATGTAGACTTTTCTAGGAAAGAAAGGGTCAAATTGATAGTTTAAGTCAAATGAAATAATGGTGTTGAAGTTTTTTTGTGAGAATCGTAGAGAGACTCTTCCTTGGCGATTGATGATTTCGAACTTGAGGACTGGGCGAAGTTCAAAGACCCCTTTGAGATTGTTATCAATGATGTACCAGAATGAGTCGACAATTTCTTCAGGGAGGCTCGTCATGATGCCAAAGCTGGCATATCGGCCGAGAGTATTTGTAAATGCCATGGGAGACTCCTTTCTTACAGTCTGGATTTTCTTATATGATACCCGAAAATGCTTGAGATTGCAAGAATTTGACCTCTGGTGAGGCCGAATTAGACAAAAGAAAAAGAGCTTGCGCTCTTTGACAACTTTATCGATTCTTTAGTTCAACATAACGTTTGTACCAAATATTGACATAAGCATCTGAAAATGGACCTCTTCCGTTGTTAATCCAATCAACTAGGATTTTGACATTTTCTTTGAGAATGAAATCCAAATCATCAGAATAGTGCATCTGTTTTTTGTGGCGTTCATATTCTTCTACATCCAAGAGGCGTTTTTCACCATCAGCAAAGACTTTGACGTCTAAATCATAGTCAATGTATTTTAGAGCTTCGTTATCCAGATAGTAAGGACTGGCCAGGTTGCAGTAGTATGAAGTTCCATTGTCGCGAATCATGGCAATGATATTAAACCAGTATTTTTTATGAAAATAGACAATGGCTGGTTCACGTGTTACCCAACGTCGGCCATCACTTTCTGTTACCAGTGTGTGGTCATTAACGCCAATAATGGCGTTTTCTGTTGTCTTTAGTACCATGGTATCTCGCCAGGTGCGGTGAAGATTCCCATCATGCTTATAACTTTGAATTGTAATAAAGTCGCCTTCTTTTGGAAGTTTCATAACTTACCAACTTTCTACAATTTATAAGTTTATCTTCTTTATTGTAACATATTTTCATAGAAATGCATAAGTTTTCATAGAAAATCTTAAAGATATTCTCTCAGAGCGCTAGCGATGTCGGAGAAATCATAGCCTTTGCGAGCTAGAGCTTGGGTCAGACGCTGTTTTAAGTCATAGCCGTCGTACTTTTTTGAGTACTTGCGGTATTGCTTGTCTAGCTCTTTATAGAGCAACTCTTGTTGGTTTTCTTGGTCTTCTTCGATTTCCAAATGCTGATAGGCGGTTTTTGCTTGGCTATAGGAAAAACCTTTGTTTATCAAGGATTGAAGGATTTTATCTTGTAAAGCCTTGCTGGGTATTTTTCCTTGGTGTTTTTTAAGCAGCTTTTCGGCAACCTTGTCTGTTAGTTCAGTGAAATCAAACTGGCTCAATTCCTCTTCTATGATAGTACTTGATATCCCTTTTTGACTGAGTTTTTGTTTGAGAACAAAAGCGCCTTTATCACCAGTGAGAAGATTGGATTGGATAAAAGAATGAGCATATTTTCTATCATTAATCCAACTATCCTTTTTTAGATTGTCCAGGATCTGGCTGATGATTTCTGGTTGGATGTCGTGCTGTGTTAAGTAGTCTTTAACTTCCTTAGCAGTTCTTTGCTTGAAGGAGAGATGATAGAGGGCTAGATTTTTTCCGTAAGAGAACTGGGCATAGTCTTGAATTTCTGATAGCTCCTGCTCTGTGATTTCCATTCCTTTGGACAGCATGAAACGAACGATGGTGTCTTCTGTGATATAGAGCTTCTCACTGTCGTCCAACTCCAAGAGGTAGAGTCTTTTTTTCTTTTCGATTTTTGTGATTTTCATAGGGGATTTTGGTAGAATCCTTTCTTTTAGCCAAATGCTTCAAAGGCAGCTATCAAGCGCAGTTTGTCTGTATCAACATCCTTCCTGCCATAGTAGTCAAGAAAGAGCTCTGCGTATTGGGGGTCAGAAAAATTATAAGTAAGAGACCAGATTGCCCAGAAAAGGTCAATGTGGCGGTCGCTAAGGCCAGCGAGGCCAAGGTCAATAAAGCAGGAGAAGGTTGCTGCGTCTTTCAGAATGAAATTAGGTAAGCAGGCATCTCCGTGAATCAAGGAGTCTGACGTCAGTAGGTCTCCCTGCTCTTGGATAAGCTGGTATGCTTCCTCACGATTTGAGATGTGAAATTGAGGCAGCAAGGCTTTTTGATAAAAGCAGCCTTTCCGATAATTTTCCTCTGCTTGTCCTTTATAGCGTTGGAGGCTATGCTGGATTGGGAAATGCTTGGGTTGGAGGCTGTGAAGTTTTTTGAGTGCGGCAGCCATTGTTTGGCAAAGTTCTTCTGGCTGTTGGAGAAAGGCTAAGGCGTCCTTGCCCTCGGCTTCTTTAGTCAGCAGGTAGTCTTTATCTGTTGTTTGGTAGTGAATGATAGGCACACCGAGTCCTTGCTTCTCAAACCATTTGGCAAGTGTGGCTTCTTGGGATAACTGGCCTTTTTGGTCGATTTTCAAATAATAGCCCGTATCAGCATAGAAAACGCTGGCTCTGGAATGTGAGGAGCTGTCGTAAAAATTGGCTCCCTCTAGATAAGTTCGTATTTGCTCAGGTAACTGGGCCAGTGGAAGGAATATTTTTTCTGCTTTCATACTTTTATTGTAACATATTCTCAACTAATGCGAGGCAGCGTGGTATAATAGAATCATGAATGTGAAAGTGAAGCAAAGAATCCCTTTGAAAATTAAGAAAATGGGGATTAATGGGGAAGGGATTGGATTTTATAAGAAAACGCTGGTCTTTGTGCCAGGGGCTTTGAAGGGTGAGGAAGTCTACTGTCAGGTGACCAGGGTTCAGCGTAATTTCATCGAGGCCAAGCTCTTGACCATCAACAAGCGGTCGAAATTTCGGGTGGAAGCGCCTTGTGAGATTTATGATAGCTGCGGAGGCTGTCAAATCATGCACCTCCACTATGACAAGCAGTTGGAGTTTAAGGAAGATTTGCTGCGTCAGGCCTTGAAAAAGTTTGCGCCAGCTGGTTATGAGAACTATGAGATTCGGCCGACCATTGGTATGCAGGAGCCGCTCTATTATCGAGCCAAGCTGCAGTTTCAGACTCGGAAGTTTAAGGATGAGGTTAAGGCGGGGCTCTATGCCCAGAATTCCCACTATCTGGTCTCGCTGAAAAACTGTCTGGTTCAGGACAAGGTGATGCAACAGATCATAAATAAGGTGGCTAGGCTTTTAGGTAAATACAGGCTTCCTATTTATGATGAACGAAAGACTACTGGAGTACGTACGGTCATGATTCGCAGAGCCAGAAAGACGGGGCAGGTGCAGATGATTTTTGTGACAGGGCGCAAGCTGGACTTTTCTCCAGTCGTCCGAGACCTAGTGGCTGAATTTCCAGAGCTGGAGACAGTGGCGGTCAATTATCATACAAGCAAGTCCAGTGAGATTTATGGGGATAAGACAGAGATTATCTGGGGCAAGGAGGCTATCCAAGAAGGTGTGCTGGACTATGAGTTCTCTCTGTCGCCTCGAGCCTTCTATCAGCTCAATCCTGAGCAGACAGAGGTCCTCTATGCAGAGGCAGTCAAGGCGCTGGATGTGACGGAAGAGGATCATTTGATTGATGCTTATTGCGGAGTGGGGACCATCGGCTTTGCCTTTGCTAAAAGGGTCAAGTCTCTACGTGGCATGGACATCATCCCTGAGGCCATTGAAGACGCAAAGCGCAATGCAAAAAGGATGGGCTTTGCCAATACGCTCTACGAGGCTGGAACGGCAGAGGAGGTTATTCCTCGCTGGTACGCTGAGGGTTATAGGGCGGATGCCTTAATTGTCGATCCGCCGCGAACAGGTCTGGATGATAAGCTGCTGGAGACGATTGTTCGTTATGCACCTGAGAAGATGGTCTACGTTTCCTGCAATGTCTCAACTCTGGCTCGCGATTTGGTCAAGCTCTGTCGGGTCTACGATGTCCACTACATCCAGTCGGTCGATATGTTTCCGCATACCGCTCGGACCGAGGCAGTGGTGAAATTGTCCAAGAGGGAAAGCTCTCGTTTGAGTTAATCGGAAACGGCTCGCTAGAGTTGATAAAATCATTCTAAAAAGGACTTAGTTTTCTGTAATACAGGGCTAAGCCTTTTCTTTTGTCAAGATTGCAATGGTTTTATCTTAAGAATAAGCTAGGAAGGTTAGTCTCCACCTCAATTAGTCACAAAAAGAGAACACTCGTCAAGTGTTCTCCAATGGTAATCGGTTATATTAGAATAAGCCAAAGACGAGGACTGCAAGGACGGCACCAATGATTGGTCCGACAACCGGAATCCAAGCATAGCTCCAATCGCCATCTCCTTTTTTAGGAATCGGAAGGAGACTGTGCATGATGCGAGGTCCTAAATCACGAGCTGGGTTGAGGGCATAGCCAGTTGTTCCACCAAGTGAGAGACCAATCCCGACAATCAATGTTCCGACTGCAAAAGTGCCAATGCCTGCTTGCAGCTTATAAAGTCCAAGAGCGAAGATAGTCAGTACAAGAACAAAAGTTCCAAGGATTTCGCTAATCAGGTTAGAGAAGGTATCTTTGATAGCTGGTCCTGTGCTAAATGTGCCTAAGATGTTAGCTGGATTTTCTTCTGCCAAATAGTGAGGCTTGAACTGTAGGAAGACGAGGAACTGTCCGACCATAGCACCTGCAAACTGAGCTAGGATATACGGAAGAACAGATGCCCAAGGCAAATCACCTTTTAGGGCTACTCCGATAGTGAGGGCAGGATTCAGATGGGCTGGTCCAAGGTTGCCGGATACAAAAGCAGCGATGGCAACAGCAATCCCCCATCCCATGGTAATCACAATCCAACCTGAATTGTGGCTCTTGGTTTTGGGAAGAACCACACCTGCAACTACACCATTTCCCAGAAGGAGCAAGAGTAGTGTTCCTAAAAATTCGCCAAATATTTCTTTCATCATTTATGTTACTCCATTTAAAAGAAGGGGAGGCAGGCAGTTGTTTTCCTACCGCCTCTTCTCGTACTTTCTATTTTTTTAATTCTTCTAAATCGTTATTTACAAGGGCAGCTTGTACGTCTTTTCGATAACCTGCTTTTTCTTCTTCTGTCCAGTCGTAGAAGCGTCCCATTTCTTCCAGAACAGGCTCTATAATAGCGTCTAAACTGTCCCGCATAAAGAGCATGTGATTTGTTCGGCGAAGCAGGAAGTCGACTGGACTGAGAGCTAATTCGTTACGCATAGCATAGTGAAGTGACAAGGTATCCGCTAGGCTGAGACCTGGTGCTTGCTCGATGCTGTGAGCGAGGGCAAAGACTTTAGGAGCATTGGATCCGTATAGGTTTGCAAGATAGAAGGCTTCTTTGCTGTCTAAGCCACGTGAGACACCAAGTTGCGCAAAAGCTTCGATCTCGGAATCCACATTTGCTGGATTGAGCTCTCCGCCTGAAACAGGGTAGGTCTTCGAGTTGATGAGCTTGAAGCTGCGGTCGAATTCTGCTTTTAAGATTTCAACCACGCGCTCCATCGCGCCTTCCGCCATCTTACGATAGTCCGTAATCTTACCACCAGCAAGGGTCAAGAGACCATTGTTATCACGTTCCAGACTGGAACCGCGGGACACGGCAGATGGATCCAAGTGTTTTTCAGACGTGCTGCTTTCGAGTTGCGTAACAGCCGCTTCAACATCCTCACGGGATTTTTCTTTAGCCAAATAGCTCTCAACAGTCGCAATCAGTGCATTGAAGCTTTCGTCGCTAATGGTACCGTTGTTTCCGCCATTGTAGTCAGAAGCGCTGTTTCCTGCAATCAGAGGACGCAGACCTGCCCAGCTGCTTTCGATGTCGTCAATTGTGATCTTTGCTTCTGGGAAGCGATTATTGACAATGCCCAAGAGGTAATCCACATCTTCTTGTGTTACTTTTGGATGCTCAAGGTCGCCAGTGTAGTCAGTGTCAGTCGTACCAAAGTAGGTTTTATTTTCACGTGGAAGAACAAAGACCATCCGGCCGTCTCCCAAGCCTGTATCAAAGTAGACTGGCTGAGAGACCTTGATCTTGCTAGAGTCAACAACCAAGTGAACACCCTTGGTTGGACGCATTTGAGAATATTGCTCACCGTCATTTGACAGATTGCGTACCTTGTCGCTCCAAGGTCCAGTTGTGTTGATAACTAGGCGAGCCTTGATTTCAAAGATTTCATCCGTCAAGAGATCACGCGCAATAACGCCTGTAATCTTTCCAGATTCATCAAAGAGGAAGCCTTCTGCCTTGACATGGTTGGCAATCAGGGCACCGTCTTGGTTGGCGCGTTTGATATTTTCAATTACGAGCCGAGCGTCGTTGTTGCGGAAGTCAAGATAGACACCGCCGCCGACCAGACCTTCCTTCTTGAGTTCAGGCTCCCGTTCTAGCACTTCTTCCTTGCTCAACACCTTGTTAGCAGCAGGAGTGTTGTTGACACCAGCCAAGAGGTCGTAGAGGTCCATAGCCACTTTGAGGCGGAAGAGGCTGAAAGTAGCGCCGTCTTCTTCGTAGACAGGAAGCAGCATAGGATCTGGTTTTGGAATATGGGGGGCAATTTGCTGTACCACAGCACGCTCAGAAACTGTATCTGAGACCACCTCTACGTCGAATTGCTTGAGGTAACGAAGGCCACCATGGACCAATTTGGTAGAGCGGCTAGAAGTTCCTTCTGCAAAGTCCTGCATTTCAATCAGACCGGTCTCCAGGCCACTAGCTGCAGCTTGCAAGGCTACCCCAGCACCGGTAATCCCACCGCCGATAATCAGGAGGTCCAAGGTGCGTTCCTGCATCTTTTTAATCGATAATTCACGTGTTTTCTTTGAAAATTCCATAATTACACACTTTCTAACTTAGTCATTTCATGTTTCTACTGACTTGATTATCAAAATCAGTCGTCGATTTCTGCAAAGACTTGAGTTGCCTTAACGGCTTTTTTCCATCCTTTGTAGAGTTGTTCCTTGCGGGATTCATTCATAGATGGTTCAAAGAGTTCTCCAGTTTCATTGAGGGTGCGGAGTTCGTCTAAGTCTTTCCAGTAGCCTACTGACAGTCCTGCCAAGAAGGCTGCACCAAGAGCAGTTGTTTCTAAGTTTTTAGCACGGGCAATATCGATTCCCAATATGTCAGCCTGGAACTGCATGAGGAAGTTGTTCATAGCAGCACCGCCATCGACTTTGAGGACTTGAATAGCAGTCTTGGCATCCACCTGCATGGTGTCGATGATGTCGCGTACTTGGTAAGCGATGGATTGCAGAGTAGCCTTGATAAAGTCTTCCTTGCTGGTTCCGCGGGTCAAGCCAAAGACAGAACCACGTGCATTTTGATCCCAGTAGGGAGCGCCCAGACCTGTAAATGCAGGTACGACATAGACTTCGTCATTGTTGTGAGAATTGAGAGCATATTTTTCAGATTCTGGTGAATTTTCAACCATCCGAAGACCGTCACGCAGCCATTGAATAGCACTTCCGGCAATGAAGATAGAACCTTCTAAGGCATAGTAAACCTTGCCATTAATTCCGTAGCCAATGGTTGTCAAGAGGTTGTTTTCAGACAGCTGCATCTCTTCACCAGTGTTCATGATGATGAAGGAACCAGTTCCGTAAGTATTCTTGACCATGCCAGGCTCAAAAGCTAGCTGTCCAAAGAGAGCTGCCTGCTGGTCACCAGCCATACCAGAGATTGGAACTTCTCCACCGTAGAAATGGAATGGAGCAGTCTTACCATAAATTTCTGAGTTAGATCGAACTTCTGGAAGCATAGCCTTTGGAATGTTGAGGATTTCCAAAATCTCATCGTCCCATTTGAGTTCCTTGATGTTATAGAGCATAGTACGGGCTGCGTTTGAGTAGTCGGTCACGTGAGCTGCGCCGTCAGTCAATTTCCAAACCAGCCAGGTATCAATGGTACCAAAGAGCAATTCGCCCTTTTCAGCTCTTTCTTGTGCTCCCTCTACATGATCCAAAATCCAGCGAACCTTGGTAGCAGAGAAGTAAGCGTCAATAATCAAACCAGTCTTTTCATGGAATTTTTCCACATAGCCTTGGCTTTTCAGCTGTTCAGCCAGAGGAGCTGTCTGACGAGATTGCCAAACGATAGCATTGTAGATAGGAAGACCTGTATTTTTATCCCAGACGACAGTTGTTTCACGCTGGTTGGTGATTCCGATAGCTTCGATTTGGTTAGGTTTGACTCCACTTTCGATGAAGGCACCGGCGATAACGGACTGCACAGAGTTCCAAATTTCATTGGCATTGTGCTCAACCCATCCAGCTTGAGGGAAAATCTGAGTAAATTCTTTTTGACTGGAGCTAACTTTTTCTCCTTTTTTGTTAAAGATGATGGCGCGTGAACTAGTAGTTCCTTGGTCGATGGCCATGATGTATTTTTCTTGTGACATGAACTGTCCTCCTGGTAAAAATCTTGAGGATGTTTCCTCTACAGTAACTAGTATATAAAATTAAACGCTTTCTTTTTTATCAACTTTTTTTAAATTTTAAAAAAATCTGAGGAGATTGTGCGAAAATCACAAAGAAACCTGGATTTCTCCAAGTTTCTTAATGAAATATCATGTGACGGATTTGAGCCAAATCTTCCAAATCCAAGTCATTTTTTAAATAATAGATAGGAACTTGCTGGGTCTGATGAATAGGATTGTTGGTGATGATGAGGTCATAATTTCTGGTAAGGTCGTAGGATTCAATCGTAATAAAACGATTGTACTCTAAATACCGTCTTAAAATGGCCGTCATCCTGGAAACAACGATAAAGCTATCTGTCAAGTCCATGCCTATCTTGATGACTTGACCGTCGTTTTCAGCAATGTACTCCATCAGCTGGAGCCATTCCCACAAAACCTTTTTATCCAGGGATGTTCCCTGTTGGAAAATAGGCAGTTTACTAAAAATAGTGTCTGCCACTTGTCGATAATCGTATTCGCTCCATAAGTAAGGATGGCGCAATTCCAGAGCGTGCTTGTATTTGTCTTGCAAGAGATGGCCTCGGAAAAGAAAGACATGAGCGCAGAGCTGACTGAGTTCGTAGGTCACTTGGTCTTCAATGTAGTCACCTAGCAAGTCCTGAGACTTCATCTCTTGGATCAGTTGCGTAATCAGACTGGCAATTTCACCGCCAAAGCCCAGTATATACTCCATGGTGTGCAGGGGTAAAATCCGATGGGAAAGCAGAAATGAAAAGAAAATCATCATTTCCCCGTCTTCCTGACTCAGGGTGATGTGCTGACCGGCAAAGAAATCATTTGTCCGGCGATGCAAGCGCTGGTAGAAGATACTTTCAAAATAGCCCTGCATTTTCTGCTCAATGTTTTGGAATTGACAGGCATTGACTCTTAGGCGCTGTTGGGTAATATGCGCCCAAAGGGCCAAGTCCAATCGCTGACCTTGAGAGAGTTGAGCTCCACAGAGTTCTTCTAAGACGGCAACTTCCTTCCTTCTTTCAGATTTTTGAAGTTCCTTTTCCCAATCTTGGCTGGACCAGACCTTGCGAAAGAGGCAGAAATAAAAATAGCGAATTTGATGCTCAGGCCCTTTTAAGCGGCCATTTTGGATAGAAATATCAAACTCTGATAAAATCTGATTTAGACCGGATATGTGACGGCCGAGTGTTGCTTCACTGATCATCAGCTCCTGAGCTAATTGATGAGCTAAAAACTGCTGATGATAGAGCAAATAGTTCAAGATCTGAAATTTAATAGCATTGCCCAAGAAAAGTCTGCGAATGTCCCGACCTTTGGTATCAGGTCCGACGGATAGTCTGAGCGTTTCGTCTTGAAGATGAATTGTTAAGTCTACCTTTTCTTCAATAGCTTTATCGTTGATCAGGCTAATGTACTTGGTCAAGGTTGCTTTCGAGAAGCCTGTTTCTGACATGACGGCCTTCAAACTGGATGTAGAATGCTGCTGTAAATAAGACAGGACAATAAACTGCCCCGCTTCACTCTTTTCCATTAAGTCTGCAAGATACATACGAAAACCCTCTCAATTCACTAATCTTAGCTTATCACAAAAGGAAAAAAAGTCGAAGCAATGTGCTTTATTTTTTCTTATCGTTGCCCGAGGCAATAATGGAAGTCAGAAATCTATCATCATGTCTATCTTAATTCGCTATTCCATTTCGTTTGAACAAGCGTAAGAGGAGCAGATACTCATGCTTTTTTGCTTTGAGGCAGATAGCTTTTTTATGGTATAATTATAGAAAAATGACGATGAGGGAGCAGCTATGGATAATGTAATTGATTTGTCTATCCCAGTGGCAGAAGTGATTGAGAAGCAGCCAGAAGTTTTGGATGTTTTGGTCGAGTTGGGCTTTAAGCCTCTGGCCAATCCTGTCATGCGCAATACAGTAGGGCGCGTGGTTTCTATCAAAAAAGGAGCTGCCATGAATGGAATTGACCTGAATAAAATCAAGCAAACTCTGGAATTAAACGGCTATGAAGTGGTGGGGATTTAGGCATGGCTACTGAACGCATTGAAGTCCTCAAGTCTATCTTGCTGGATCTACATAACGGAGCTTCTGCAGAATCTGTTCAGGAGCTTTTCAATGAGCATTTTGCTGGTGTGTCTGCTATTGAGATCAGCCTGATGGAGCATGAGCTAATGAACTCAGATACGGGAGTGACCTTTGAAGATGTCATGTCCCTCTGCAATGTCCATGCCAACCTCTTTAAAGGTGCCATTCAGAATGTGGAGGTGGCTGATACCGACCATCCAGGCCATCCGGTTCAGATCTTCAAGCAGGAAAATCTAGCGCTGCGGGCAGCCCTCATGCGGGTTCGTAGGCTCCTATCTACCTATGAAAGCACAGAAGATGAGGAGCTTCTACCTGAAATCCGCAAGGGACTCCAGCGTCAGCTGGGTTTGGTGGGGCAGTTTGATATCCACTATCAGCGCAAGGAAGAGCTTATGTTTCCTATCATGGAGAGCTACGGCCACGATTCGCCGCCAAAGGTCATGTGGGGAGTAGACGACCAGATTCGAGACCTTTTCCAAGAGGCTAAGTCTGCTGCAGAGCAGCTGCCGGATACTTCGATTGAGGAAGTTAAGGACAAGTTTGAGACTTTTGCTGCTGAGTTTGAAGCTATGATTTTCAAGGAAGAGTCCATCCTTCTCATGATACTCCTCGAGTCCTTTACTCAGGATGACTGGCTTAAGATTGCTGAGGAGAGCGATGCTTATGGCTATGCCATCATCAAGCCGACAGAGAAATGGATTCCTGCGCGTCACTCATTCTCGGAGGAGGAAGCTGGGGATGCTGCTGATGAAGGAAGCGAAGTGCCAGCAAGCACAGAGCAGACTAGTGATGGCAGATTTCAGCAGGTCATTGATACGCCAGATGGTCAGGTCACTATTTCTTTTAAGCCTAAGGAAAAGAAGGAGCAAGCCTTTAATCGGGAGTCCCAGCAGCCTTTTGGTCATGGCTATCTGTCGGTGACGGAGGCCAATCTGATTTTGGACCATCTGCCCATGGAGATTACCTTTGTCAATAAGGACGATATTTTCCAGTATTATAATGACAGCGTGCCGGCAGACGAGATGATTTTCAAGAGGACACCGTCCCAGATAGGGCGCAATGTCGAGCTCTGTCACCCGCCCAAGTTTTTGGATAAGGTGCGGCGGATTTTCAAGGCTTTGCGTGAGGGAGAGCGGGACAAGTTTGAGATGTGGTTCAAGTCGGAATCGCGGGGCAAGTTTGTCCATGTGACTTATGCAGCGGTGCGGGATGAGGCCGGTGAATTTCAGGGGGTGCTGGAGTATGTACAGGACATTCAGCCCTTCCGTGATATTGACAGTGATTTCTACCGAGATTTGGACTAGGTATTTGCAGTTAGAAAGTGAGAAACATGAGTTACGAACAGGAATTTTTGCAGGAGTTTGAAGCTTGGGTCAAGACCCAGGTCATGATTAACGAGATGGCGCTCAAGGAGAGCCAGGCGGTCTATGAGGCGGACCAGGATGAGCGTGCTAAGGAAGCAGCCATTCGTTATGAAAGTCGTCTCGATGCCTACCAGTTCCTTTTAGGGAAATTCGCCAACTATCAGGCGGGCAAGGGATTTCATGACCTGCCAGACGGATTTTTGGGTGAGAGAAATTATTGATTTTTCGCTGGAAAGGTGATAGAATAGGTTCATCAGAGGTGTTTTGAGTCAAGCATTTTACAGAAAGTGGCGGTGCTGAGAAGTCCATAAGTGTGTCAAAACTGGTTGCTGATGGATAAAAAATGAAATAATTTTGTCTTTTTATTATAAAGACGAGAGTTGCGGGCTTTGCCCGAAATTGGGTGGTACCGCGGATAAACTCATTCGTCCCTGTCATGTAGATGGCAGGGGCTTTTTTATGGAAAGTGAGGTAGGAAGATGAAGCAAGCACAATTACCAGAACGATTAGAAACGGAGCGCCTCATCTTACGAGTCCGTACAGTGGCAGATGCCGAAGATATCCATGCCTACGCCAGTCTGCCAGAAGTCTCCTACCCAGCAGGCTTTCCGCCCGTCAAGACCTTGGGAGATGAGATTTACTATCTGGAGCATATTCTACCTGAGCGCAATCAAAAGGAAAATCTCCCAGCAGGCTACGGGATTGTCGTCAAAGGAACGGATACGATCATCGGATCTGTGGATTTCAACCATCGGCACGAAGATGATGTCTTAGAAATCGGCTATACCTTACACCCAGACTATTGGGGGCGAGGATATGTACCAGAAGCCGCGCGAGCTTTGATAGATGTGGCTTTTAAAGAATTGGATCTTCACAAGATAGAACTGACTTGCTTTGGCTATAACATTCAAAGTCAACGAGTTGCAGAGAAGCTTGACTTCACCCTCGAAGCTCGCATTCGAGACCGCAAAGATTCTCAGGGCAATCGTTGTGATGATTTGAGGTATGGCTTGCTGAAGAGTGAGTGGGAAATAGAAAGGTAAATAGATAAAATGAATAAATTAAAAACGATGTTGAAATCAGAAAAACTTCACTCGACGGAACGGTATTATGTAACAAAAGCAGATGAGTTTTCACATGTAGTAAATAGTGCTTTATTTTTATCATCTAAGAAAACTAAACGTAATATTGCTTACAGTTTACGATATTTAGAATTTTTGAAAATTCAATTAGACGAAATGGTCTTAGATGATTTAATAAAAAAAATGATATGGAAGAATTTCATTATTACTTCTATATCTATAATTGAAGTAATAATGCAGGATAGAACTAACAACAATAAATTTGGTGAAAAATTATTAAAAGAATTTAAAGAAAAAAATCCATTAGATCTTAGTGAGAAAGACTTAGATAAATTAGATGATTTCAGAAAGTTAAGGAATCGAGTGCATATTGAAATTAAATATGATGATGATGACACAGATTGGTTCATGTTTGGAGAAAAAGAATATTTGGAAATGAAAAATTTACTGTATAATTTTTTAACAAGTAAAAAAATGTTTAATTCTGCGTACATAAAGAACATAGATTTCTTAAAATCATAAAGGAGAACACAGATGTCTAAACAACTTTCACCTAAATACAATCCAGCTGAGGTTGAGGCTGGTCGCTACCAAAAATGGCTTGATGCGGATGTTTTCAAGCCTTCAGGAGATCAAAAGGCCAAGCCTTATTCGATCGTCATTCCACCACCAAACGTTACTGGGAAACTTCACCTTGGTCACGCTTGGGATACGACTCTTCAGGATATCATCATCCGTCAGAAACGCATGCAAGGTTTTGATACGCTTTGGCTGCCTGGGATGGACCACGCGGGAATTGCGACTCAAGCTAAGGTCGAGGAGCGCTTGCGGGAGCAAGGCATTTCCCGCTATGACCTCGGTCGTGAGTCTTTCTTGACTAGGGTCTGGGAATGGAAGGACGAATATGCGACGACTATCAAGGAGCAATGGGGCAAGATGGGCCTCTCTGTGGACTATTCTCGTGAGCGCTTCACGCTAGATGAAGGTCTGTCAAAAGCTGTCCGCAAGGTCTTTGTCGAGCTTTACAAGAAAGGCTGGATCTACCGTGGTGAGTTTATCATCAACTGGGACCCAGCAGCACGCACAGCCCTGTCTGATATCGAGGTCATCCATAAGGACGTGGAAGGTGCCTTCTACCACATGAACTACATGCTGGAAGATGGTTCACGCGCCCTTGAAGTGGCGACCACTCGTCCTGAGACTATGTTTGGGGACGTTGCCGTTGCGGTCAATCCAGAAGACCCACGCTACAAGGATTTGATTGGTCAAAACGTTATTCTGCCAATCGCTAATAAACTAATCCCAATCGTGGCTGATGAACATGCGGATCCTGAGTTTGGGACAGGTGTCGTGAAAATCACGCCGGCTCACGATCCAAACGACTTCTTGGTTGGTCAACGTCATAACTTGCCACAAGTTAATGTGATGAACGACGACGGAACTATGAACGATCTAGCCTTCGAATTTGCGGGTATGGACCGCTTTGAAGCTCGCAAAGCTGTTGTCAAGAAACTGGAAGAAATCGGTGCCCTCGTTAAAATCGAAAAACGTGTCCACAGCGTTGGTCACTCAGAGCGGACTGGCGTTATGGTTGAGCCGCGTCTGTCTACCCAGTGGTTCGTCAAGATGGACCAATTGGCTAAGAATGCCATTGCCAACCAAGCTACAGATGACAAGGTAGAATTCTACCCGCCACGCTTCAACGATACCTTCCTCCAATGGATGGAAAATGTCCACGACTGGGTAATTTCCCGTCAGCTCTGGTGGGGTCACCAAATCCCAGCTTGGTACAATGCTGAAGGTGAAATCTATGTGGGCGAAGAAGCGCCGGAAGGCGATGGTTGGACTCAGGACGAAGACGTCTTGGATACTTGGTTCAGCTCTGCCCTTTGGCCATTCTCAACCATGGGTTGGCCGGATATAGACTCAGCAGACTTCAAGCGTTATTATCCAACATCAACCTTGGTAACTGGTTATGATATTATCCCGTTCTGGGTATCTCGGATGATTTTCCAAGGTTTGGAATTTACTGGCAAGTCGCCATTCAAAAATGCATTGATTCACGGTCTCATTCGGGATGAGGAAGGTCGCAAGATGTCCAAGTCTCTCGGTAACGGGATTGATCCGATGGATGTCATTGACAAATACGGTGCTGATGCCCTGCGTTGGTTCCTGTCAAACGGCTCTGCCCCTGGCCAAGACGTCCGCTTCAGCTATGAAAAGATGGATGCTTCTTGGAACTTCATTAACAAGATTTGGAACATTTCCCGCTATATCCTCATGAACAATGAAGGCTTGACGCTGGATGTAGCGCGTGAGAATGTCGCTCAGGTAGCGGCTGGTCAAGCTGGTAATGTTACTGACCGCTGGATTCTCCACAACCTCAACGAAACCATTGGCAAGGTCACTGAGAACTTTGACAAGTTTGAGTTTGGTGTGGCTGGCCACATCCTCTACAACTTCATTTGGGATGAATTTGCTGACTGGTATGTGGAGCTGACCAAGGAAGTGCTTTACAGCGACAATGACGACGAGAAAGTCATCACTCGCTCCGTCCTCCTTTACACGCTGGACCAAATCCTGCGCCTGCTTCACCCAATCATGCCTTTCGTGACTGAGGAAATCTTTGGACAAATCTCAGAAGGCACCATTGTGACAGCGGCTTATCCAGTGGTTCGTCCAGAGTTTGAAAATGCCGAGGCAGCAGCTGGTGTGGAAGCCCTCAAGGACCTGATCCGTTCGGTGCGCAATAGCAGAGCTGAGGTCAATGTGGCGCCAAGCAAGCCAATTACCATCTTGATTAAGACGACAGACAGCGCGCTGGAAACCTTCTTCAAGGATAATGTCAACTACATCAAGCGCTTCACCAATCCTGAGCATTTGGAAATTGCGGCAGATCTTGCCGTGCCAGAGCTGGTCATGTCTAGTATCATTACAGGCGCAGAAATCTATCTGCCGCTGGCAGACCTCCTCAATATCGAAGAAGAACTGGCTCGTCTCGAAAAAGAACTAGCTAAGTGGCAAAAAGAACTGGATATGGTCGGCAAGAAACTCTCTAACGAGCGCTTCGTAGCCAACGCCAAACCAGAAGTCGTCCAAAAAGAACGAGACAAACAAGCCGACTACCAAGCTAAGTACGACGCGACCGTAGCGCGGATTGATGAGATGAAGAAACTTGTGAAATAATACCTAAAACCTAACCCTTAGGGTTGGGTTTTAGGTATGAGAATGTTATAATAAGAAGCAAGAAATTTTAGGAGTATGCTATGGGGAAAATTGTTGCTATTGATTTGTTTAGTGGTGCAGGTGGAACTACAAGTGGACTTAAAAAATCAGGTATAAATGTTCAAGTTGCTATTGAAATAGATCCTGTAGCAGTTAAAACATATAAGTTAAACAATCCTGAAGTGTATGTAATAGATAGAGATATCAAATTAGTATCAGGGGATGAAATAAAACAGCACCTTAAAATTGGTTCAGACGATAAGGTAATGCTTGTGGCGTGTCCACCTTGTCAAGGTTTTTCAACTATTGGGACTAATAATGAAAACGATGAGAGAAATCAACTTGTTTTTCAATTTCTACGTTTGATTAATGAATTGAACCCAGATTTTTTATTAATGGAAAATGTTGTAGGTATGATTAGAGCAAAAAATAAGAATATCTTTAAAAGTTTTTTGACATCAATCAATAATGCTTATAATGTTAACTATGATATTGTAAATACAGCTGACTATGGAGTTCCTCAATTAAGAAAAAGGTTAGTATTACATGGGATAAAAAAAGAACTTCTAGATCAAACAACACTGACTTTAAATTTACCTCCTAAGACACATTCAAATATACCAGAGTTAAATCTTCTGCCATGGGTTAATGCAGACGTTATAATGGATTTACCACCAATTAACGGGGGTGAAGAGTTTATTGGTGAGGGTATCTACAATCATGTTGCTAATAAATTATCAGATTTAAACATTGAAAGAATTATTCATATTAGAAATAATGGTGGTAACAGGAGCTCGTTACCAGAATCATTAGTGTTAAATTGTCATAAAAATATTTCAGGGCATAAGGATGTGTACGGAATCTTAGATATTACAAAACCCTCTATTACAATTACTGGTGGATGTATGACATATTCGAAAGGTAGATTTGGCCACCCGACTCAAAATAGAGCTTTGAGTGCGAGGGAAGCTGCAAGATTACAATCTTTTGATGATGACTATATTTTTGTTGGAAATAGAGGTCAATTAGCTAAGCAAATTGGTAATGCAGTTCCAGTGAAATTAGCTCAAGCTAGCGGAAGTTACTTTATGTCAGTTTTTAGGGAGTTGAATGAATGAGTAAAGATACGATTGAATTGTTAGAGAATTTATCTAAGAAGTTTACTCTTAATAAAGAGTCATTTTATCCTTTTATCGAGCATATTAGATTTCCAAAGTATAAGTCGTTAGTACCAAATTCTAGGATTGATTTTACTTATCCAATAACACTATTAGTTGGTCAGAATGGAGGAAATAAAACCTCAATTTTACAGGCTCTATATGGTTCTACTGATGGCAAAAGTATAGGAGATTACTGGTTTAGTACGGATGTTGACAAAATACAGTCTGGATATGGTGTAGACAGGCAGTGTTTTATCTACGGGTATTATTTTGAACCTGCAAATAAAGTTGTTGAGATTTTGAAGACCAGAATTCTTAGAGAAAATAATCCTGACTATTGGGAACCTGCAAGACCTCAAAGAAGCTATGATATGGTAATTGAAAAGGATTATAAAGCATTAGGTAGCTCATCAGCTACTCGTTGGGATGTACTGAAAAAAGAGGTGGTTTATTGTGACTGTAAAGAATATGTTTCGGCTTTTGATCTTTTCTTTTATCATTATGATTTTCAACCTACACTTAGACAAAGAAGTAAGCAGGATTTTATTAGATTAAGATCTAAAAAGCTAGCTGAAGTAATTGAAAACAACTTAGATGAATATGAGTATCAGAAAAAAGATAGAGTGCAGTTAAATGAAGTTGTATCAGAAGAAGTATGTTTAGCGGTCAGTAAAATAATGGGGGAAACGTATGACGAAATAAAAATAATTACTCACGATTTTTACTCTAAGCAATCGGGAAATAAACCTTCTAAGACGATATGGGTTCGAAAAAACGGTCAGGCTTATTCAGAAGCATTTGCAGGAACTGGAGAAGCACGAGTCATTCTTTTGGTAAATGATATAATTAAAGCTCCTAAAAATTCATTACTGTTAATCGATGAACCTGAAATATCGTTACATCCAAGCGCGGTGTATCGCTTTAAAGATTTTTTAATTGAAATTACTTTAAGGAATAATCACCAGGTCGTCATCACCACTCACTCAACTCAACTATTAAAAGATTTTCCTAAAGAGGCAATAAAAACCGTTTCAAGAGTTGATGAACAAATTAAAATAACTGAGAATATTGACTATCAAGATGCCTTTTTTGAGCTTGGTGATATATATCGGGATAAGAAAATGGTTTATGTTGAAGATAAGTTAGCTAAATATATTTTAGATTTTGTTATTAATAAATCAGATAGTGATAATTTAAAACAAAACTTAGTTGTTAACTATATTCCAGGTGGAGCGAATCAGATAATTTGTAATAATATTTTAAACTCTTCGTATTTAGATTCTGATAACCATTATTTTTGGCTTGATGGGGACCAAGATACGAAAGTAAAAGAGTCAGCTGATTTACAGCAGTATCTTGAAAATGGGTTTGTTATATCAGATAAAATTCCTGAGGCAGATAATAAAAATCTTGATGAAATTATCCAAGAGATAACAGGATGTTCAATTAAATTCAAAGTTTCAGGTAGCCAAGGTCAAAGAAATTATACTGAATTGATTGAAAAACAAAGAAGATTTATAAATTATTGGTCTAAATATGTTTCCTACCTTCCTTTTCAAACTCCAGAACTTTATTTGGCTAAGCTATGCGACAGCGTAGATAGTGAGGATTATGACTTTTCTACGGATGAAAACGGAAAAGAATATTTTAGAATAAAAACTAAAGAAGCATTGGGAATAGAAGATATAACTTCTGAAGATGTTTTTCAGGAGCAGAGAAGAGCTGTTTCAAAATTACAATCGGATCCAGAAATGTTTCAGTGTATCAAAGAAAAATTAGAGGCATTGTTTAATTCCTTAGATTAAGTAACTACATGACAAATTCTGTAAGTTCGAACCGACCTGAGAAGTACAAAATTCCAGCTTTCTTCTCAGGTGTTTGGGGAATTGAGTTGAGATTTGGATAGATCAACGAGTTATGGATGACGTAAATTAATTAGTTTATTAGTGTTTCACATCAGACTTATTAATAAAATTATCTAGATACCTATTTTGGTAGTCGTGATATTCATGCTGTTCAGCAAGAAGGTATTTCCAACAAGGCATTTTGAAACTACTATTAAAGCTTCTGCTTTAATTAAACTCCCACAACCAAGTTCAGTTAGATCTGTACTTGGTTTTTCTATCCCTTCCTCTTTCATCCCTCACCGACTTAATACTTTCTTTTAAGTCTTAAAAATGATAAAATAAGACAAACAAACTATAGGAGAACATAATGACTAAAGCAAATTTTGGTGTTGTTGGTATGGCTGTTATGGGCCGTAACCTTGCTCTAAATATCGAATCTCGTGGCTATACAGTTGCCATCTATAACCGCTCAGCAAACAAGACAGAGGATGTTGTTGCCTCTCATCCTGAGAAAAACTTTGTACCAAGCTATGATGTGGAGTCTTTTGTGAACTCTATCGAAAAGCCACGTCGGATTATGCTGATGGTTCAAGCTGGTCCTGGTACAGATGCGACTATTCAGGCGCTGCTCCCTCACTTGGATAAGGGTGATATCCTGATTGACGGTGGGAATACTTTCTACAAAGATACCATTCGCCGCAATGAAGAGTTGGCTAACTCTGGCATCAACTTCATCGGTACAGGTGTTTCCGGTGGTGAAAAGGGCGCATTAGAAGGGCCGTCTATCATGCCAGGTGGTCAAAAAGAAGCTTATGAGTTGGTAGCGGATGTCTTGGAAGAAATCTCTGCCAAAGCTCCTGAAGACGGTGCCCCATGTGTGACCTATATCGGTCCTGATGGCGCTGGTCACTATGTAAAAATGGTCCATAACGGGATTGAATATGGAGATATGCAGCTGATTGCTGAAAGTTATGACCTGATGCAGCACTTGCTGGGGCTTTCAGCTAGTGAAATGGCTGACATCTTCACAGAGTGGAACAAAGGCGAGCTAGACAGCTATCTGATTGAGATTACAGCAGATATCTTGACACGCAAGGACGATGAAGGTCAAGATGGTCCAATCGTTGACTACATTCTGGATGCCGCTGGCAATAAAGGGACTGGTAAATGGACCAGTCAATCTTCACTGGATTTAGGTGTGCCGCTGCCCTTGATTACTGAGTCAGTCTTTGCGCGTTACATTTCTACCTACAAAGATGAGCGCGTGGCTGCCAGCAAGGTATTGCCAAAACCAGCTGCTTTCACCTTTGAAGGAGACAAGGCAGAGTTGATTGAGAAGATCCGCCAGGCTCTTTACTTCTCAAAAATCATGTCTTATGCTCAAGGATTTGCTCAATTGCGTGTAGCTTCTAAGGAAAATAATTGGAATCTGCCGTTCGGAGAGATTGCTTCTATCTGGCGTGCTGGCTGTATCATCCGTGCCCGCTTCCTTCAGAAAATTACAGATGCTTATGGTCGTGATGCTGACCTTGCAAACCTACTCTTAGATGAATACTTCATGGATATTACGGCTAAGTATCAGCAGGCGGTCCGTGATGTTGTCAGCTTGGCTGTGCAAGCGGGAGTACCAGTGCCAACCTTCTCTAGTGCCATTGCTTACTTTGATAGCTACCGTGCGGAAAATCTGCCGGCAAACCTGATTCAGGCTCAGCGTGATTACTTTGGTGCTCATACATACAACCGTAAAGACAAAGAGGGTACCTACCACTATTCTTGGTACGACGAAAAATAGGATAGGCCTATGGCAAAGCGAATTTTACTAGTAGAAAATGAAAAAAATCTTGCCCGATTTGTGAGTTTGGAATTGCAAAAGGAAGGCTTTCTTGTAGATTTAGCTGAGACTGGTCAAAAGGGACTGGCTCTGGCTAAAGATGTGGACTATGACTTGCTCTTGCTCAACTACAATCTTCAAGATATGACTGCCAGCGATTTTGCTAAGCAGCTGAGCTTGATTAAGCCAGCGTCCGTCATTATTGTTCTGGCTAGTCGCGAAGAGATTGCAGAGCAGCAGGAAGCAATCCAGCATTTTGCTGTTTCCTACGTAGTCAAGCCCTTCATTATCAGTGATTTAGTGGAGCGTGTCTCTATTATTTTCCGCGGGCGCGACTTTATCGACCAGCACTGCAGCCTCTTGAAAATTCCGACCTCTTACCGCAATCTGCGAGTGGATATTAAAAATCATACGGTTTACCGTGGTGAGGAAGTCATTGCGCTGACGCGGCGGGAGTATGATCTGCTGGTGACCCTGATGGGCAGCAATAAGGTCATGAGCCGTGAGCAACTGCTGGAGCGTGTCTGGAAGTACGAGAGTGCAACCGAGACCAACGTTGTAGATGTTTATATTCGTTATCTGCGCAGTAAAATTGATGTGGAAGGGCAGCCAAGCTATATCAAAACCGTTCGCGGTGTTGGTTATGCCATGCAGGAATAGAAAATTAAAGACTCTGTTCTCTTTAGGAGATGGAGTTTTTTATGCGCTTGTTACAGTATTGATAGGAGAATTAATGCGAATTTTTAAGTTTTTCTATGCAATCGTTTTCGTTAAGATATAGCAAGAATATGGCTGGTAAAGAGAAATTTTAGCCTTTGGGATGCAAAAAAAGAGAAAATATTTTTATAAAAGCCTTTACAAAATAAAAAATCGTGCTATAATAGATGTATCTAAATGCAAACGATTTCACAAAAACGAACTGGTTTGCAAAAAATATAAGGAGGTCTGAATGATGAAAGATTCATTCAAGAACATTTTTAGCTTTGAATTTTGGCAAAAATTCGGTAAAGCTTTGATGGTGGTCGTTGCTGTTATGCCGGCAGCAGGACTGATGATTAGTATCGGTAAGTCTATCCCGATGATTAATCCAAATCTAGGTGTTTTAGTCACTATCGGTGGTGTTTTAGAGCAGATTGGTTGGGGGGGTTATTGGTAACCTGCATATCCTCTTTGCTTTGGCTATCGGTGGAAGCTGGGCAAAAGAACGCGCTGGCGGTGCCTTTGCTGCAGGTCTGTCCTTTATCCTGATTAACCGTATTACTGGTGTCATGTTTGGTGTTACCAGCGATATGCTCTCAGATAAAACAGCTGTAGTTAAAACAATGTTTGGCGCATCTATTAAGGTTTCTGATTATTTCATCAGTGTTCTGGAGTCACCAGCTCTGAATATGGGTGTCTTTGTCGGAATTATCGCAGGTTTTGTCGGAGCAACAGCTTACAACAAATACTATAACTTCCGTAAATTGCCAGATGCCTTGTCATTCTTCAATGGTAAGCGTTTTGTACCTTTCGTTGTTATCTTGCGTTCAGCTATCGTAGCAATTATTTTGTCATTTGTATGGCCAGTTGTTCAATCAGGTATCAACAGCTTTGGTGTTTGGATTGCTAACTCACAAGATACTGCGCCAGTTTTGGCACCATTCATCTATGGTACTTTGGAACGTCTCTTGCTTCCATTTGGTTTGCACCACATGTTGACCATCCCAATGAACTACACAGAACTAGGTGGTGTTTACCACGTTATTACTGGTTCTGGTGCGGGAACAACTGTAGCTGGTCAAGATCCACTTTGGTTGGCTTGGGTAACTGACTTGGTTGGTACGAAATCAGCTGATCCTTCTACTTACCAACACTTACTTGAGACTGTTCACCCTGCTCGCTTCAAAGTTGGTCAGATGATTGGTTCTTTCGGTATCCTTATGGGGGTAGCAGCAGCTATCTATCACAATGTGGATGCTGACAAGAAACACAAATACAAAGGTATGATGATTGCGACTGCTTTAGCAACCTTCTTGACAGGGGTTACTGAGCCAATCGAGTACATGTTCATGTTTGTAGCAACTCCTCTTTACCTGATTTACTCAGTTGTTCAGGGTGCTGCTTTTGCAATGGCTGACATCGTCAACCTTCGCGTACACTCATTCGGTTCTATCGAATTCTTGACCCGTACTCCAATGGCAATCAATGCTGGCTTGGGGATGGATATCATAAACTTCATCTGGGTAACGATTCTCTTTGGTGTTGTGATGTACTTCATTTCTAACTTCATGATTAAGAAGTTCAACTACGCAACTCCAGGACGTAACGGCAACTATGAAACTGCTGAAGGTTCAGATGAAGCTTCTTCATCAGAGTCAACTGGCGGTAAAGTTGCTGCAGCTTCTCAAGCGGTAAATGTTATCAATCTTCTTGGTGGCCGTGCTAACATCGTTGATGTAGATGCATGTATGACTCGTCTGCGTGTAACTGTCAAAGATGCTGAAAAAGTTGGAACAGAAGAACAGTGGAAAGCTGAAGGCGCTATGGGCTTGGTTATGAAAGGCCAAGGTGTTCAAGCTATCTACGGACCAAAAGCCGACGTTCTCAAATCTGATATCCAAGACTTGCTGGACTCTGGTGAAGTGATTCCTGAAACACTTCCTAGCCAAAAAGCAGAATCAGCGGCTGCCGAAGTTTCTTACAAAGGTGTGACTGAGGAAGTTGAAACTGTTGCGGACGGTCAAGTCATTGACTTGGCAGATGTTAAAGATCCAGTTTTCTCACAAAAAATGATGGGTGACGGATTTGCAGTTGAGCCTGAAAACGGTAAGATTTATTCACCAGTTGCTGGTACAGTAACTAGCGTCTTCCCTAGCAAGCATGCTATCGGTCTTGTGACAGATAACGGCTTGGAAGTCTTAGTACATATTGGTTTGGAAACTGTTAGCCTTGAAGGTAAACCTTTCGAAGTTCATGTTTCAGAAGGTCAAAAAGTTGCAGCTGGAGATCTTCTTGTAACGGCTGACTTGGAAGCAATCAAGGAAGCAGGACGTGAAACTTCAACAATCGTAGTCTTCACAAATGCAGCAGCTATCAAGTCTGTAACAGTAGAAAAACTTGGTCAAGCATCTGCTAAGACAGTTGTTGCTAAGGTTGAATTGTAATATAGAAAAGAGAAATCATGGCAAAATTCCTGACATTAAATACTCATAGTTGGATGGAAGAAGAGCAAGAAACCAAGCTTAATCAGCTTGCAGAGCGCATTCTTCAAGAAAAATATGATGTCATTTGCCTGCAGGAAGTCAATCAATTAACGGAGTCTGAACAGGTTGTTCAGGCTCCTTTCTATCAGGCGGTTGAAGGAGCGATTGCGATTCATCAAGACAACTTTGCTCTATGTCTGGTAGAAAAGTTGGCTGAGGCAGGACTGGACTATCATTGGTCCTGGGCCTATAATCATATTGGGTTTGATATTTACAACGAAGGAGTGGCAATTCTATCTAGAAATCCTATGACTCCTAGAGAAGTCCTGGTATCAGAGGCTAATGATCCTACGGATTACCATACCCGCAAGGTCTTGCTAGCCGAGACTGAGGTAGAAGGTCAATTGCTGACAATTGCCTCCTGCCATCTGTCTTGGTGGGACAAAGGCTTTCAGGGGGAATGGGCTAAGCTTGAAGCAGATCTGCTAAAAGCAGAAAGTCCTCTGGTCCTGATGGGGGACTTCAACAACCCGGTTGGCCAGCAAGGCTACCAGACCATCTTAGCTAGTCCGCTGAAGCTGCAGGATAGTCATACCGTTGCAAAAGAAGCTAGCGGAGAGGCGACAGTAGAAGGGACTATCGCAGGCTGGGATGATAATAAGCATGCTCTGAAGATAGACTATGTTTTCACTAGCCAAGGGATGGACGTTGAGCGCTCCGCTGTCGTTTTTGACGGGAAAGCAACACCTGTTGTCAGTGACCATTTTGGTATAGAAGTGCAAGTGACATGTTAGTATAATTAAAAGCAGTTCAATCTGAACTGCTTTTAATTATTTCTCACATCCGATACCATCACCATCTCTATCAAGGTGACGACCATATCCAGGTTGTCCTTGGTAAACGGGCGCAGCACCAGCTGCTCTTACTTCGGAGCAGTTTTTGTAATAAACATTAGGTTGGGGCTGTTCTTGAGCTACTTGAGCATCTGCTTCCTCTTGTTGCTTTTGAACCTCAGCGGCAGCTTCTTCTTGCTGCCTTTGAACTTCCGCAACTTTTTGAGCTTCTTCTTGCGCTATTCTTTCCTGTTCAGCTTTTGCAGCAGCTTCTTTTTCTTCTTGGTCAGTCTTGGCTTTTTCTGCTTTCTCTATTTTGGCTGAATCATTTTGTGTAGATGAACTACTACTTGATGAGCTAATACTTGAAGAAGATGACGAGAGGCTAGGAAGAGCTTCTGTATTATCTGTGTCTGAAGAGCAAGCAGCAAGAGATGCGCAAGCTAGCAAGATGCAAAAGTAGGCGACGATTCTCTTATTTATTAATATCATAAAAATCTCCTTTATGTATAATGATAGCGTTTCCAAATCTATTGTATAAAAATTTATATAGAAAAAGAATAACAGATTGCTATTAATTGTCTAATTTCTATCAAAATAACTTACAAAAAAAGATTTTCTCAATTGTTATTACATCAAACGGCTGTCTTTTGTTATTCTTGAAAACGTGTTATAATGAAGTATTAGGATTCTAGGAGGAAATGGTATGCGTTGTCCGAAATGTGGTGGGAATAAATCAAGTGTAGTTGATAGCAGACAGGCAGAAGATGGAAATACAATCCGCCGTCGTCGTGAGTGTGAGGAATGTCAGCACCGCTTCACGACCTACGAGCGCGTCGAAGAGAGAACCCTAGTGGTTGTCAAAAAGGACGGGACACGTGAGCAATTTTCTCGAGATAAGATTTTTAACGGTATTATTCGCTCGGCTCAAAAGCGGCCAGTATCTAGTGACGAAATAGAGGAGATTGTCAATCGAATCGAGCAAAAGGTCCGCAGTCAGAGCGATAATGAAATCAATAGTGAATATATTGGATCCTTAGTCATGGATGAACTGGCCGAGCTGGATGAAATCACCTACGTTCGTTTCGCCAGTGTTTATCGGAGTTTCAAGGATGTGGGAGAGCTAGAAAGCCTGCTCAAGCAGATTACCAAGGGGTCCAAGAAGAAAAAGGACAAATAAATGAAACCAAACCATCAGTTTTCTTTCTTGCGCAATAATGCAGTCAGCCCTGATATTGCTATCTTGACCAAGCTCTATCTGCCGATTTTGGGGAGAGAAGCGGTAACACTTTATCTTTATCTGCTGTCTTTTGTGGATAATGGGCAAAAACAGCACCTCTTCAGTCAGATTCTCAATCATTTAAATTTTGGACTTAATATTTTAGAAGAAAGTTTTGAGCGTTTGGCGGCGATTAAGCTAGTGGACCTTTATCAAACAGATGACCATTATCTGATTCAACTCTACCCGACCTTAACGGCGGAGGAATTTTTCAGCCATAATGTGTACAGCCGGCTCTTGGAAAAGAAAATCGGCGAAGCTGCTGCAGATGCCCTGCGACCAGAAAATCCTAGTGGAGAGAAATTGGTCAAGCCTTTTATGCAGGTGTTTGGTATGGAAGCTGAGCAGCCAAGGGCAGTGCGAAAGTCCAATGATTTTGACTTGGAGTATTTCAAGCAACGGATGGCTCAGGACAATCTTCGTTTTGCCAATGAAAAGGAAGATTTATTAGAATTGTTTGCAATTGCTGAGCAGAAAAAGTGGACTTGGTATGAGACCTACGTCTTGGCGAGAGAAACTGCTGTTTCTCAGGTCATTTCTACCAAGCGGATGAAGCAAAAGCTAGCTCAGAAGCCGGCAGAAGGCCAATTTTCTAAGCAGGAGCTGTCTATTATCCAAGAAGCGAAACGAACATCGCCAATGGTCTTCCTGGCAGAAATCAAAAAAACCCGTCAGGCTGCCATTACGCGGACGGAGAGAAAGCTTTTGCTGGATTTAGCTGAATTAGGCCTTTTGGACGAGGTTATCAACGTAATCTTGCTCTTGACCTTTAATAAGGTGGATTCAGCCAATCTCAATGAAAAGTATGCTCTCAAGGTAGCCAATGATTTTTCTTATCAAAAGGTGACGACAGCTGAGGAAGCTGTCTTGAAAATCCGTGAGCGCAACCAGCAGCCCCAGAGTCGTCCAGCTAAATCTGGACAAGGTTCTACCAAGAGCAACGTACCTGACTGGAGTCAGCCAGATTATAAAAATGAAACGAGTGCAGAGAAGCAGGCCGAGCTAGAAGAGCAGAAACGTCGGCTCTTAGCCAAACTTGAAGGAGGAGGCGAATAAATGGAGAAAATAGGACAGAATATGCCTCATATGAATAGGGTGCGGCAGTTTGATTATCAGGAGCTAGTCAAGCAAATCATGGCGGACCCAGATGTAGCAGCCTTTATCCAGCAGGAAAAGCTGACCCAAGCTGAGATTCAGCGCAGTGTCTCCAAGTTTAACCAGTATATTACGGAGCGCAACCGCTTTTTGCTGGGGGACGAGACCTATATTGCCAAGGGTTATAAGCCAATCTTGGTGAAAAATGAAGGTTATGCGGATGTTGCCTATGAAGAGACGCCTGAGTTGATTGAGCAGGAGAGACAGGAGGCCATTAGAAGCCGTCTCAATCTTATCAGTCTACCAGCCAGTCTTAAGGAGGCCAGTCTAGCTCAGGTGGATTTGGATGATGTTGGTCGCTACAAGGCTTTTGAACTGTTGACCAACTTTGTTGCGGAGTTTCCTCATTATCAGAAGGCTGTTTATCTCTACGGGGATTTTGGAGTCGGAAAAAGCTACATGATGGCTGCTCTGGCGCATGATTTGTCAGAAAAACGCAGTGTTTCAACGACTTTGCTCCATTATCCAAGCTTTGTTTTGGATGTTAAGAATGCGATTAGTTCCGGCTTGGTCAAGGAGAAGATTGACCAGGTCAAGACATCTCAAGTGCTGATTTTGGACGATATCGGTGCAGAGCAGTCTAGCCCCTGGATGCGCGATGAGATTTTGCAGGTCATTCTCCAGCACCGTATGCAGGAAAATCTGCCAACTTTCTTTACTTCTAACTTTAGTTTTGCGGATTTGGAGCGTCACTTTGCCAGCTCTAAGAATGGCGATGAGACTTGGCAGGCCAAGCGGGTTATGGAGCGAATTAAGTTTCTGGCTCAGGAGGTGCGACTAGAAGGAGAGAACCGCCGATGAATGAAACGATTAACTTAATGAAATCTCATACGTCTGTTCGCCGCTTTACGGAGGAGCAGATTTCGGATAAGGAATTACGGACGATCATTGATGCCGGACGGGCTGCGTCCAGCTGGAAGAATTTCCAGTCCTATTCGATCATTGTGGTGCGAAGCAAAGAGAAAAAAGAAGCCCTCTTTGACTTGGTCCCCCAAGAAGCCATTCGGCAGTCTTCGGCTTTCCTGCTTTTTGTTGGCGGCCTCAATCGTGCTCAAAAGGGCGTTCACATGCATACGGAAGACTTTTATCCTGAGGGACCGGAGAATCTCCTGATTAGCTCGGTAGATGCTGCTTTAGCAGGTCAAAATACTCTCTTAGCGGCTGAAAGTTTAGGCTACGGAGGGGTAATCATTGGACTGGTTCGTTATGCTGCTAGTCAAATAGCAGAGCTTTTCAAGCTGCCGGACTACACCTATCCGGTCTTTGGGATTGCTCTGGGAACTCCTAATCAGAACCATGCAGTCAAACCGCGCCTGCCTTATGAAGCAGTAGTCTTTGAGGAAGAATATCGTGAACAGGATCGTTCAACTATCCAAGCTTATGACCGCGTACAGACTGAATATGCAGGCGAGCGAGCTAAGGAAACCTGGAGTCAGCGCCTAGCTGCCCAATTTGGTCAGGAGCCTAATCAGGCTATTGCCAAATTGTTCAAAGAAAAGAAATTAGAAAAATAGGGCGGAGTTTGGTTCTGTCCTAAAGAATGAAAGAGGAAAAACATGGCCTTACCAACTATTGCCATTGTCGGCCGTCCCAATGTCGGCAAGTCAACGCTCTTCAATCGGATTGCCGGTGAGCGGATTTCTATTGTGGAAGATGTCGAAGGGGTGACCCGCGACCGAATCTATGCAACCGCAAACTGGCTCAACCGTAAGTTTAGTATCATTGATACGGGCGGAATTGATGATGTTGACGCACCTTTTATGGAGCAAATCAAACACCAAGCTGAGATTGCCATGGACGAAGCGGATGTCATCGTTTTTGTCGTGTCTGGCAAGGAAGGTATCACGGACGCGGACGAGTATGTGGCTCGCATGCTCTATAAGACTCATAAGCCGATTATTTTAGCGGTCAATAAGGTCGACAATCCTGAAATGCGCAATGAGATTTTTGATTTCTATGCGCTGGGCTTGGGTGATCCATTCCCGGTTTCCTCAGTCCACGGGATTGGTACAGGGGATGTTCTTGACGCTATTGTTGAAAACCTGCCAAATGAAGAAGTGGCTGAAAATCCTGATATGATTAAGTTTAGCTTGATTGGCCGTCCTAATGTCGGAAAATCTAGCTTGATCAATGCTATCTTGGGGGAAGACCGAGTCATTGCTAGTCCAGTGGCTGGTACAACGCGTGACGCTATTGATACGGTCTTTACAGACAGTGAAGGTCAGGAATTTACCATGATCGACACGGCTGGTATGCGCAAGTCAGGCAAGGTCTATGAAAATACGGAAAAATACTCTGTCATGCGGGCTATGCGGGCGATCGATCGCTCAGATGTCGTTCTCATGGTGCTGAATGCTGAAGAAGGAATTCGTGAGTACGACAAACGAATCGCTGGCTTTGCCCATGAAGCAGGAAAAGGTATTGTTATCGTTGTCAATAAGTGGGATACACTGGAAAAAGACAATCATACCATGAAAGACTGGGAAGAGGATATCCGAGACCAGTTCCAGTACTTGTCTTATGTCCCGATTATCTTTGTTTCTGCCCTGACCAAGCAGCGTCTCCATAAGCTGCCGGACATGATTAAGCAAATCAGTCAGAGTCAGAATACCCGTATTCCATCAGCAGTGCTCAATGATGTCATCATGGATGCCATTGCGATTAATCCGACACCAACCGATAAGGGTAAACGTCTCAAGATTTTCTATGCGACTCAGGTAGCAACTAAACCTCCGACCTTTGTCATCTTTGTCAACGAAGAAGAACTCATGCACTTCTCTTACCTGCGTTTCTTGGAAAATCAAATCCGCAAGGCCTTTGTCTTTGAAGGAACCCCGATTCACTTGATTGCAAGGAAGCGGAAATAGAGTTGGAAAATAGCAATTTGACAAACATACGTTTATATGTAAAAATGAAAGTAAGCATAAGAGCTTGCTTTTCTTTTTTTATGTCGAAAGTATGGTATAATGGTGAGATAAATGTAAGGTGGTAATTATGGCAAAATTAATTCCTGGTAAGATTAGGACAGAAGGAATTGCCCTGGTTGAAAACAATAAGGTAGTAATCCTTGAGGTCAGTGATTCACTTTTATATGCTCGTGTGGATGAGTGCAATCTGCGCTATAGCTTGGATGATGATGTCATCTTTTGTTATTGCGACTTTTTTTAGAAGAAAAAATATTGTGCCCATCTGGCAGCCTTAGAGTATTATCTGAAAAATGCCCCATCGGGAAAAGATGTGCTAAAGAGTATGGAAGAAGAGGAGTTGACTAGTCAGGAGACCCAAGAGCTGGTTTCTTTCGGAAGCTTGTTCTTGGATAAGGTCTTGCCGGAGAAATCCGATCAACAGGTTCGTTATGAGCTTTCAGCTACTGGTCAAGAGGATTCTTATACAGGACAGTTTCTCTGGAGTCTTCGGATCAGTCGCTTGCCGGACGAGCGCTCTTATGTTGTCCGAGATGTTCTTTCCTTCCTTCGGACCTTGGAAAAGGGCGGGCATTATCAGATTGGTAAGAGTTACTATGAGGCTATTCATTTGGAGGATTTTGATGAAGCCAGTCAAGATTTGCTCGTTTTCCTGCAGGGGCTAGTGCCCGACTATCAGGGGCAAGATTCTTCTTTGGTTTTCCCAAATGCTGGGCGCAATCTTTTCTTCCCAGCCAGCATCTTTGAAGAGGGAGTTATCTTCCTGATGAATCTGTCTTCTTTCCGCTTAGAGTACAGCCTTTACGACTACAGTGAAGTCTTTTTCCAAGATTTACATGAAGAGGCAGAAGTTTATACTTTCCAAGTAGAAGAGCATGAAGAGCATTTTGAGCTAGTCATTGCTGAGAAGAATTATAAGCTGCTTTATGATGGCCAGTTTATCTTTTATGGAGATACTTTCTACCAGCTTAATCCTCAGCAGATTAGACTGATGAAGTCTTTACGGGAGCTGCCTATAGAGCATGATCGGTTGAAGCGCCTGCAATTTGACTTGTCAGAGAGAACGAAGCTGGCTTCCAGTTTGTCTGAGTTTAAAAAAGTTGGCCGGGTAGAAGCACCTGAAAGTATGATGATTCATGACTTTACAGCCAAGTTTGACTTTGACATCGGTCCTGATAAGCGTCTGATTTTGGACACTGTCTTTGATTATGGAGACAGGAAGGTGACGACTCGCAAAGATCTGGAACGTCTGCCTTTTGCGGGTAATTTTGAGCATGAGCAGCAAGTCTTTAAGCAAATGCTGCAAGCAGGTTTTGTGGCAGACTTTTACAGTCAGCGACCGCCTCTGAAGCCGGAAGAAATTTATCATTTCTTCTCAGAAGTCATTCCCAACTTTGAGGCTTTGGGCCGTGTCAGCATGACAGAAGAGTTAGAGGCGTTGGCACAGACAGAAAGTCCAAGGATCTCTGTCAAGATGAAGGGCGGCCTCTTAGATGTTGGTTTCGATTTTGCCGGCATTGAGCAGTCAGAGATAGACGCAGTGCTTGATTCGCTCTTTAAGGAGCAGGACTTCTTTATCAGCAAGTCCGGCCAGGTCTTGATTTTCGATGAAGAGACCAAGGAGATGAGTCGGACTTTGCAGCAGCTGCGGAGTAAGCGGACTAAAAATGGCTTCATTCAGACCAGCAGTCTGGCGGCTTATCAGCTGGCTGAATTTTTCAAGGGCAAGGATAGGGTACAGTTTTCAAAAGATGTGCAGCAACTGGCCTTTGACCTGACTCACCCAGAGGAATTCCCTCTTCCTGAGCTGCAAGTCAAGGCTGACCTTCGGGATTACCAAGAGACGGGTGTCAAGTGGTTATCTATGCTGGATAAGTATGGATTTGGTGGAATTCTGGCTGACGATATGGGACTAGGGAAGACCCTGCAGACGATTTCTTTTCTGAGTTCGCGTATAGATGATTCTAAGAAAGTTTTAATCTTGGCACCATCCAGCCTGATTTACAACTGGAGCGATGAGTTCGCTAAATTTGCTCCGCATTTGGATGTGGCGGTGGTGTATGGTCTGAAAAATGTTCGTGATGAGCTGATTGCGGAGAAACATCAGATTACCATTACCAGCTATGCTTCTTTCAGGCAGGATGTGGAAGAATACCGGGACAACCACTTCCAGTATCTGATTTTGGATGAGGCTCAGGTAATGAAGAATGACCAGACCAAGATTGCCCAGTATTTGCGGGATTTTGAAGTGGAGCATACCTATGCCCTTTCTGGAACACCGATTGAAAATAATCTGGGGGAACTTTGGTCTATTTTCCAGATTGTCATGCCAGGACTTTTGCCAAGCAAAAAGGAATTTTTAAAACTGCCGGCTGAGAAAGTCGCCCGCTATATCAAACCATTTGTTATGCGGCGCAAGAAAGAAGATGTGCTGCAGGAATTGCCTGATTTGATTGAAGTTGCCTATCGCAATGAGTTGGCAGATAGTCAGAAGACTATTTATCTGGCTCTGCTCAAGCAGATGCAGGACAGAATTATCCATGCGACAGAAGATGAAATCAATCGCAGCAAGATAGAGATTCTGTCAGGTCTTATGCGTCTCCGACAGATCTGTGACACTCCGAAGCTGTTTATGGAAGATTACGAGGGCGAGAGCGGTAAGCTGGAAAGTTTGCGGGAATTACTTGAACAGATACAAGATGGTAATCGCCGTGTCCTCATATTTTCACAATTTCGTGGTATGCTGGATATTATTGAGAGTGAGCTGGACAAGATGGGCATGGAGTCCTTTAAGATTACTGGCTCTACTCCAGCCAAGGAGCGTCAGGACATGACAACAGCCTTCAATGAGGGCCGGCGTTCGGCCTTTCTGATCTCCCTTAAGGCTGGTGGTGTTGGTCTCAATCTGACCGGTGCTGACACAGTCATCTTGGTTGACCTCTGGTGGAATCCAGCAGTTGAGGCTCAGGCCATCGGCCGTGCCCACCGTATCGGTCAGGAGCGCAATGTCGAAGTCTATCGGATGATTACACGGGGCACGATTGAGGAAAAGATACAGGAGTTGCAGGAGAGCAAGCGCAATCTGGTTTCGACCATTCTTGATGGAGCAGAAGCCAAATCCAGTCTCTCTGTGGAGGAAATTCGAGAAATTCTGGGAATTTCGGCAGAATAGCTTGAAAAATAGCCTGAATAGTTTATAATAATGAAGGGTTGAAAGGAAAAAGATATGACTGATAAACAATTTCCTCTGGTGTCAGATGATGAAATCATGCTGACGGAAATGCCGCATATGAATCTTTATGATGAACTGGATCTCATTAGCAACATTACCGGAGACTATACAGACCGTAATTATTTGGAATGGATGCCGATTGTGGACTCCAGCAGGCATGCTCCTATCGCTGCCAGTCAGGCTATCAGAAGACCGCTGCAAAAGCAATCTGCTTTCAAGGATTTTAAAAAGCCGATTGATAAGAAAGATCCGGCCATTCGTTATGCTGAGCAGGCACGCGAGGAAGCTCGGGCAGATTTGAAAAAGAAGCGTTCAGCTCCTTATCTGACCAGCGACCTTCCGACTAAGGTCCGCAGCAGAAAGCTTCCAACAGCTTCTAATGCGGAAAGACCGAAACCAACAGCTCCTTTTCAGAAGAATACATCAGGGGAATTTACGAAGTTTGGCGATAGGCTTCAGCAGGATAACTATATTTTGGCGGATATTCAGCCTGAGTATAGCCCTCAGCCGCAGGAGCCGGAAGAAAAGCCTAAGAAGAACAATTATGATTTTTTAAAAACCAGTCAGATCTATAATCAGGATAGAGCTAAGGAGGAGCAGTTGAAGCATTCTAAGGCTCAAGAGCTGAACTTGACAGGCTTGGACAGCGATTAAAGCTGGCTTGCTCAAGTCTTTTCTGCCTGCAATTTTCTGATGTTTATAAGGAAAATTGCTAGTTGATTATGTAAATGTAAAATTTATCTGCATATAACATCCATCATCGGTTGAAGAAAATCGATGCTAGAAGCTGGGACTTACTGATTGGTCCGGCTTCTTTGGTGTTTTGGTGGTGCCTAAAAGCTTGTAAAGAAAGAAAATCCCTGCGGGCTAATTAGGGTCTGCGGAGATTTTCCTCTTTGGACTTGCTTTTATGGCCTTGTATCTTAAGGAGTAATCATGACGAAAACCTATCATTTTATCGGGATTAAGGGCTCTGGTATGAGCGCTTTGGCTTTGATGCTGCACCAGATGGGCCATAAGGTTCAGGGCAGTGACGTTGATAAATATTATTTCACTCAGCGAGGTCTGGAGCAAGCTGGCATTTCCATCCTGCCTTTTGATGAAAAGAACATCCAGCCAGACTATGAAATCATTGCCGGCAATGCCTTTCGTCCAGATAACAATGTAGAAATTGCCTATGCAGACGCAAACGGTATTGGCTATAAACGCTACCATGAATTTTTAGGTGGCTTTATGCGTGACTTTGTCAGCTTGGGAGTGGCTGGTGCCCACGGGAAGACTTCTACAACGGGTATTCTTTCCCACGTTCTCTCCAATATCACGGATACTAGCTATCTGATTGGGGATGGTACTGGCCGCGGTTCTGCCAATGCCAAGTACTTTGTCTTTGAGTCAGACGAGTACGAGCGTCATTTCATGCCTTATCATCCAGAATATTCGATCATTACCAATATCGACTTTGACCATCCGGATTATTTCACGAGCCTGGAAGATGTCTTTAACGCTTTCAATGACTATGCCAAGCAGATTACCAAAGGACTCTTCATTTATGGAGAAGATGAGCAATTGCGCCGGATTACGTCCAATGTCCCGATTTACTACTATGGCTTCAAGGAAGAGGGCAATGACTTTGTGGCTCACGACCTCTTGCGTTCTACCAGCGGTTCAGGCTTTAAAGTTTCTTTCCGAGGGCAAGAGCTGGGTGAGTTCCAGATTCCAAGCTTTGGTCGCCACAACATCATGAATGCAACAGCAGTAATCGGTCTCTTGTATACTGCAGGTCTTGATTTGAATCTAGTTCGGGAGCATCTCAAGACTTTTGGCGGAGTTAAGCGCCGCTTTACTGAAAAGATTGTTAACGAAACAGTTATCATTGATGACTTTGCTCACCATCCGACGGAAATTATTGCGACCCTGGATGCAGCCCGTCAGAAGTATCCAAACAAGGAAATCGTGGCAATCTTCCAGCCACATACCTTCACTCGGACCATTGCTCTCTTGGACGAATTTGCGGAAGCCCTCAATCAGGCTGACTCAGTTTATTTAGCTCAGATTTACGGATCTGCGCGTGAGGTGGACAATGGCGATGTCAAGGTTGAAGATTTGGCTGAAAAGATTGTGAAGCGGGCCAAGGTCATTGACGTGGATAATGTTTCTCCGCTTCTTGACCACGATAATGCTGTTTACGTCTTTATGGGAGCTGGAGATATCCAGACCTATGAATATTCCTTTGAACGTCTCCTGTCCAATCTTACCAGCAACGTTCAGTAGGAGGAGACTTGATGGAAGCACCGATTCGAATCAGACAGGCTGACTTGGGCGACCGGGAAGAAATTCTTGCAATCGAGCAGCTGAATTTTCCAGCAGAAGAAGCAGCCAGTTCAGAAGTTCTCAAAGATTGGATTGAGCAGATTCCAGCTACTTTTTTGCTAGCAGAGCTGCATGGTCAGCTTGCAGGCTATATTGTTGGACCAGCTGTTCTGGAGCGATATCTGACAGATGATCTCTTTAGCAAGGTGGGGGCTAATCCTCCAGAAGGTGGCTTCATTGCTGTCCAAAGTCTGTCCATCCATCCTGATTTTCAGAGGCAGGGGGTCGGAACCTTGTTGCTTGCAGCTCTCAAGGAGACAGCTGTTCAGCAAAATCGACAGGGCATTAGCCTAACCTGTCATGATGAGTTGATACC
Source organism: Streptococcus sp. IsoGale022 (assembly GCF_031142805.1). Taxonomy (NCBI): domain Bacteria; kingdom Bacillati; phylum Bacillota; class Bacilli; order Lactobacillales; family Streptococcaceae; genus Streptococcus; species Streptococcus sp. IsoGale022. The sequence continues at coordinate 26,852 of NZ_JAKZJI010000016.1, read as the reverse complement.
TTATTATGAGATGAATGGTTTCGTTCACGAAAGGATTTCTGACTCAACTCATGGTGGAGCTATCTGGTCTGATATGGTGTGGGAAAATCCTAATTTTAAGGAGAAGTGATGATTATCCGTCAAGCTCAAATGGCTGACTTAGATGCCATTTATGCTATCGAATTGGAAAATTTCAGTCCAGAAGAGGCTGTTAGCCGTGAAAGTCTAGCAGCACATATCCAAACCCTATCTTCAACTTTTTTGGTGGCAGAAAAGGACGGTAAGATTTTGGGCTATCTGGAGGGACCTGTCCGTCCAGAACGTTATTTAAAGGACATTTCCTTTACAGAGGAGATTGAAGATTATGGTCATCTGGACGGTGGCTTTATCTCTCTGACCAGCCTTTCTATCTCGAAGGATGCTCAGGAGATGGGAGTCGGTCGCAAGCTACTGGAAGCTATGAAAGAAATTGCTATAGCAGATGAACGCCACGGCATCAATCTGACTTGCCACGACTACCTCACCGCTTACTACGAGAAGCATGCCTTTGTAAATGAAGGTTTGTCACAATCAACTTATGCAGGCGCTACTTGGTTTGATATGGTCTGGGAAAATCCTAGACTCAAACTGCAAAAAAACCAATAATAAGCTAGAAAATCCTACTCTTATTGCATTTATCTGACTTTTAAGATATAATGTTAGGGATTATGATGAAGGAGGTCAAATTTTTGACTGAAAAATCACAAGACAAAGAGAAGAATCTGAGCTTTAAAGAGCAGATTTTGAAAGACTTAGCTGGAGAAAAGGAAGAACAAACTCCCTCTTCAACTAGCCAATCAGAAGCGGACTCTGCTTCTGCAAAAGAAACAGCAGCTGCGGCTGACTTTGAAGCTAGACCGGCATCGGTAGATGTTTCCTACAAGGTTGCAGAGAATGAAAAGGCTCACCCTCAGGTCTATGGCCGAGTGGATGAGGAAGATAAGAAGCCCAATGAGGTTCTATCTCGGGCTAATCGGGCCAACAACACGGTCAAGAAAAAACGTCAAAACACATTAGCCCGCAGGATTATGACAACGGTTCTGCTGATTGTCCTGCTGGGACTTGTGGTCACAGGAGTTGTCGGCTACACTTATGTATCTTCAGCTCTTAAACCTGTTGATGCAAACGCAACAGAGTATGTGACGGTTGAAGTACCAGAAGGTTCAAGCTCTAAGCAGATTGGAGAAATCCTCGAGAAAAAGGGGCTGATTAAAAATGCCCAAGTTTTTAGTCTCTATTCTAAGATTAAAAGCTTTAACAATTACCAGTCTGGCTATTACAATCTCCAGAAGAGTATGGACCTTGATACCATTGCTCGGCAGCTTCAGGAAGGCGGAACAGATACGCCGCAACCACCAGTTGTTGGCAAGGTTACTATTCCTGAAGGCTATACACTGGAGCAGATTGCAGAGGCTGTGACGGTTAATGCAGCTGCAACTTCTAAGAAGACTAGCAAGACACCTTTTAGTAAGGACGATTTCCTAGCTAAAGTACAGGATGAAGCTTTCATTTCCAAGATGGCGGCTAAGTATCCACAGCTGCTGGGCACATTGCCAAGCAAGGACAGCGGAGTCAAGTACCGCTTAGAAGGCTATCTCTTCCCTGCCACTTATAACTATGGTGAGGATGCGGATTTGGAAAGCTTGATTGACCAGATGTTGGGCGCAATGAATACCAATCTGTCTTCTTACTACTCTACTATTGAATCAAAGAACTTGACGGTTAATGAAGTTCTGACACTTGCTTCTCTGGTAGAAAAAGAAGGTTCGACAGATCAGGACCGCAAAGATATTGCCAGCGTCTTTTACAATCGTCTCAATCAAGCGATGCCGCTTCAGAGTAATATTGCTATCCTTTATGCTCAAGGCAAGCTAGGAAAGAAAACGACTCTGAAAGAGGACGCTGAGATTGATACTAATATCGACTCGCCTTTCAATGTCTATAAAAAAGAAGGGCTTATGCCTGGGCCAGTTGATAGTCCGAGCCTATCTGCTCTGGAGGCTACCATTAATCCAAGTAAGACGGACTACCTCTACTTTGTGGCAAATGTTGAAACAGGCGCTGTTTACTTCGCCAATACTTATGAGGAACACGCTAAAAATGTTGAGGAGCATGTCAATAGTAAGCTCACTCAATCCAGCAGCAGTTCTAATTAGACTGCTGTCATTGCAGACGAGAGAAAGCTAGCGCATTTTGTTCTAGCTTTCTCAGTCCTGCTATATAAAAAAGGGACTGATACAGACTTGTCTCAGCCTCTTGTTTTAGTTTTAAAATAAAAGAAAATAAAAGAAAAGAGAAAAAATGGCTGAAAAAACTTATCCTATGACCCTAGAGGAAAAGGAAAAACTAGAAAAAGAATTAGAAGAATTGAAATTGGTGCGTCGTCCAGAAGTGGTAGAGCGTATTAAGATTGCTCGCTCCTACGGCGATTTGTCAGAAAACAGTGAATACGAAGCTGCTAAGGACGAGCAGGCTTTTGTGGAAGGTCAGATTTCTAGTCTGGAAACCAAGATTCGCTACGCTGAGATTGTAAACAGTGACGCTGTAGCCAAGGATGAAGTAGCTATCGGAAAAACAGTTACAATTCAAGAAGTAGGCGAAAGCGAAGAGGAAGTTTATATTATCGTTGGTTCTGCAGGTGCAGATGCTTTCGCAGGCAAGGTATCCAATGAAAGCCCGATTGGTCAAGCTTTGATTGGCAAGAAAACAGGTGATACTGCAACAGTCGAAACACCGGTTGGCAGCTACGATGTTAAAATTCTCAAGGTTGAAAAAACCGTTTAATAAATACCAAAAGGAACTGGCTAGAAGACTAGTTCTTTTTTCGTTTCTTTTAAGACAGAGAGTGTAGGCTAGATAAGAAGAGCAGGGGAAAAATAGAGAAAAGACAGATGGTTATGCTATAATGAGAATAAGCTAGAAAAGTAGGAGAACTGTATGCAAGAGCAAGATATTTATGGGAAATACGGCGTCTACCTGCCAAAGATTTTAGATGATCTTAGTCAGCGTATTCAAGAGGCTAATGATCGAGTCAAGCAGGAAACGGGGCAGAAGCTTTTTGAGCATTTTAATGCACGAGTTAAGCAGGCAGCCAGTATGGAAGAGAAATGTCAACGCAAGAATTTGCCTAGGGCGCCAGAGTCAGCTCTGAAAGAAATTCGTGATGCGATTGGGATTCGGATTGTTTGCGGTTTTATTGAGGACATCTATCAGACTATTGAGGTGCTTCGTCAGCTGGAGGGTTGTGAGATTGTTCTGGAAAAGGACTATATCCGAGCTGCCAAGCCCAATGGGTATCGTTCCTACCACTTGATATTAGAGGTGGAGACTCCTTACGAGGACTGCCATGGTCAAAATCCCGGCCGCTATTTTGTAGAAATCCAGCTTCGGACCATTGCTATGGATTCTTGGGCCAGCTTAGAGCATCAGATGAAGTACAAGCATGAGATTAAAGACAGCAAGCGGATTGTTCGCGAGCTGAAACGCTGTGCAGATGAGCTGGCGTCCTGTGATGTGACCATGCAGACCATCCGCAATTTGATTCGAGAAAGTGAGTGAGATGATGAAGATTTTATTAGCTGAAGATGAGCAACAGCTGTCCCGTGTCTTGGAAACAGCGATGACCCATGAAGGCTATCAGGTTGATATAGCCTTTGATGGGCAAGAAGCTGTGGACTTGGCCAAGGAAAATGCTTATGATTTGATGATTCTGGATATCATGATGCCGGTCAAGACAGGCATTGAAGCATTGAAAGAAATCCGCCAAACCGGCAATACGACCCATGTCATCATGCTGACAGCTATGTCTGAGGTAGATGACAAGGTCACAGGGCTGGATGCCGGTGCAGATGATTATCTGACCAAGCCCTTCTCTCTGAAAGAGCTTCTGGCTCGCCTGCGGTCTATGTCAAGACGGGTAGCGACATTCACCCCCAATTTGCTGCAGATTGGCCAAACCAGTCTCAATGTCGGAGAACATGAACTCATTAGCTCCAACTCTATTCGACTAGCCGGTAAGGAATCTAAAATGATGGAATTTCTCATGCTTAATGCCCAGAAGAGTCTTTCTACTCAGGAAATCTTCCGCCATGTTTGGTCCAAAGACGAGGATGAGGATTTGGACGAAGGCTTCGTCTGGATTTATATTTCCTATTTGCGTCAGAAGCTGAAGGCTATTCATGCTGATCTTGCTATCTTGGGTGAGGAAGGTGGCAGTTTCACTTTGGTGCCGCTGGAAGGAGATAGCCATGTTTCGGAAGCTTAAAATTCGGTTCATTCTGCTGGCTTCGGCGGCTATTGTCTGTATTTTGCTGACCATGATTGCTGTCTTAAACTCCGTTCGCTTTCTGCAGACCAACGGAGAAATCCAAGCCGTTCTCAATATTCTATCTGCCAATAATGGAGATTTTCCCAGCGTAGAAGAAACGGCAGAGAGCTTGCAAAACGACCGTATAACCATTGACACGATCTACCAATACCGCTATTTTAGCGTGGTCTATAACGAGGACAAAACACTTTACTCCTCTAACTTGGACCATCTGTCCAATCTATCGAAGGAACAGGCGCTCAGTTATGCAAATAAAGCGATCAAAGACAGCCGCAGCAGTGGCGTTTTTAGAGTAGGGAGTCAGTTTTATTCCTACCAGATAACGCAGGATTCCAAGACCAAGCGCTATTTACTGGTGGTCTTAGATTCGACTAATTATCTCGAAAGCCGCAATGACTTTTTCTGGCTGTCTATCCAGTTGTGTTTCTATAGCTTTATTTTCTTTGTCTTAGTCGTGTCTGGATTTTCCAACTTTGCCATCCGTCCCTATATCAAAAACTATGAAAACCAAAAACGTTTTATCACTAATGCGGGACATGAACTGAAGACGCCATTGGCAATCATCTCAGCCAATACGGAGCTGCAAGAGCTGATGACTGGCGAAAATGAATGGACAGAAAGCACCAAGGACCAGGTCAAGCGTCTCAGTAATCTAATCAATCAAATGGTCGTTCTGGCCCGTCTGGAAGAGCAGCCAGATGTTACCTTGGTAGATGTGAATTTCTCAGAAGTTGTCAAAAAAGTGGCTGGGAACTTCAAGTCTGTCATCGATAAGGCAGGCAAGAAGTACGAGATCAAGCTGCAGGAAGATATCCATGTCAAGGCAACTGAAGATGAACTTTATGAATTGGTTAGTATCCTGATTGACAATGCCTGCAAGTATTGTGACGAAGATGGGCAAATTTTTGTCACTCTGACCAAGGCTAAGCGGGGGAAACGAGCCCGTTTGACGGTAGCTAATAGTTACGCGGACGGCAAAAATGTTGATTACAGTCGTTTCTTTGACCGTTTTTATCGCGAGGATGAATCGCACAATCAGAAGCAGCCTGGCTACGGAATTGGTCTATCCATGGCAGAAAGTCTGGTGCGGATTTTCAAGGGCAGGATTTGGGTTTCATATAAGAAGGGCTTGATTGGCTTTACCGTTTTACTGTGATAGAGTCACCTCGTTCATCAGTTATTGCTTTGTTTGCTGAGTTTTTTGTATCGATTACGCTGATCCTTACTCGAGATTAAAAAAATTCTTCTAGTATTAGCTAGAAGAATTTTTCTTTATCTTGACCGTTGCTTACCAGCATTGCGGTTCTTTTTCTTTTTGTTCTTTTGCTCAATAGCCGGCTGAGCTTTTGGAGTAACATCTTTAGCCCGGCTAGCTTTTTTCAAACCTTTAGGAGGATTTTTTTCAAATTCCTCTGCTACCTGTTTTCTCAGGCGAGGTCGAATGATATAGTTGATGATAAATTGCTGGATGATTTGGATAAATCCACCGACTACCCAGTAGAGAGTGACTGCGGCAGGTGAGAAGAAAGAGAAACCGACAATCATGATAGGACTCATATAAGAAGCCTGTTTCATGCTGTTTCTTTGAGTTTCATCTTCAATACCATGCAGAGAGAGCACCGACTGGATATAGTAGAGGATACCGACAATGGCAGTCAAAGCCAAGTCGCTTTTGGCTAGGTCTTTAATCCAGAGGAAGGAACTGCCTGCAACTCCTTGAGTATACTGGGCTGCAAAGAAGAGGGCTGAGAAGAAAGGCATTTGGATGAGCAGAGGCAGACAGCCTATACCGCCAAACATGCTGAGTCCATTTTCTTTTTGAGCAGCCATCAGTTCTTGCTGAGCCTGCATTTTCTCTTCCTGAGTCTCAGCATTTTTGATTCGCTCTTGGATTGGGGCAAAAATCGGCTTAAAGTAGTTCATCTTTTCAGACTGAAGCGTTGCCTTCCAAGACTGATAGATTCCCAGCGGAAGAATGATAATTCGCACGATAAGCGTAACGATGATAATCGCCAGACCATAGCCTAGGCCTGAATTCTTGGCGAAAAATTGGATACCATCCGCCATAGGCTGACCAATCACGTCCCAGATTAGACCAGAAGGATTACCAGCCTTGTCACGGCCTACACAGCCGGACAGGAAAAGAAGGGCAGCCAGTCCCATACCGGAGAATAAAAAGCGTTTGAAATGTTTCACGAGTTCATATCCTTTGTTTCTAAAAAATAATACCTATCTATTCTACTGTTTTTTTGCAAAATATACAATAGTTCTGCAGACCTAATTTGAAATTTTAAAGTCAGGATAGGAGTCGAAATTAGCCATGGTTACGTCCAAATAACTGACCTTAGAAAAAGGTGTCGGTCCCTTTCGGATTTCCTGGATAAATTTGGCCATCAAAGCTGGGTCATCAGCCTGAGCCAGAATGCCAACAGTGCCGTCGTCGTTGTTCCAGACACGGCCGGTAATACCTCCGATTTCCAGCGCTAGAGAATAGACTCCCCAGCGGAATCCAACCCCTTGTACCCGTCCTTGGGCTGTCATTTTCACTTTTTGCATGGCATCCTCCTTTAGTGAGCGGACCGAGGGGATTTAAGCCCTCAGTATGAGTGCAAGTCTGCTAAATTGTGGTATAATGTTCTTATGAATATTATAACCTCAAAAGCCAATAATGTGGTAAAAAAAGCTAAGAAACTTCATCACAAAAAATACCGCAAGGATTCTTATTTGATCGAGGGCTGGCATTTATTTGAGGAAGCTGTCAGCAGTGGGGCAGAGCTGATTCGGATTTTTGCTTTAGCGGAATACGCAGAGCGATTAGCTGATTTTTCTCAGGTGATTTTTGTTAGTCCAGAGATTTTATCAGATTTGGCTGATAGTAAGACGCCACAGGGGATTGTCGCAGAAGTGGCTTTTGAAAGGGAAGAGATACCGGCGGAGTTAAGTGGACGCTATCTTTTCTTGGAGGACGTTCAGGATCCGGGTAATGTCGGTACCATCATTCGGACAGCTGATGCAGCTGGCTTTGATGGAGTCTTCATCTCTAGCTCGTCAGCGGACATCTATAACCTAAAAACGCTGCGCTCTATGCAGGGGAGCCATTTTCACCTACCAGTTTATCGGATAGATACAGCTGATTTTATTAGGCTGGCTCGTTCTTCCAGTCTGCCAATTCTGGCGTCAACCTTGTCGTCAACATCTATCGATTACAGAGAGGTGGATAGTAAAGAGAGCTTTGCTCTAGTCATGGGCAATGAAGGACAGGGAATTAGTCCAGAAATGACAGAAGCAGCTGATGTTCTGGTCCATATTTCCATGAAGGGACAGGCAGAAAGTCTCAATGTTGCCGTCGCAGCTGGTATTTTAATCTTTCATTTAAGCTAAAAATCAGAAAAAGAGATATAATAGTGACAAGGGAGGTGATTCTATGCCTTACAAAAAGGACGAGGAATTTATGGCCTATGTTGGGCACTTGATTGAAAAGCCCAATGTTCAGCGCCTGAAAGAAATTCCCCATCATATTCATTCCAATAGACTTGAACATTCCATCAATGTAAGTTATACTAGTTACAGAATTGCCAAAAAATTTGGCTGGAATGCCCGCAGTACGGCACGCGGTGCCCTGCTTCATGACTTATTCTACTATGACTGGCGTGTGACCAAGTTTAAGAAGAGTCATGCTTGGGTTCATCCCAGGCTGGCAGTTCGCAATGCTCGCAAGATTACCAAGCTCAATAAGGTCGAAGAGGACATTATCGTCAAGCATATGTGGGGCCTGACTTTGGCACCGCCTCGCTACAAAGAATCATTCGTTGTGACGATGGTGGACAAGTATTGGGCCGTCAAAGAAGCGACGGCACCTTGGAGACGCAAGGGCGGTAATCGCAAGCTCTTTCATCGAAAGATGCTGAAATCGTAAATGTTTTATTATAAAAGGAGTAACTATGAATCATTCTATTATTCAAGATCAATCAGATATTAATTCTTTCTATGCCAAGATTTATTCTATCGTTGGTGTTGGTATTGGAATCTCAGCAATCGTGTCTCTCTTGATGCTAAACTTCTTTCAGGACATTATTATCTCTGTTCTGACAGGCTCCACCTGGATTTTCTATGCGGCTATTGCAGTTGAGTTTATCCTTGTGTTGGTAGCATCTGGAACTGCTCGGAGCAATAGTCCGGCGGCGTTGCCTATGTTTTTAGGATACTCAGCCATCAATGGTTTTACCTTAAGTATTATCATGGCGCTGTATCTTCAGTCAACTGTTCTCTTAGCCTTTCTGACAACGACCGTTATGTTCTTTGCTATGGGCTTCATCGGCAAGGTGACCAAGAAGGATCTTTCTGGAATGGGCAGAGCTTGTATGGCCGGTTTGATTGGTATTATCGCTGCTAGCGTCCTTAATATCTTCTTGAGAAGCAGTGGCTTGGACTTTATCATCAGTATCGTTGGTGTCCTTATTTTCTCAGGGCTTATCGCTTGGGACAATCAGAAAATCCGCTATGTCTATGAGCAGACCAATGGCAATCCAGGGAATGGCTGGGCAATTTCTCTGGCTCTGCATCTATATCTGGACTTCATTAATCTCTTCCTCAGCTTGCTGCGTATTTTTGGAAGAAACAAATAACTCAGCTAAATAAGACTCAAGCATTGGACGTTTGCTCCAGTGCTTTTTGTTTCTCCTATGGATTTATGGTATAATAAATCCAGCAAATAGAAAGCGAGAATAGTATGAAAACTCCTTTTGTTAGTCGTGAAAAGTTAGCCGAGATTACGGCGCAGTTTCCAACACCTTTCCATCTTTATGATGAGAAGGGGATTCGGGAAAGAGCGCGTGCCTTGCATAAGGCCTTTTCTTGGAATCCAGGTTTTAAAGAGTATTTTGCCGTTAAGGCCACTCCCAATCCTGCTATTTTAAAAATCCTCAAAGAAGAAGGCTGTGGGGTAGATTGTGCCAGTTATGTCGAACTGCTCATGAGCCAAAAGCTGGGCTTTGCTGGACAGGATATCATGTTTTCGTCCAATAACACACCAGCTGAGGAATTTCAGTTTGCGCGTGACCTTGGAGCGACTATCAATCTGGATGCCTATGAAGATGTGGCTTTTCTAAAGGAAGCCGCTGGTATTCCCAAGGTCATTTCCTGCCGTTACAACCCTGGTGGTGTCTTTGAGCTGGGAACTAGCATTATGGATAATCCAGAAGAAGCCAAGTTTGGTATGACCAAGGACCAGCTGATTCAAGCTTTCAAAGAGCTCAAGGACTTGGGAGCTGAGAAGTTTGGGATTCATGCCTTCTTGGCCTCTAATACTGTCAGTAATGACTACTATCCCGAACTGGCCCGTCAGCTTTTTGAGCTGGCTGTGGAAGTAGTGGTTGAGACAGGAGTTGAACTGGACTTTATCAATCTCTCTGGCGGTGTCGGTATTAATTATCAGCCTGAAGGTGAGGAAAATGACATTGCGGTCATAGGTCAAGGAGTTCGTCGGGCCCATGAAGCTATTCTGGCACCTGCTGGTCTAGGACAGGTCAAGATTTATACGGAGCTGGGTCGCTTTATGCTGGCGCCTTATGGCCTGCTGGTCACCAAGGTTACCCATAAGAAGCAGACCTACCGAACCTATCTAGGGGTGGATGCCTCTGCAGTTAATCTGCTGCGTCCTGCTATGTATGGCTCTTACCACCATATTACCAATATGGATCGACCTGAGGGTGAGACAGAGGTTGTGGATGTTGTCGGCAGTCTCTGTGAGAATAATGATAAATTCGCCATTAATCGCCCGCTGCCTGTCAGCCAAATCGGTGATACTTTGGTGATTCACGATACGGGTGCTCATGGTTTTGCTATGGGTTATCAGTACAATGCCAAGCTCCGCTCCAGCGAAATTCTCTTGGAACAAGATGGCAATGTTCGCATGATTCGTCGGGCTGAAAAACCAGAAGATTATTTTGCGACACTATATGGCTTTGATTTTGAAAAATAAAGAAAATTTGATATAATGAAGAGCAATGTAAAAATGGAAATAGAGGAGTTCTCGATATGAATTTAGTTTTAGCAATTTTCTTGATTATGGCAGCATTTGCTGGAGGCGTGATTTTGGGTATGTATTTGCTTCGTCGGCAAGTTGAGAAGGAATTTGCAGAAAATCCGCGTCTGAATGTAGAAGCAGTTCGGACCTTGCTGAGCGCTAGCGGCCAACGGCCAAATGAAGCGAAAGTGCAGCAAGTCTATCGTCAAATTATCAGCCAGCAGAAAGCTGCGCTTGCTAAGAGCAAAAAGAAAAAATAATTTTCTAGTGGCTGGCTGTTAATACCAGTAGAGAAAATCTATAAAAAAATGGGGATTTGGAATCTGCTTCCAGTCCCTTGTTTTAGAAAGAAGACCTTATGGATAATCGACCAATCGGTTTTTTAGACTCAGGAGTGGGCGGTTTGACTGTAGTCCGTGAGCTCATGCGGCAGCTCCCCCACGAAGAGGTCATTTATATCGGAGATTCAGCGCGGGCTCCTTACGGTCCTAGGCCTGCTGAGCAGATTCGCGCTTATACCTGGCAGTTGGTCAACTTCCTCCTGACCAAGGATGTTAAGATGATTGTTATCGCCTGCAATACTGCGACTGCCGTTGTCTGGGAAGAAGTGAAGGAAAAGCTGGATATTCCAGTACTGGGCGTGATTCTGCCGGGGGCTAGTGCAGCTATTAAGTCAACTGCCAGTGGCCGCATCGGTGTTATTGGAACGCCAATGACTGTTTCTTCTGATATTTATCGTCAGAAGATTGAAGCGCTCTCGCCGGAGATGCAGGTGGAAAGTTTGGCCTGCCCTAAGTTTGTACCTTTGGTAGAGTCCAATGAACTTCATTCCAGTCTTACCAAAAAAGTGGTCTATGAAACCCTGCAGCCTCTGGCTGGCCGGGTAGATACCCTGGTCTTGGGCTGCACCCACTATCCCTTGCTCCGGCCTATTATTCAAAATAGGATGGGACCAAATGTGAAGCTGATTGACAGCGGTGCAGAGTGTGTACGGGATATTTCTGTCCTGCTCAATTACTTTGAAATCAACCGCAGCCGGGAAAAACAGGAGCTCAATCACCAATTTTACACAACTGCCAATGCCAAAAGCTTTTCGGAGATTGCAGAAAGCTGGCTGGGCCTGAAAGTGAATGTGGAGCATGTAAGCTTATGACAAATAAAATTTATGAATACATTGACGAGAACAATTGGTATATCGGAGAATGGACCCGCTTTCGCAAGACTGGCTATCATTTCAACGACATCCCTTACAGGCTCTTGGAGCATATTGATGCAGAGTTGTGTGAGCTGATTGAGCGGGATTTGGATGAAGAATACAATGCTTTTACCACAGTTGTAGTCAAATACGGCTCGCCTATGTCCTATATTCAGTTTGTCCTCAATATGATTAACGACCGTCAGGAGCGAGAGTTTAAGGCGACCAGTCATAAGGGAGCTATTCTGATTACAGAAAAGGACTTGCTGCGCAAGGTCTTCTTCCTGTCTAAGGATGGGGTTAAGATGACCGACTTTTTTGGTCAGGAGCAAGAGTCCGAGATAACTGTCGGAGATACCATCTTGATTGCGACTCGCAACGAAGGAAAGACAGCAGAGTTTCGCGAACTCTTTGAAAAGCTGGGCTATAAGGTTGAAAATCTCAATGATTATCCTGACTTGCCAGAAGTGCAAGAGACAGGAACTACCTTTGAGGAAAATGCGCGGCTCAAGGCGGAGACAATCAGTAAGCTGACCGGTAAAATGGTGCTAGCTGACGACTCGGGTCTGCAGGTCGATGTTTTAGGCGGCTTGCCTGGCGTCTGGTCGGCTCGCTTCGCTGGAGTAGGGGCGACAGATGATGAAAACAACATCAAGCTCTTGCATGAGTTAGCTATGGTGTTTGATGTCAAGGACCGCTCTGCCCATTTTCATACAACCCTAGTGGTGGCTAGTCCTGACAGGGAGTCACTGGTAGTTGAAGCGGATTGGCCGGGCTACATTGCCCATGAGCCAAAAGGGGAAAATGGCTTTGGCTATGATCCCTTGTTCTTAGTGGGAGAAACAGGAAAAACGTCTGCCGAACTGACGATGGAAGAAAAAAATGCGCAATCCCATCGGGCTCAGGCAGTTAAGAAATTAGTGGAGGTATTTCCAGCATGGCAAAGCAAACCATTATAGTCATGAGTGATTCTCATGGCGACCGTGCTATTGTTGAAGAGATTAGGAATCATTATATTGGAAAGGTAGATGCGATTTTCCATAACGGAGACTCTGAGCTTCCTTCTGATGATGAGGTATGGCAAGGGATTCAGGTTGTTGCAGGGAATATGGACTTTTACGACGGCTATCCAGAACGCTTGGTGACGGATTTGGCAGGGACCATTATTGCCCAGACTCACGGGCATCTCTTCCATATCAACTTTTCTTTTCAAAAGCTGGATTTGTGGGCGCAAGAGGTTAATGCAGACATCTGTCTCTATGGTCACCTGCATATCCCAGATGCTCGAATGGAGGGCAAAACGCTCTTTCTGAATCCGGGCTCCATCAGCCAGCCACGCGGCCTGATCAACGAACGCCTCTACGCTAAGGTAGAGATTGATAAGGACCGCTTTAAAGTTGATTTCTATACACGAAATCATGAACTTTATCCAAGCTTGTCCAAGGAGTTTAGCCGATGATTGCTAAGGAATTTGAAGACTATCTGCTGCAACATGAAGAAACTTTTTTGACGCCTGGGGAAAATTTGGCGGTTATGATTGACACCCACAATGTGGATCATGCTATCCTACTATTGAGCCAGATGACATACTCACGTGTACCAGTCGTGACAGCAGATAAAAAGTTTGTTGGTACGATTTCCCTGACCGACATCATGTCCTATCGCATGCGCCATGATTTGCCAGAAGAGGAATTCATGATGACAGATATCGTCCACATGACCAAAATGGACGATTTGACAGTTGGGCCAGATTATACTGTATCAGATGTGCTTCATAAGCTGGTCGACGAGTCATTCCTGCCGGTTGTGGGCGAGGATCAGCATTTTTACGGAATTATTACTAGAAAGTCCATTTTGAAAGCTGTCAATTCTTTGTTGCACGGCTTTAGCAAGAAGTACGAAATTCGCAAAAAATGAAAGAATACATTAGACCGTTTTTAAATCAAAAAAACATCTCAGAAAATTCTAAAATTGCCTATTCTTATGATTTGGAGCAGTTTATCGAGGAAGTGCATGGCCGGATTACCGAGACCAATCTGCGGATTTATCAGGCCTCTATCAAGGATTTTAAGGCAGCTGTTCAGAAGCGGAAGCTCTCAGCAGTCAATCAATTTCTCTACTTCCTTTATCAGCAGCAGCTTATTGAGGAGTTTCACCGCTTGGTCCTGCCCAAGGTCTCCATATCGAAGGAGCAGGAAAATGAACTATTAGACCTGTCTGCTTTTTGGCAGGAATCAAGCGTTCCCAGGGGGCGTCTGATGGCTCTTCTTATTTTGGAAATGGGCTTGCTGCCCAGCGAGATTCTGCAGGTCAGAGTGGCAGATGTTAATCTGGACTTTCAGGTTTTGAAGATTGAAAAGGCCGGTCAGAAGCGGGTTATCAAGATTCCTGAGAGCCTGACGGGTGAGTTAGAAGACTATCTGACGGGGACGTATTTATTTGAGAAAAACGGCAAATCCTATTCTCGTCAATGGGGTTTCCGTCAGCTAGAGGCCTTCTTGATTGAGCAGGGACAAGCCAGTCTATCTGCCCAAAGCCTGCGTGAGCAGTTTATTTTACGCCAGCGGGAGAAGGGGATTGGTCTCTATGATATTGCCCAAGATTTGGGCTTGAAAACCATGATTACACTAGAAAAATATAGATAAAATGGATATCAAACTAAAAGATTTTGAAGGCCCGTTGGACCTGCTGCTCCACCTCGTATCTAAGTACCAGGTGGATATTTATGATGTGCCCATTACGGAGGTCATCGAGCAGTATCTGGCTTATGTGGCCACCTTGCAGGCCATGAAGCTGGAAGTGACGGGCGAGTACATGGTCATGGCAAGCCAGCTCATGCTGATTAAGAGCCGCAAGCTTTTGCCTAAGGTAGCAGATAATGCTGAGCTGGAAGATGATTTGGAGCAAGACCTCTTGAGCCAGATTGAGGAATACCGCAGGTTCAAGCTCTTAGGTGAGAAAATGTCGCTCCAGCATGATGACCGAGCGCTTTATTATTCTAAGCCTAAGCTAGAGCTGGTTTATGAGGATGCTGAGCTCCTGCATGACAAGTCAACGATTGATCTTTTCTTGGCTTTTTCCAAGGTTATAGCCAAGAAGCAAGAGGAGTTTTCTAAGAGCCATACAACCATTGTGCGAGACGAGTACAAGATTGAGGACATGATGGAAGTGGTGCGTCAGCGTTGTGCTGGTAAGAGCCGTCTGGCTCTGCAGGAGATTTTTGCAGAGACCAAGGATATGAATGAAATTATCACTCTCTTTCTGGCGACATTGGAATTGGTCAAGGTGCAGGAAGTGCAAGTCATTCAGGAAGAAAATTTTGGAAATATTTATTTAGTAGGAAGAGGAAATGAGTAAGTTAGCAGAGATTGAAGCCCTGCTTTTTGTGGCGGGAGAAGATGGACTCAAGGTTCATCAATTGGCAGAAATCCTTTCTTTGCCGCCGACCGGGGTTATTCAGAGTTTGGAGAAGTTGGCTGAGCAATATGAAGCCAATCCAGACTCTAGCCTGACCCTACTGGAAACCTCAAAGACTTATAAACTAGTCACTAAGCCAGAGTTTGCTGAGATTCTGCGGGCCTATTCACGGGCGCCGATCAATCAAAGTCTGTCGCGGGCGGCCCTTGAGACCTTGTCTATCATTGCCTATAAGCAGCCGATTACAAGGGTAGAAATAGATGACATCCGCGGGGTTAATTCCAGCGGTGCTTTGGCCAAGCTCTTGGCTTTTGAATTGGTTCGAGAGGATGGCAAAAAAGAGGTCATTGGCCGGCCAAATCTCTATGTGACAACGGATTATTTCTTAGACTATATGGGGATCAATCACCTAGATGAGCTACCGATTGTCGAAGAAACAGAGCTAGTTGCTGAAGAAAGCCAGCTCTTTATTGAAAGGACAGATATCGATGAGAATCAATAAATACATCGCTCATGCTGGGATAGCCAGCCGCCGTAAGGCAGAAGAGCTAATCAGGCAGGGGAAGGTCAGTATAAACGGCCAAGTGGTACGTGAGCTGGCGACGAACGTCAAGTCTGGCGACCGCGTGGAAGTAGAAGGCCAACCTATCTACAACGAAGAGAAGGTTTATTACCTCCTCAATAAGCCGCGTGGGGTCATTTCCTCTGTCAGTGATGACAAGGGACGTAAGACAGTCGTGGAGCTCTTGCCTCAGGTCAAGGAGCGAATTTATCCGGTCGGTCGTTTGGACTGGGATACTTCTGGTATTCTCATTCTGACCAATGACGGAGATTTTACCGACGAGATGATTCATCCCCGCAATGAGATTGACAAGGTCTATGTGGCCCGTGTCAAAGGATTGGCCAATAAAGAAGTTCTTCGTCCTCTGACTCGCGGTATTGAGATAGAGGGGCGCAAAACCAAGCCAGCGGTTTATGAGATTATCAAGGTTGATCCGGCGAAAAATCGCTCGGTCGTTCAGCTGACAATCCACGAAGGTCGTAACCATCAGGTCAAGAAGATGTTCCAGGCGGTCGGATTGCAAGTAGATAAGCTTTCACGAACTCGATTTGGTCATTTGGACTTAACTGGCCTCAAGCCTGGTGAGTATCGTAAGCTCAATAAAAAAGAAGTCAGCCAGCTGCATACACTGGCTGTAACCAAGACCAAGAAATGATAAAGAAACTGCTTATTGCTCCTGTCCGCTTTTATCAACGCTTCATATCGCCTGCTTTCCCTCCATCTTGCCGCTTTCGGCCCACCTGCTCTAACTATATGATAGAAGCTATCCAGAAGCATGGAGCCAAGGGAGTTTTGATGGGTTTGGCTCGAATTCTCCGTTGCCATCCTTGGTCTCAGCCGGGCGAAGACCCTGTACCAGAACATTTCAGTTTGAGAAGAAATAATTCAAGAAAAAGAGAGTGGGACAGAAATCGGTAATTCGTTAGAATTCGATTTCGTCGTCCCACCTCCGCACAGTTGAGTAGGGCTGTAAAAGCTGATTAAATCAGCGTAGTAGAGCCCACTCAACCACTGCGTCTTGCTCGACAATCCAAAGACAATTGAGAGGCTAGGACTTTTGTCCCAGCCTCTTTTATATATATCTATATTTTCCGAATGTTTCCTATCTTCTAGACCAAGTCTTAGGCAGGAAGAGCAGGAGAATCGGGTAGATTTCCAAGCGACCGCCAATCATAGCAAAGGCTAGCAGCAGTTTAGAAAAAGGACTAAAGATAGAAAAATTATCTGTCGTCCCAATCATGGGGCCAATATTGTTGAAGCAAGAGAGAACCCCGCTGACAACCGTCATGAAATTATCATTATCCAAGCTGACAATGAAAATGAGAGCTAGAACAATCAAGATATAAACAGCTAAGTATTTCAGTACCTTATGCTGGGTATCCTTGTCAATGACCGCACCATTGACATGCAAGGTCAGGACGCGATTAGGTGATAAGGTAGATAGAATCTGATTTTTAGCAATGCGGGAAATAATAATCCCCCGAATAACCTTGAATCCCCCAGCAGTTGATCCAGCTGAGCCCCCGATACACATGAGCAGGAGCAGGATAACCTGAGAAAAGAGCGGCCATTTGACTGTATCGCCATAGCCAAATCCAGTTGTTGTGATGACATTGGCTACCTGGAAGAAGGAAATCTCCACGCTCTTGGCAAAGCCTTGATAGAGATGGAAGACATTAAAGGCAATCAAGGCTGTGGAAAGAAATACAATCCAGAGATAGCCCTTGAGCTCCTCATCTTCAAAGCAAGTTTTAAACTTACGAATCAGCAAGTAATAGTAGAGATTGAAGTTGACCCCGAAAGCTAAAACTCCAAAGCTGACCAGATAAGTAATCAGTGAGCTATTATAGTGGGCGATACCGTCATTATAAACGGTGAATCCTCCTGTGCCAGCAGTTCCCATGGCAATGACGAGACTGTCAAAGAGGGGCATGCCAGCTAGGAAGTAGAGCAAGGCGAAAATAGCAAAGAGAGCTAGATAGATGATGTAAAGAATCTGAGCCGTACTCTTGAGCTTGGACACAACCTTGCCAAAGACTGGTCCAGGTACCTCTGCTTTCATGACCTCCAAGTGACCATTTTTAGCATTGTCCATAATAGCTAGGGCAAAGACCAGCACTCCCATTCCTCCGATTAAGTGGGTAAAACTGCGCCAGAAGAGCAGCGAATGGGAGAGAACGCCGACATCGTTAAGGATAGTCGCTCCCGTGGTGGTAAAGCCAGAGCTGATCTCAAAGAAAGCATCAATAACGTCTGGAATCTGCCCGGAAAAAACAAAGGGCAGGGCTCCGAAGAAGGACCAGAGAATCCAGCAAAGGGCTACAATTAGTACACCTTCCTTGGCGTAGATATGTAGGTCCTTGGGCTTAAAATAAGAGCCTATGCCACCTAAAACTAGCAGGATGGCCATGGTCGCCCCGATAGAGAGAAAGATTTTTAAGGGCTCACCGTAGATTAGAGCTACGATAATGGGCACAATCAGCAGTGCCGCCTCAATCAGTAGTAATTTTGCCAGCAGGTAGCGAATCATAGATCTATTCATGGGCCTACCTCGCTAACAGATCATAAATCTGCGTGATATTTTGCAGCAGAGTGGTAACGATAATCTTATCTCCGACTTGCAGGTTGTCATCACCGGTAGGGAAGATGGCTTTGCCTTGACGGATAATGGCCGCAATCAGGACATCTTTCTTCAGATGAAGCTGAGACAGAGGAATACCAGTCATCTTGTTTTCTTCTTTGATTTGGAACTGCAAGGTTTCGATTTGGCCATTGGCTACATGGTGCAGAGCTTCTAGGTTAGAGAATTGAGCATTGTAGCGACCGCGGATAAAGTGCATAATGGTATCAACAGCGATACCTTTAGGCGTCACGATGCTGGCAAAATCTTGGTTATCAATGATTTCCAACAAACTAGTCCGGTTAATCTTGGTGATGTTTTTCTGTACACCTAGATTATTAAGGAACATGGAAGTGATGATATTTTCTTCATCCACACCAGTCAAGGTAGCGATAGCATCAAAGTTGTTGGCGCGTTCCTCCAGCAGGATGTCCTTGGCAGTACCATCTCCATGGACTACATAGAGATCAGGAAATTCCTGACTGAAAAAGTTTGCCCGCTCACGGTTGGATTCAATGATTTTAAGCTCAATTTTACTGTTTTTGAGAATGTTGAGCAGGTAATAAGCGATCTTGCCTGCCCCGATAATCATCAGGCTCTTAACCACTCTAGGGCGTACCATATTGTGGAATTGAACAATGTCTAGGCGGTTACCTGTTACATAGATCTTGTCTCCGGCCTCCAAAGTGAAGTCACCGTCAGGAATTTCCAAGTGCCCTTTTCTCTCAATAGCACAGACAATGATATTTCCAAATTTCTTACGGAACTGGGAAATATTCATCTGGCAGAGATTGCTGTCTTCCTTGAGTTTGAACTCCATCAGTGCTACTCGCCCATTGGCAAAGTGCTCTACTGACAGAGCATTAGGGAAGTCAATGTTATTAGCAATATAGCGAGCAGTTAGGAGCTCAGGATTGACCACCAACGAGAAGCCCAGAATGTTCTTCTCTTTAAAGTAAGGGTTGGAATACTCAGGATTGCGCACTCGGACGATAGTTTCTTTAGCCCCCATCCGCTTGGCTAGAACCGCTGAAACCATGTTGACCTCATCATGCTCGGTCATAGAGATGAAAATGTCACAGTGCCCAACATCTGCCTGTTCTAGGATTTTAAAGTTGGCACCATTGCCAGCAATACCGATAATATCATAGCGTTTGGTAATCTGGTTGAGAACAGCCTCATCCTGCTCAATCAGGATAACATCATGTTTTTCAGCCACTAAGGAGCGACAGAGGGCCGTTCCGACCTTCCCGCCGCCAACAACGATAATTTTCATAAGTTTAGATTCCTCCAAAGTATGTATCTATCATACTCTTTTTTCATTTAAATTTCATCTATATAATACAGAATAGTCTAGTTATTTATAGAATTCCGAATATTTTTTTACAAAAATGGTATCTTCCTATGAAAATTTAAAAAAAACTAGAATTTTTTGAGCCGTTTTTATTGACTTGTAGGCTGAAAGTGTTATACTAAATGAGTACCTTCATTGGTTTACCTCAAACCTGTTGTGATGTAAGTTAATGAAGCCTTAACCACGCTGTTTGCTGAGCTTGACTCCGGGCAGTGTGGCTATTTTTTTATCTAAAGAAAAATACTAGGAAAAATATTTTTATTATGAAAAATCATATCGTTCTTTTTGAGCCTCAGATTCCGCAGAATACCGGCAATATTGCCCGTACTTGCGCCGCGACTAATTCACCGCTTCACATCATCAAGCCCATGGGTTTTCCCATTGATGATCGCAAGATGAAGCGGGCGGGGCTGGACTATTGGGATAAGCTGGATATCACCTATTATGAGAGTTTAGACGATTTTATGGAGCAGATGGACGGCCGTCTTTACCTAATTTCTAAGTTTGCGGAGAAGGTTTATTCTGAGGAAAACTTTGCAGCAGAAGGTTCGCACTATTTTATGTTTGGTCGTGAGGACAAGGGGCTGCCAGAAGAATTTATGCGTCGCCATCCAGAAAAAGGCTCTGCGTATTCCTATGAACGACCAGCATGTCCGCAGCCTTAATGTATCGAATGCTGTCTGCATGATTGCCTATGAAGCCCTGCGTCAGCAGAATTTTGCTGGCTTAGATTTGGTACATGAGTATGAAGTGGACAAGCTGAAGTAGCGGAATGAGTGTATCTAAGCAGTAAATTTTCCTGATTGATAGAACACTGCTGTTGAAACGCTTTTAATTACATCAATCAAGATGCTTGCTCTGGCAGGCTTTTTTTGTTATGATAATGATGTCTTCAGGGCAGGGTGAGATTCCCGACCGGCGGTAACTTTTGGCTGGAAAATGTTTTTTCTCAATGCCAAATCAAGTCCGCGAGCGCAAGCTGATGTGGTGAGATTCCACAACCGACAGTATAGTCTGGATGGGAGAAGACGAGAGGCAGTGAAGCAATCTTGCCGTTTAATCTTTATTTAAGGGCTGAGCCTTATACTAAATAATCATTAGCTGACAAGCTTTTTTCAGTGGCCTTTCCGGCTTCTCTAATTTTTATAAATTGGAGGAACCTGTGATGACAAATACTCGTAAATTGGCGATTGTAGCAGTTTTATCTGCTCTATCATTTCTACTCATGCTTTATGAGATTCCCTTGATAACCGAGTTTTTAAAGTTGGATTTTTCAATTATTCCGATTTTACTGGCTTTGGTCGTCTTGGATTTAAAAAGCTCTCTGGCAGTGCTCTTGATTCGCTCTGTCTTAAAGCTAGCTTTGAATAATCATGGTATAGGTACTCTAATCGGTCTACCCATGAATATACTAGCGGTAGCTGTCTTTGTTTCTGTTTTTTCACTTTTATGGAAAAAAAGGAAGAGCTTGTTTGACTATGTAAAGGCTTCTTTGGCAGCAACACTTGGTCTAACGATTACTATGATCGTTTTAAATGTTATTTATGCAGTTCCTCTCTATGCGAGGTTTGCTGGTTTTGATATTAATAAAGCATTTGGTCTTTCCAAGTATCTGCTGACTATGATTGTCCCTTTTAACCTATTAGAAGGAGTGATCTGGGCTGCTGTCTTTTGGCTAATTTACACGCTCTTGCAGCCCGTCCTAAAACGCTATGAAAAATAAACAATCTTATCTAACAAAGGGCTCTTTTGCCCTTTTACTTTTCGTCATGCTAGGCTACATGGTCAAGTTTTATCCTGAGCAGCTGGCCAGCTTTGACACCCCGATTCAGACCTGGCTTCGGGGAGACTTACCTGCAGCTTTGACGACTTTTTTCAAACTTGTAACCAGTGTGATTGATCCGATGGGGATTATCATCTGGGTTTCAGCTCTTGTCCTTTTTTTCCTTTACAAAAAATGGAAGCTGGAGGCTGCCTTGCTAGCGGGAAATCTGGTCTTACATGGGATTTTGATTAAGCTGATTAAACTCGTTTACCACAGAAGTCGGCCCAGTATTTCGCATTTGGTCGAAGAGGGTGGTTATTCTTTCCCGAGCGGACATTCCATGGCGACAGCCATTGTTCTTGGAACCTTGATTATTATCGCTCAGCAACGGATTCAAAACCAAAAAATCAAGCGCTTGGCACAAGGCCTGCTCCTGGTCTATATCTTCACTGTTATGGCATCCAGAGTCTATCTGGGCGTGCATTATCCGACAGATGTTATCGGAGGAGCCTTGATGGGCTTTGCCATCCTCAATATCGAATTTCCCTTTTATGACAAGCTGCGTTTTCAGTGGCGTTTCAAAGGAAAGCAGAAATAAATATAGATGAGAAAGGTTGGCTTTGCTGGCCTTTTTGTCCTGACAAAGAAAATCCCTTTCTTTAAGATAGGGGCAAACAAGATTAGGAGGTCAGAATGTCCAATTTGAATCAAGAAATCATAGATGCTGTTTTAGCATTAGTAGATAGCATTCCCTCTGGGCGCGTGGCGACCTATGGTCAGATTGCTCGTTTGATTGGTCGGCCAAAAAATGCCCGCTTGGTGGGAAAGATTCTCAGTCAATCGGAACTTTATGGTGGCAAACATCCTTGCCATCGGGTAGTCAATGCAGCAGGGCGCCTCGCACCTGGCTGGGAAGACCAGAGACACTTGCTCTGGGCGGAAGGAGTGGACTTGAAAGCCAATGGCTGTGTAGATCTCAAGCGTTATCAGTGGGAACGATGATTTCCTTCTTTCCTTGTGAAAGAGGGAATTTTTGTTGTTATAGCCCTTTTTGTGGTAGAATGAAAGGTATGAAATCTTACAATTCTTTGAATGATTATTATCGCAAACTTTTTGGAGAAAAGACTTTTAAGGTGCCTATTGATGCGGGCTTTGACTGTCCCAATCGGGATGGTACGGTAGCGCATGGAGGCTGTACTTTCTGTACCGTTTCGGGCTCTGGTGATGCTATTGTGGCGCCGGATGCGCCCATTCGCGAGCAGTTCTATAAGGAAATTGACTTTATGCACCGCAAGTGGCCTGATGTTCGCAAGTATCTGGTCTATTTCCAGAACTTCACCAATACCCATGAGAAGCTTGAAGTAATCCGTGAGCGCTATGAGCAAGCCATTAACGAGCCGGGTGTCGTTGGACTCAATATCGGAACTAGGCCGGATTGTTTGCCTGATGAGACCATAGCCTACTTGGCTGACTTATCCGAGCGTATGCATGTGACCGTGGAACTGGGGCTTCAGACTACCTATGAGGAGACTTCGGACCTCATCAATCGTGCCCATTCTTATGAGCTCTATGTGGAGACGGTCCAGCGAGTTCGTAAGCAAGCCCCCAAGGCGGAGATTGTCTCTCACTTGATCAATGGCCTGCCGGGCGAAACCCATGAGATGATGCTGGAGAATGTCCGCCGTTGCGTGACGGATAATGACATTCAGGGAATCAAGCTCCACCTGCTTCACTTGATGACTAATACCCGTATGCAGAGGGATTATCATGAGGGGCGGCTGCAGCTGCTCAGTCAAGAGGAATATGTCTCCATCGTCTGCGACCAACTGGAGATTATCCCCGAGCATATCGTCATCCACCGTATCACAGGCGATGCTCCAAGGGATATGTTGATTGGCCCCATGTGGAGCCTCAATAAATGGGAAGTTCTCAATGCCATTGAGGCAGAAATGCGTCGTCGTGGCAGCAAGCAAGGCTGTAAAGCAAAGGAGCAGAGATTCGTATGTTAAGACCATTGCAGATGGCCCATGCCTTTTTGGCAGAAGTGGTGACCAAGGAAGATATCGTGGTGGATGCTACTATGGGGAATGGGCATGACACCCTTTTTCTAGCTAAGTTGGCCAGGCAAATCTATGCCTTTGACATTCAGGAGCAGGCTGTGGAAAAGACCCGCCAGCGCTTGGCAGAAGCGGATTTGGACAATGCCCAGCTAATCTTGGCTGGCCATGAGACTCTAGACCAATACACAGACCATTTCAAGGCCGCTATTTTTAATCTTGGCTACCTGCCCTCGGCGGACAAGTCTGTCATTACCCGACCCGATACGACACTGGAAGCTTTGGAAAAGGTCTGCCGGGGCTTAGAAAAAGGAGGCCGCGCAGCTATCATGATTTACTACGGGCATGAAGGTGGCGAAGTTGAAAAAGATGCGGTGCTTGACTTTGTCACTCAGCTGCCCCAGCAGGACTTCACCGTTGCCCTCTACAAGACCATCAATCAGATTAACCATCCACCTTTCTTGGTCATGATTGAGAAGTTGAGAGAAGAAACTTGATATACAATAAGGATACAGAGAGAAAAGCCAGATAATAGAAGCTTTCAGTACTGTATCCTTATTTTTTAAATCGTGAAAATCAAATAATTAGGTCTAAAAGAAGGGAATTATGATGTGTGTAAATTTAAAGTCTTATATTTTCTTACAAAGAAGATATAAGACCTTTGACATTTTTCAGTTTATATGATAATCTATGACTGTAAAATCAAAAAATGTCACAGCGTTTTCAGGAGGAAGTTATGGCTACTGCTTTTACTAGCGAAGAAAAAGAAGTAATTAGAAAGAAATTACATACAGTTGCAAAGGAATGCCTTCAAAGATATGGGGTTAAGAAAACCACTGTAGACCAGATGGCAGCAATGGTAGATATTTCCAAAGGTTCTTTTTATAATTTTTATTCTTCAAAAGAAATGTTATTTTTTACGGTCTTAGAAGAATATCAAATAGATGTTATGAATCGCCTGACTGAACAATTAGGTATGGAAGTCAAGATAGATACAAATCGTCTGGTACAGTTACTTTATGATTTTTATCAAGATTTTCGCTATTCATTTATGTATACCATATTTAAAAATCATGAAATGGAATTACTCGTAAGAAAATTACCAAAAGAGGCGATAACAAATCATCATCTGATAGATGATAGGATGGTTAAAAAAATTGTATCCCGAATCAACATTAGAGAAAATGTATCGGTAGAAATCGTCTCTGCTTTATTTAGAACGATTGCTATGACTATATTACACATCGAGGAAATCGGTGAAGAACAATTTGATACTACATTGAAGTTAGTCATACAAGGAATTGTTGTGCAAATTACTAAGGAGGATAGGTAATGGTGAAAGAAGCAATTAGAACCGCAAACCTTTCTAAAAGATATGGAACAAAAAATGTTGTCAACAACTTGAATATATCAATAAAAAGTGGTGAAATAGTAGGTTTTTTAGGACTGAATGGTGCAGGGAAAACAACGACGATGAGAATGATGCTAGGATTGATAAAATCTACATCAGGAGAATGTTATATCCAAGGAAAAAAGTTAGACCTGAGTAATTTAGAACTTCGAAATGAAATAGGCTATATTATTGAGACACCTTATTCTTATCCAGACTTAACTGTGAGAGAAAATTTAGAAATCGTTAGTAAATTAAGAGGGGTTAATAAAGATAATATTGACTGGGTAATTGAAAAATTAAAACTAAAGCAATATGAACATAAACAGGAGAAGCATCTTTCTTTAGGAAATGTTGCGCGTTTAGGAATTGCAAAAGCGATTATTCATAAACCTAAAATCCTAATTCTTGATGAGCCAACAAATGGATTAGACCCTTTTGGAGTTATTGAAGTGAGAGAGCTATTAAAGGAATTGGCGAATAATCTAGGTACAACTGTTCTTATTTCAAGTCATAATCTGGAAGAAATATCTAAAATTGCTACTAGAATAGTCATTATACATGAGGGCAGACTTATAAGAGAAGTTGAAAGTAATGAATTAGAACAGTACTTAGAAAAGAAGTTACTAGTAAGTGGCTCTAATAATAAGGCCATGAAAGAAGTATTATCTAACCATGGCTATCAGGTGAGCATCCAATCAGACACAGAAAATAATATCAATTTCTTAGAACTAATTGATACAAAATCTGTGGAATATCCGGAAGAAATTGCTACATTGCTAGTTAATGCAGGTTATCCGCCCAAATCGCTGGCTGTTGAGAAAGAAGATTTAGAGCATTATTTCTTAAGAATACTGAATGACTATAATAGAGGTGTTTCGAATGAAAAAGCTTAGTTCCTGTATTTTAATTGAATGGAGAAAGTTAATAAAATCAAAACTTTCCATCGTAACTGCTTGTTCTATCTGTTTAGTTCCTTTTATTGTTGGGTTGTTTGCAACTATGATGAAATATCCAGAGAATTTCAAAAATCTTGGTTTGATTTCTGCAAAAATGGAAATGATGAGGATAACAGACTGGTCGTCATACTTAATGACCATATCACAAGTCATTTCTGTTGGGGGATTGCTCATTTTTGGATTTACAGCATCTTGGGTTTTTGGTAGAGAATATTCTGATAAAACTATGATAGACCTATTAGCACTCCCGATAAAAAGAGATACAATCGTATTATCCAAATTTATCGTTATCGCTCTATGGAGCTATATTCTATCAATTTTTGCACTTTTATTGGGATTATTAGCTGGCAATCTGATTGGACTTGATGGTGGGAACTTAACGGTGATTTTCAAAGGTATACTTACTTTTGGTTTTTGTACTACTCTTACGATCATACTCTCTACTCCAGTAGCATTTTTTGCTTGTTTAGGCCGGGGCTATTTGTCTCCATTGGCATTTATCATTTTTACTATTATTTTTTCTCAGCTTGGTTCTGCTCTTAACTTTGGGAAGTATATTCCATGGGCGATTCCTGCACTCGCAAGTGGTATTGCAGGAAAAGCATTATTGAATTTTGGGAGCATTGTCAGTTTATTTGGGGTAAGTATTCTAGGTCTTATCACAACAATAGCTTGGTGGAGGTATGCTGATTACGATTAAAATGAAGTGATGAAAATGCTAATAACACGAAACTAAGTCTTATTCATTTCCATTCAAAACAACCCCTCCTGTTCAGATTGAAAAACAAGAGGGGTTATATTATGACAATCGAAAGTTTTGGGGGAGAGGGGACTATGTGAATATCGTTGGCCTAAATGAAAAGATAGTTTCTAATATACGTGATTGGGAAAAAATGACCTTGTCTTTGATAAGTTAAGTGTCAAACCGTTCTCAGATGGCAGTTTTAGAATAAGATAAAAGCCTGTTTTTACGGGCATTAGTCAAACGAACATAGCATTGCCCCGAACAATGTTCAGCGAACTTCTTTAGATGTCGCTGGAGGGAAATTGCTTATAGCCGGTGTACAAGTCACTTGTTTTCACGGGTGGTTATGACTTCTCAAAATGAGCAAAAAACAGTAAACCTTTGTGATTTACTGTTTTAAAAATTCTTCTATTCAATT
>NZ_JAKZJI010000015.1:0-64186 GCF_031142805.1 Streptococcus sp. IsoGale022 | reverse complement strand
ATCTAAGAAGGAGGTCTTTAAAAACTTAATTAACTTAGTAAGATTTATTCTGCCTGCTTGTCTTCTTCAGATGCGGCAGCGACTTTTTCCCGGATAACCAAGACACCATCTTCCAAATCAGCCGTCAAATGCTTAGCATCTAGATTATCCAAGTGGAAGTCAGTCACCTTATCACGGATTTGCTGCTCGATGACACGGCGGAGTGGACGAACACCCATGACTTGGTCATAACCAGCGTCGCGCAGGAATTCCTTAGCTGCATCAGATACAGCCAGATCAATTTCTTTCTTGCTCAATGTTTGATTTACTTCGATCAGCATGAGATTCACAATCTCCATCAAATCTTCTTTCTTGAGATGAGAGAACTCAATAACCGCGTTGAAACGATTGAGGAATTCTGGACGGAAGTAAGCTTTGAGTCGATCCATCAGATCAGGCTTTTCAGCATCCTCTTCCAAGCCTGCTTCATAGCCAAATCCGGCATTGGAAGTCGCAATGATGACCGTGTTCTTGAAGTTGACGGTATTCCCTTGACCATCTGTCAAGCGACCATCATCCAGAACTTGAAGGAGAAGGGTAATCACCTGTGGATCCGCCTTTTCAATCTCATCCAAGAGAATGATAGAGTAAGGATTGCGGCGCACACGCTCGGTCAGGGTATTACTGTTATCATCATAGCCGACATAGCCTGCAGTGGTACCAATCAGCTTGGAAACAGCAGTCCGGTCGGAGTATTCTGACATATCCAGACGGATAATCGCTTCCTTGGTACCGAACATATCCAAAGCCAGTTGCTTGGCTAGCTCAGTCTTGCCGACACCTGTCGGACCAACAAAGAGGAAGCTTCCGATTGGACGGTTGCCTTCATCAAAGCCTGCACGGTTTCGGCGGATAGCCCTAGCTACAGCTTCTACAGCCTTGTCTTGACCAATAACCTTGGCTTTGAGACGGTCATTCATGCCCTTGAGGCGCTCAATGTCGCTGGCACCCATTTGAGATACCGGCACTCCCGTCATCCGCTCAACAGACTCCGCTACATCGTTGACTGTCGCCGTCACCTTCATATCCTCGGTGTGGTTTTGAATTTTCTTTTCCAGCTCTTCAATGCGGGTCTTGGCATTCAGAGCTGCTTCATAATCTTCTTTTTCAACAGCTGCTTCCTGCTTGTCTTTTTGCTCAGCAATCTCATGTTCAACCGCATGAACATCGGTTACTGGATGCTGGGCTGCCAGGTGGGCAGCAGTCACGTCGACTAGGTCAATCGCCTTGTCTGGCAGGCTCCGCTGTGGAATATACTGAACAGAGTAGTCCACAGCCGCTTTCAGCACTTCATCCGGCAGGATGACATTATGGTGCTTTTCGTACAGGTCCCGAATACCTCGAAGGATCTGATAGGTATCTTCGGCAGACGGTGCATTGACCTTGACTTCATTGAAACGACGAGCCAGAGCTGCATTTTTGAGAATGGTGTTACGGTACTCGTCCTGAGTAGTAGCCCCGATAACAGTCAACTCTCCACGTGAAAGCGCTGGTTTGAGAATATCCGCCATGCCCTTAGAGCCACTATCTCCACCGATAGATCCTGCTCCTAGGATTTGATGGATTTCATCAAAGAAGAGTATAATGTTGCCGGCTTCCTTGACTTCATTGACTAAGTTTTGGATATTTTCTTCAAAGCTACCGCGATATTGAGTACCAGCTTCCAGACCGGAAATATCAACAGAGATAATTTCCTTGTTCTTGATGGCCGCTGGCACATCACCGTTGACGATAGCCTGTGCCAATCCTTCTACGACAGCTGTCTTACCAACTCCAGCATCTCCGACCAGAACCGGATTATTCTTAGTCCGGCGGGAAAGGATTTCAGCAGTTTCTTGGATTTCCTTATTGCGCCCAATGACTGGATCTAACTTACCATCACGAGCTTCCTGAGTCAGATTGCGACCTAGCTTAGCCAGGATACCATCCTGCTTAGGTCCTTGAGCAGCAGTCTGGCTAGTCTGCTCCCCTGCTCCTTGACCGGGGAGCTTGCCAGTAGCCCGGTACTGAGCAAACTCTTCCGGTGTGACCTCTCTACCATTAATCAAGTAGCGCCGGTGTTCGCTGTTGTAGCCGCCCATGCGTCCCATGAGTTGGTTGAAAAGGTCGTCCATATTGTTAAAATTGTTGTAGTTGTTGTTCATAGCATTGCCTCACTTTTCTTCATTTTTCGCTTTACATAATTTTTATTTTTGCCAAAATTTCAGATAAGAAATCTTTTCCTTATCTACTATAAATATTCATTTGGGAGATCTTCTCCAATCTATTATTTTACATAACTTATTCGATTTCCAAAAATCAAGACTGAGTCAGTCTCTACTTTTATGAGTGAATCAAATCTCTTTCAGACGAAGATAATTTTACATAATTTCCAATCCTCCCAAAAATAATTGCCTTCCGGCTGTATTCATACCTTCTGATTAAATTTACGTAAACTTTTTTGTTTACAGTTGTAATTTTATCATGATAGAATTTATTTGTCAATAGATTTTACATAATTTTTTAAAATAAATTTACAGTTGTAATCAAAATTTTCGTTTAGATCCTTTTCATTCCTATAAAAAAGCCCTGCAAGCTAGAGTCATGCAGAGCCTTGTTTGTTTCAGCAGAATTTTTTCGTTCTTAGAAGAGTTCTCTATATAAAGCAATCGTTTCTTCTAGAGTCGGCATGAAGGGATTACCTGGCGCACAAGCATCAATCAAAGCGTTTTTAGATAGGTAGTCAAAGTCAAAGTCTTTTTCTTCGATACCAAGTTCAGTGAGTTTCTTCGGAATGCCAACCGTTTCAGACAATTTTTCGATTTCAGAAATAGCATAAGCTGCACATTCTTCATCAGTCTTGCCTTCGATTTGCAGACCAAGAGCTTTGGCAACATTGCGGAAAGCTTCTGGTACCCGTTTAGCATTTTCACGCTCTACAACTGGCAGGAGCATGGCACAGCAGACACCGTGCGGCAGATTGTAAACTGCCCCAAGCTGGTGAGCCATAGAGTGAACATAACCTAGTCCAGCATTGTTAAAGGACATACCACCAAGGAAGATGGCATTCACCATGCCTTCACGCGCTTCAATATCATGGCCATTGGCAACCGCACGAGGAAGGTATTCCTTGATAAGTTCAATAGCTCCGATAGATAATTTCTTGGTTACACCGTAGGCTCCTGGTGTGACGAGAGCTTCGACTGCGTGAGTCAAAGCATCCATACCTGTGGCTGCTGTGAGGGCAGCTGGTTTAGATACCATGAGTTCAGGGTCATTGACTGAGATCAGGGCCAAGCTATTCTTGTCCACCATAACCATCTTAACCTTGCGTTCCTCATCTGTAATGACATAGTTAATGGTAATTTCAGCTGAAGTTCCTGCTGTAGTATTGATTGCCACTACCGGCAGACCTTTCTTAGCAGACTTGTGCAAGCCTTCGTAGTCTTGTGGTTTACCACCATTTGTCGCAATAACTGAAATACAGCTAGCCGCATCCTGAGGTGAACCTCCGCCGACACTGATGATGAAGTCACAGTTGTGTTCCTTGAGAGCAGCTACACCATCCATGACGTTCTTACAAGTCGGGTTTGGCTCAACATCGCTGAAGACCACATACTGGATGCCTTCCGCATCTAGTGGTGCTAGGATTTGCGGCAGGATATCACTGCCTTCGATAAACTTATCCGTCACTAGCAAGGCCTTGCTATAACCCAGCTCCTTAACATAAGGGCCAACTTCCTTGACAACACCTTTGCCAATAAGATTGACAGCGGGTACGTAAAATGTAGACATATAATTTCTCCTTTTGAATTATATTGTTAATATAATAATACTGCAAAATTTTGCTTTTTGCAAGATTTTTGTGATTTTTTTAACAAGTCGATTGATAAAAAAAGCAAAGAAATTCCCAGATAAGGATGAGGAACAAGGGCATTCCTTTCCAGAAGCAACCTTGTCCACCTCTTACCTGTTTTTTTCATTAGCTGGCAATGACACCTTTTTTTCAAAATGATGTTGCCGTACAGAGCTCCCTCGCCCGTTTGGATGACCAAATAAGCTTTTTCCGCCTGCTCATAGAAAGCAAAGCGTTCAAATTCTTTAATGGCTGTACCTGGATAGTTCTTTTCTAATAAAGCCTTGTAGTCATCCCAGATGACTGGTACGGTCGGATCTCCCGGCACTACCTGCATAAGACCTGCTTGGTAGTCGCTATAGGTATCCAAGGGCAGCACAGTCAAGATAGCATCTAGCAGCGCTGGAACTCCGTGACCGTCACAGCGAACAACCCGCTGACCAATCCTATGGGCAGGGAAGTTTGCATCGGCAATGACCACTTCATCTCCGTGCCCCATCTCCATCAGATACTTGACCAATTCTGGACTTAAAATAGTTGGAATATGCTTTAACATCTAACTTCCTACTTTCATACTTGCTTGAAATTCTTGATAGGACTGAGCCAAATCTGAGCCTTCTTGAGCTTGGTATTGCTTGGTCTTTTCTGAATCCTTGATGAGCTTTTGGGCAGTCTGCCGATCTTGAATCTCACCCAAGGTCAAAAGCTGTGCCAAAATATTTCCCAAAGCGCTGGCTTCAATCGGCCCTGTTAGGACTGACTTCTGGCTTACATCAGCTGTCAGCTGGCAGAGTAGTTCGTTTTGGATACCGCCGCCGACCATGTGAATCTGCTCGATTTTTTGACCGGTCAGGCTCTCAATTTGCTCCACGGTTTGACGGTAGGCAAAAGCGAGACTTTCCAAGACCACTCGGACAACCTCTCCTTTGCTTTGCGGGACAGGCTGGTTGGTCATATGGCAACGCTCCTTGACCTTAGCCTCCATGTCTCCCGGAGCTGCAAAAATAGCATCATTGGGGTTAATCCAAGAGCGATTATTCGTGACGTCTCTTGCTAGTTTCACCATTTCAGCAAAGCTGATGTCCTCTCCTTGCAAGCGCCAGTCCCGCTGCAGTTCTTGGATAATCCAGAGACCTGTCGTATTCTTCAAAATCCGATAGCGTCCGTCAAAGCAGCCTTCATTGGTCAGATTGGCCTCTAAAGCTTCCTGGCTGGTCACAGGGTTCTGAGATTCTAGACCGACCAGAGACCAAGTACCGCAAGAGATAAAGGCTGTTGGCTGCTCACTCGCATAAGGAATAGCCAGAACAGCTGCCGCTGTATCATGACCAGCCCCAGCAATGACATCAAAAGGCTCAATTTTCAGCTCTTGTGTGATCCGTGGCGACAGGCTTCTCAGGACTTTTCCTCCCTGTATCACCTCACCAAACCACTTTTTAGGAATCCCTAGCGTCTCAAAAACGCTGTCAGACCATGTCTGAGAATTGATATTGAGCAAACCGCTGCTACTGGCAATGGTATACTCGCTGGATAAAACACCTGACAAAAGATAGTTAATCAAATCCGGCATAAAGAGCACACGCTCTGCAACTCTTGCCAAATGGGGCTTTTCCTGCAAATCAGCGAATAGTTGCAGAACAGTATTAATGCAGGCAGGCTGTACGCCTGTCTCCTCAAAAAGCGCCTTTTTGCTGATTTTCTTATAAAAAGTTTCTTCGTATTGGCCCATACGATTGTCACGATAACAATGCGGCTGGTAGAGCAGATCTCCGTTTTGGTCTAGGTAGGCATAGTCCACACCCCATGTATCAACGGATATGGATCGAATAGGAATCCCATCTGCTGAAGCTTTCTTGATCCCAATCTTGATTTCTCCAAACAGATGCAGGATATTCCAATAAAGACCGTCATTCACGTTCATCGGCTCGTTTTTGAACCGATGAACTTCTGATAGCTGGATACTATGGCCATTGTAAATTGCTTGCATGACACGACCTGAACTAGCACCTAGGTCAATGGCCAGTAATTTCATCAATGTCATTCTCATCTCCTCCAATACACCAATCTTTACAAACGATTTTGATTATTGGTAAAGCAATGGTTTGATTTCATCAGAGTCGATGTTCTTGGCATCATACCATTTTGATCCAGTGTCTACATCTTTGACTTCTTTTCCTTGAGCCGCTTCAATAGCTAATTTTACAGATTGATAGCCGATTTGAATTGGGTCTTGCGTAACAGAGCCTACAAAGAGACCATTGCGAATGGCATCTTGCTGCAAGGCACCTGAGTCAAAACCGACAGCCAAAATCTTGTCTGCACCGAGCTTGGATTCCTTGAAACTGCCATTTGCGTTGATAATAGCTTTAGCTGCAAATTCATTTGAACCGTAAATAGCGACTGTATCTGATTTTTCGAGCACAGTGGATGCTTCTGTCTTACCAGCTGCATCGTCTACTTGTGCTGGTACACGAACTTCAATGATAGCTTTGGCATCTGATTCAGAGACATTGTTTTTGAATTTATCGTGACCAACAACAGCCGTTTTGATGCCTTTCTTTTCTAGCAACTCAACCATCTTATCAATGAAACCGGAAGTCCGTTGTGTGATAGAAAGTGAATTTGCTTCTTGGGAAACCACCCCGATACGAACCGGTTTGTCGCCCAATTTCTTTTCTAACAATGGGAACAAGTGTTCTGCTGCATTGGCACCAGCAGCATGGTTATCTGTAGAGGCGGTTGCTTTGATTGCTCCGTCTGGTGCACCTGGAACTCCTGAGTCAAAACCAATCAAAGGAATGTTCTTGGCCTGGGCTTGTTTGATGGCATCTAGCTCTGATTCGGTATCAAGCGCTGCTAGGGCAATCGCATCTGGATTTTTGTTAATGGCATTGTTCAACTGTTCCAATTGTTCTGCGATAGCGGTTTCATTTTGAGGGCCGACAAAAGTAATCTTGGCTCCAAATTCATCTGCTGCTTGTTCAGCACCTTTATTTACGGCTTTCCAGAAATCGTGTTGGAATCCTTTGGCAATTACTTCTACACGATAGTCCCCACCCTTGCTGTTTGTAGCTTTATTACTGTCTTTCTTAGAAGAACAAGCAACTAGTCCAATTGCAGCAGCAGCAAGAAGTGCCGCAGTAGCAAATTTAAATGATTTTCTCATGGTAAAAACTCCTATTATATCTTATAAATTCATGAATATGATAGCGAGGGCTGTACTTATTTCTTCTTATTCTTGCGAATGAAAATATCAAAATAAACAGCGACGATAACAACGAAACCAGTAATAAAGAGTTGATAGTGGGGCTGTAGGTCGATATAAGGCAAACCAATTTTCAGGACTGACATGATGAAGACCCCGATAATGGTACCAATAACAGATCCGACACCGCCAGCTAGAGAAGTTCCCCCTACTACGACACCGGCAATCGCATCCAGCTCCATACCATTACCAGTACCTGGCAGAATCGTAGAGTAGGTGGCCGCATAAGCAACGGCAGCAAGCCCTGCTGACAGACCGCCTATGACATAGGCCATGCCTTCCCATTTGACAACATTGACCCCAGACAGACGAGTAGCTTCTTTATTGGAGCCAATAGCGAAGATATAGCGGCCAATTTTTGTCTTGTTCAATACTACCGCAGCAAGGACAGCCACAAGCACCAGCACGATTAAGCCTGTCGGGAAATTACCCTGGGTTCGGAATAAATCTTTGTACCAACCTTCACCTGTTCCACGAAGAGGGAAGGTTACACTTTGGACATTTGAGACAATGGAACTCAGACCTCGGGAAATCATCATCGTACCCAGCGTCGCGATAAAAGGCGGCAAACCGAATTTTGCGACCATGATTCCATTGAGCAGACCGAATAATCCTCCAATGACTAGAATGGCCAGCAAAGACAGCCAGAGCGGCCAGCCCATCTTGGTATGAAGGACGCCCCCGATAATAGCCGAGCACATCATCACCGTACCAATAGAGAGGTCAATACCACCTGTAATGATGACAAATGTGACCCCAATGGCAAGGAAACCAATATAATATGACGCATCTAAGATACTGACTACTGTATCAAACGAACGAAATGATTCGCTGGAGATGGCAAAGAAGGCAAAGATTACCACCAAGGCAATCAAGGCAATCAGCTTTTGTAAACCAACTGTTTTTTCTAATTTCATCCATAAGGATTGTTTCTCTTCCATACGTAAACACCTCTGTTTTCACTTTTAACGGTCAGTCGCTAGCGCCAAGATTCTCTCTTGTGTTGCTTGGCTAATATCCAGCTCACCCGTTTTTCTACCTTCACACATGACTACGATTCGATCGCTCATCCGTAAGATTTCTGTCAGTTCTGACGAAATCATAATAATGGATTTGCCTTGAGCAACCAGATCATTCATCAGTGTGTATATTTCACTTTTGGCACCGACATCAATCCCTCGTGTCGGCTCATCAAAGATTAAAATATCACTATTTTGTTCCAGCCATTTGGCGATGACCACTTTCTGCTGGTTGCCTCCCGAAAGATTGCGAACCAGCTGTTTGGATGACGGTGTCTTGGTATGTAAAGATTGAACAAACTGATCACTCGCCTTGACAATAGCACCATCATCAATCAATCCAGCCTTGATATACTTATCAAGATTGGTTATGACCGTATTGTTGGCAATGGTCATGTCCACGATACAGCCAAAGCGCTTGCGGTCTTCAGATAAGTAACCAATTCCTTCCCGAATGGCATCCTGGGGAGAATTGATGCTTACTTCTTTCCCATTTATAATAATGGAACCGTTTTCTTTTTTGTCTGCACCAAACAGCAAACGGGCAACTTCTGTCCGACCGGCTCCCATCAATCCTGAAAAGCCTAGAATTTCACCCTTATGGAGTTTGAAACTCACATCTTTAACGGCCGTTCCTGCACAGAGGTTTTTCACCTCCAGCACCACAGGGGCATCTTCTGCTACTGTTGATGCAGCCTTGGGATCTTCATAAATCGTCCGTCCAACCATCATCGAGATGATTTCATCCTTGGTGGTGTCTTTGGTATTGACCGTGCCTACATACTCGCCGTCCCGCATAACAGTCACGCGGTCTGTGATGCGGGCAATCTCATCCATCCGGTGAGAAATGTAGATAATACCGACACCTTTTGCACGCAGGTCGTCAATGATGACAAAGAGCTCATTGATTTCCGATTCAGTCAGAGCTGCTGTCGGTTCGTCAAAGACTATCACTTTGGCATCCATTGAGAGGGCCTTTGCGATTTCGACCATTTGTTGTTTCCCAACCGTCAGATTTCCTACTTTTTCAGTTGGGTTAATGTCTAGTTTTAAGAGACTAAAGAGTTCTTTTGCTTTCTTAATACTGGATGCATCGTTAATAAAGAAGCTGCCTTGAACTTCTTCCCGTCCAATAAAGATATTTTGAGCCACTGTTAGATGGTTCATCATATTCAATTCTTGGTGAACGATAACGATCCCTGCATCCATTGCTTCCTTGGGCTTGGAATAGACCACTTCTTCTTGATTGTAATGAATAGTACCCTCATTTGCTCCATAGATACCAGTCAAGACCTTCATCAAAGTGGATTTACCAGCCCCATTTTCACCCATTAGAGCATGCACTTCACCAGCCCGCAAGTCAAAATTGACCCCTTTTAAGGCTCGGACTGGACCGAAGCTTTTAACAATGCCCTTCATTTCTAATATGACAGGATGATCCATGCTACTCACCTACCTGTTCCAGTTTTGCAATTCTTGCTTTTAAATCTTCGATTTCTTCTATTTGATTGAGAAATACGGCGGCTAATTCGAGTAATAAATGGCTATTCATAAAATGGTCCTGAGCATGGACCGCTAGCAGACTTGGAGGATTGGCTTGACCACTCAGTTCAGACTGGATAAGGCTGGTCTGTAAGTTGTGAGCCTCCACGCTGAGTTTTCTCGCTTGTTCCAACTCAGCATTTGCTTCTTCCTTCTGACCTGACTGAGCCAACTCCAAACTCTGCATGACTTGCGCAGTCACTTTACTACTCTTGATAATCA
The DNA here is from genome assembly GCF_031142805.1 of Streptococcus sp. IsoGale022. Lineage (NCBI taxonomy): Bacteria > Bacillati > Bacillota > Bacilli > Lactobacillales > Streptococcaceae > Streptococcus > Streptococcus sp. IsoGale022. The sequence goes on along the minus strand of NZ_JAKZJI010000015.1, from coordinate 54,264 downwards.
GTCGCATCAGTTCTTGGCTTGAGCCTTTGTCTTGTCCTACCATAAGCCTAGTCCATCAATACTTCAGCCTGACGAAGCACTTCTTCGCCTCTCATCAACTCGAAATCTTCATCACTAATGACTGCGACTGGGACCTGCAGACTTGCTTTAGCCTTTTCTTCTAGATAGGCTAATTGCGGACTGAGCAATAAGACATCGATATTCTTCAAGTTATTCATACCCGTAATCCCAATGGAATAAAAGGAATAATCCAATTGGTCACGATGAATAACTTCATTGATTCGCTCTACCAACATACTGGTTGTTAAGCCGCCCACACAGGCTAGAATAATTGTCTTGGTCATCTAAGCTACTCTCTTTCTATCGGGCAGGCTGCGTGCCTAGAAAGAGGCACGCCCTCCCAAAATCTTTATTTATGAATTGGCCCTAATAATTGGCAAGCACGGTAGTCGGCTGATTCCAAATCTTCTGTACCGAACAGTGACCAGTTCTTGGGACGGAAGATGCCTTCCTCTGGCACATTGTGCATATTAACTGGGATACGCAGCATGGAAGCCAGCGTAATCAAATCCGCTCCAATATGGCCATAGGTGATAGCACCGTGGTTGGCTCCCCAGTTGTTCATAACATCATAGACAGACTTGAAGGCACCTTTTCCTGTCAAACGCGGTGCAAACCAAGTGGTTGGCCAGCCTGGATCTGTCCGATTATCCAAGGTATGATGCACTTCCTCTGGCAATTCCAAGGTATAGCCTTCAGCGATTTGCAAGACCGGACCTACGCCTTTCAGGATATTCAAGCGCACCATAGTTACAGGCATATGACCCTTGGTCAAGAAGCGAGTAGAGAAGCCACCACCACGGAAGTATTCGCGATTGGCTGGTGGGAAGTCTGTATTTTCAAGCATCGCATCTACTTCACTTTGTTCCAATTCCCAGAATGGCTTGATGACTGGTTTGCCGTCTCGACTGGCTTGCCCCGTTCCATCCAGGGTACAAGAGCCAGAGTTAATCAAGTGCAGGAAGCCATTAGCTGCCTGGCCTTCTAACTTGTGTCCTGTTACACGTTCTACCGCTTCTGGACTCCAATAAGTCCGGACATCTGCGAAGATTTGCGGTGTATTTGTCAAGAGATAGTTAAAGAGCATGGACACACCGTTGAGCGAGTCATTTTCTGTCGCAAAGACATAAGGTTTACGGATACCATTCCAATCAAACTGAGTATTGAGGAAGGTTTCCATGAAGTCCCCGTTCGGGAAGTGGTCAGTCCATTGACGCTGACCTTGGAAGCCAGCAACCAAGGCATGATGCCCAACAGCTTCTTCCTCAAAGCCAAGCTCAGCCAAGCGAGGATTGCCTTGCATGAGGTCTCGGCCAATCATGAACATCTTGACTACAAATTCCCATTGTTTTGCTTTTTCTTCTGGAGAAAGAACCAAGTCTTCACGGTTGCGATCCACACCCTCTTTGATGTGCTCTTTGACCCAAACCATGGCCCGTTCAAATTCTTCGTGGTCATAAATGCCTCGGTCAATCCGACGAGTAAACTCCGTCATATCAACTGATTCATTGCGCATGCCCAGGTATTCTTGGAAGAAGTCTGGGTTGACAATGGAACCACCAATTCCCATGGAGACGCTGCCCATAGACAAGTAAGCTGTGTCACGCATCAGTCCTGTTGCCAAAGCAGCCCGACTATAACGGAGAATTTTTTCTTTTACATCTTCTGGAATTTCAGTGTCGCTAGCTTCCTGGACATCTCTGCCATAAATACCAAAAGCTGGAATACCTTTTTGAGCATGTGAAGCCAGTACTGCAGCGAGATAAACAGCTCCTGGCCGTTCAGTGCCATTGAAGCCCCAGATTGCATGCGGAATATCTGGTGACATATCCATGGTTTCACTGCCATAGCACCAGCATGGTGTCACTGTGATAGTCGCGCAGACATTTGATTTTTTGAATAATTCATGCGATGCAGCTGCCTCAGGGACACGACCGATGGTAGATGGCGAAATAACACATTCAACAGGCTGACCGTCAGGATATTTCAAGGTTGAGCTAATCAAGTCCGCCACACTTTTAGCCATATTCATGGTTTGTACTTCTAGTGATTCCCGAACACCTTGGCGACGTCCGTCAATGGTTGGACGAATTCCAATACGTGGATGTTGAGTCATAATCATTTCCTCCGATGTTTCTTATTCTTTGATGCTTCCGTCACCATTATATTTACGATAACCAGGGTGACGGCCTGTGACTTTGTAATTGGCCCGCATTGCAAACAAGCGTTCCAAGGTTGGACGAGAAATCTCTTCCTCCTCAACTCCCTTAGTGGAAAGCAACATGCGTCCGTGGAAGGTGGTCTTAGCAACCAGCTCCAAGGTTTCCATCCGATAGTAAGCTGTAATCACATCGCTTCCTACAGTCAAGGCACCATGATTTTCAAGTAACATGACATCATGTTCTGGCAAGTATGGGGTGATGGCATCTGGCACTTCCATGGTAGATGGCACACCAAAGGGAGTGATTGGAATGGCTCCTACTACAATGGCACTCTCAATCAAGGAATAGGTATCAAGCGGAATGTGAGCCAGTGCAAAGCCAGTCGCAATTGGCGGATGCGCGTGGACGACAGCATTCACATCCTCCCGTTCTTCATAGCAGCGAATGTGCATCTTGATTTCACTGGATGGACGATAGCCGTCCTGAGCCTCAATAATCTCCCCTTTTAGATTGAGCTTGACGAGTTTTTCAGGCGTGATAAAGCTCTTACTGATACCTGTTGGCGTTGCAATAATGGTATCTTGGTCTAGACGGACTGAGACATTGCCGTCATTAGCGGCTACCCAGCCTAATTGCCACATCTTGTGGCATACATCACATATTTGTTCGCGGATTATTTCTTCTTGATGATCCATAATCTCACTCCTTTCTGGATTCATCATAATCTTTTTTGTAAACGCATTCAATACCTATACCTCTAATTGATAAATAGCCAACTTTTATATAACAATATAGCCAAAACTGTTCATAATCGTTCAATTTAATGGTTACTATATTGATTTTTTTTCGTTTATTGTGTTATAATGTGACCATAAATGTTCAGCTTTGTTCATCAGTGGAGGTCCCTATGGTTTCTTTGGAACGAATGAGTCGAATTATAGACATTCTCAGCAAGCGAAAGATTATTGCTACCGCCCAACTTGAAGAACTTTTGTACTGTTCTACATCAACACTTCGACGGGACTTGATTGAGCTAGAAAAAGAGGGGAAAATCATCCGCTCTCATGGTGAGGTCATGCTGATTACGACCAACAATGTAGAATATGTGTATTCTGCTCGCGCCCGTGAAGAAGAAAAAAGCAAGCAGCAAATTGCTGAAATTGCTTCAACTTTTATCACTCATAACCAGTCTATCTTCATTGACAGCTCTACGACTGCAGCCATGCTCATTCCGCATTTGGCACCTTTCCAGAACCTACGTGTCATAACCAATGGTATTGAAGCAGCCCGCCAGCTAAATAACTTTGAAAACGTCACCCTCTTCTTATCAGGCGGACACATTGGCTGCGGAACCAATTCCGCGCTGGGCGATTTTGCTGCCAACTTCATCAACAATTTCCATGCAGACTTACTCTTCTTTAGCTGCCGCGGATTGGATCGCTACGCTGCTTACGAAGCCAACCATAATCAGGCACACATCAAGCGGGAAATGATAGCTAATAGTGACAAGGCAATTCTATTGGCCGACCACTCTAAGTTTAACACCAGTCATTATTTCAAACTTTCCAACTACTCTAGTCTGGATTGCATTATCACCGACCAGCCACCAGTTGAATCCTTCCAAAATGCTGTCGGCAGCCAATGCGAAATCCTCTGGTAAGCAACTTTCTTTAAACACAAACTAGACCGAAATAGGCGTATCTCGGTCTAGTTTTTTACTATCTACTCATGCATCCATTATCAAGTCAAAGAATAACAGCTATCTATCAAAAATAAAAATCTGGACACAATCCAGATTTTAAATCATATACTCTACACTATAACTGGCATCCGACAGAATGCGGGACAGAAACTGTTTGGTCCGCTCTTCCTTTGGACTGCTGAAGAATTCCTGAGGAGGATTTTCTTCGACGATATGACCTCCGTCCATAAAGATGACATGGTTGGCCACATCTCGGGCAAAGCTCATCTCGTGGGTCACAACGACCATGGTCACTCCCTCTTGAGCCAGCTGTTTCATGACACTGAGAACTTCCCCGACCAGTTCCGGATCTAGAGCCGAAGTTGGCTCATCCAGCAGGATGACATCTGGCTTGACAGCAATGGCACGGGCAATTCCAATCCGCTGCTGCTGGCCGCCTGATAGCTGAGAAGGATAATAGTCCTTGTAGGCCAAGAGGCCCACGCGCTTCAAGGACTCTTCTGCAATCTCAAGCGCTTCTTCTCTCGGTATCTTACGAGCGATCACTAAGCCCTCTAAGATATTTTCAAGGGCTGTTTTATTGGCAAAGAGATTATAATGCTGAAAGACAAAGGCTGTCTTTCTACGAATTTCCAAAATCTCCTTTTTGCTAAGTTTAGCCAAATCATAGTCCTTACCAGACAAAGTCAGCTGGCCGCCATCCGCTTTTTCTAAGTGATTCAGACAGCGCAGAAATGTTGTTTTCCCAGAGCCTGAGGGTCCCAGAATAACCACAACGTCACCTTGATTGACCTTGAGACTGACATCTGCCAGCACCTGGTGCTCTCCAAATCGTTTGGAGATATGTTTTACTTCTAACATAATCTTTCCTTCCTAAGCAAGAGCGGAGCGCTTTTCCAAGTCCCTAAAAATCCACTGAATCAAGCCACAAATAATGAGATAAATAACAAAAATCACCAGGTAAGACTCTGAATACTGGTAAGAATGGGAGGCCTCTATCTTAGCCAAGGCTGTGATATCCTTGACCGTCATGACAAACACCAGCGAGGTTCCCTTGACTAGATTGATAACCAGATTGGCCAGATTGGGCAGGGCAGAGCGCAATGCCTGAGGAAAAACAATCCTCCGATAAGCTTGAAAATTCGTTAAACCAATCGCTTGAGCCGCCTCCAACTGCCCTTTATCCACTGTCAAAATGGCAGAGCGCAGTATTTCCGACAAACTACCTGTCGTCATTAGGCTATAGATGATGAAAGCATAGTAAAGCGGATTGAACTTAAAGACGTCTACCTGACTACCCAGACTTTTGAATATTTGATTCAGTAAGCTAGGAAAAAGACTGTAGAAAAAGAGAATGAGCAAAATGGGCGGCGTTGCCCGAATAAAGGCCAGATAAACCACCGAAAAGGTCCGCACACCTCGAACTTTATAAATCTGCCCCAGAGCTAGAAGAAGAGCCGGAATAAAGCTGAGCAGAATAGCCACCACCATAATGATCAGGGTTACTGGAATTCCTTTCAACGTTACCAGAAAGGTATTTACAATATAATTCAAATCCATGCTTTACCTCTCCTTGACTGTCAGACTTTTTTCCAGAAGCTGGGAAGCCAGCGAAACCACTAGGGCAATCCCCCAGTAAATCAAGGCCACCGCTGTATAGGTTTCGAGGGAATAATTTCCCAGATTCCGGCTGATGAGATTTTGTCCTGCTCCCATGACATCAACTGCCCCAATCGTATAAGCCAGAGCAGCATCCCGCATGAGATTAAGAAGGGCAGTCGTGAGATTGGGCAGGGCGATGCGAAAAGCCTGTGGCAGGACGATGCGCAGAAAAGTCTGTACCGGTGTCAAGCCAATACTGAGACCTGCCTCGGTCTGTCCCTTGGGAACAGCAAGATAAGCTGCCTTGAAGACTTCCGCAATCATGGCCGCAAAGAGCAAAATCATGGTGATGATGACAAAAACAGTCCGCGACCAATTATTGATATCCAGCCCCAGCCACCATTCTAAAAACTCTGGAATACCATAAAAAACCAAGAAAAGTAAGACAATAGGCGGTGTACATCTAAGAATAAATATATATCCTCTAGCCAGACCAGCAAAAGACTGCTCCTCAGCAATCTGAGCCCAAGCCAACAGACCACCCAGCAAGGAGCCAATCAATGCTGTCACAAACATAATCCATAAAGTGGTCGGCAGAGCCTGCAGCAGACTAGGCAGCAGGCCAAAGACACGGGATAAGTCATACGAGACCATAATTTTCTTCTCCTTCAACAGTGATTAGATAGAATAAGCTTCTCTTGGACGGACACTTTCAGATTGGAGCAGCCTTGCTCTCTCTTTGAAAATTCCTTCAAACAGCATCAAGGTCAGCTTAGAAGCCACCAGCTCTGTATTTAGCTAGTTTCTCAGTCAGCCTTTGATTTTCCATGATCAGCAGACAACAGCCACTAATCCTTGTCCACATAAGAGAAGACATCTTCTCCGAAATACTTCTCCGATAGTTTAGCCAAGGTTCCGTCTTTTTCCAGTTCCTTAATTGCCTTCTCGTATGCCTTGGCAAATTTTTCATTTTTTTCGTTTTTATGAAGCAGGGGATAGGTCGGAATCCCCTTGTAAGGGAACCAAGTTAGTTGATCCGCATACTGATGGTAAGAACCTTCCTTGTCTGTCACAGCTTTTTCAAACGACAGCTTGATGTCAAAAAAAGCATCGTAGCGCCCTTCCAGAACCCAAGCATAAGCATCAGCAACCTTGAAGGTCTCTGCTGCAGTCAAATCAATGGGAGCACCGCTATGCTTTTTGTTATATTCTTCGATAACGGCCCATTGAGCATTCTGCGGAGAGATAGGTACCAGCTTACCCTTTTCCTTGGCAAAATCATCAATGGTCTTAAATTTTGCAGCGTCTTCCTTGCGGATAGTGAAACCGATAATGCTAGCACCGATTGGGCTTTCTGGAATGATGAACTTCTTCGCCCGCTCTTCGGTGTACCATGCTCCCTTGGTTCCAATATCATATTTCCCAGATTCCAGACCGACTAAAAGATCCTCGTCACTAGTACCAGTATATTCAAACTGATAGTCTGGCAGCTTTTCATCAATAGCCTTGAGAACAGCAACCTCATAGCCATCTGATTCTCCCTTTTCATCCACAAAGTCATAAGGAACATAGTTCTGTGTATGTGCCACTTTTAAAGTCGTGACCTTGCCACTGCCAGATGCAGAGCTGCTCGTCTTGCTAGATGAAGCACCTGTCAAGGTCCGCCCCAAATAAGTCGCTGCTACAATAGCAATCACTGCTGCTCCACCAATAATCCATTTTTTCTTGCTCATTCTTTCGTCTCCTTCTTATGCTAAGTTTGCTGCTTGGCGAACCCACTGAATCCGCTCTGTCTTAATATCGCTTGGAATAGTACAGTCAGCCCCGATAATCAAAGCGTCCTTGCCAGCCTCTGCTATCAGCCGCTTGGTCTCGTCTTTAATAGCCGCTTGACTGCCCGTGTAGAGCAGGCCGTCCTTGCCATTTTCAAAACCACCTAGGACAGTGCGGCCGCCAAATAATTTTCGTCCCTCCGCTAGGCTGATGCCTTCTGGCCCCACTGCCCAGTTGATGACTTGAGCTGGATAATCTGTGAAAAGATGAACATCGTTTCGCGCGCCTTCGTAACCGCAAATGTGCAGGATATTCACTCCGCCAGCCGCGTTGGCTGCTTCCAGCACCGCCAATTCACTAGGAGCAATAAAAGTCTTATAGTCTTCAGCTGACACCCGCGCATCCTGAATGCTCTGAACGCTGAGGTAGATTCCATCCGCACCAGCTTCCTTGATAATCCGCTCCGTCAGAGCCGCAATATCTTGAGCAATCACATCCAGCACCCGCTTCGTGAGCACCGCATCCTCTGCCAGGAAATCTGCAATGATGTCATCTCCACCGGCAACCTTGCCGACCAACCATTTGAAATAGGTCACTGGCGCAAAAATATTGTAAATAGCGACCAAGTCCTCTGTAAAGCTAGCCTTAATCTTCTGAACCAGCTCCACCTGCTCACTAATCCAAGGGTGGTCAGCACCTAGCGGCTCAATATCTGCCAACTCCTTGATAGATTGGACTTTTTTCAAGCGCTCGTTAGGATAGGCAAAATAACCATCACTCATCAGCTTGATAAAGTCTGGCTCGACTTCTGCCAGAAAAGCTTGATGACCAGCCAGATTTTTATCAATAATGGCCTGATTTCCAAAACCAGCCAGCCACTCCTCCTCGCTGGTAAAATGATGCCAGAAACCAACTGGCACTCGGTCGACGGGCTCTCCTCTGAAAGCCTTCAGTACTAATTCTCTTTTTGAAGTCATCTTCTCTCCTTTTTCTATTGTTCCTATCTCGCCAACGAGTTGTTTTTTAGCTTTTTAATTAGGTTAATTCATCTTTTTAAGTAAAATTCTAATCCGACAAGAGCAGAGCCACAATATCATCGGGCTGCATCAATCCAGTTGACTGCTCTGGCAGTTTCTTGAGCACCTGCAAATCATCTTCTTTTTTGTCTGAAGACTGGTGAGCATAAATCTGACTGATGCTCAGAAAGGTGCCTATTATCAAGAACATCAGAGCAAGAGCAGCAAGCCTTTTTTGATACCAGTTCATCTATCTTCCTCCTTGAAAGAGTTGAAAATTACTCTTTGATTGCTTTGGCAAATCTATCAGAACTGACTAGCCGCCTGACGAATCCAGTCCAGTCTTTCTACTTCGAAATCATCTGGTACTGTGCAGTCAGCCCCAAGAATCACTCCCTGTCTGCCAGCTGCAGCCAGCAGCCGCTTGGTCTCATCCTCTAACTCTGCACGACTGCCTGTATTTAGAAGAGCTGCTCTGCCATTTTCAAAGCCGCCCAGGACAGTCTGACCGCTAAAGAGCTTGCGCCCTTCCGCTAAGCTGACACCCTCATGATGGGTTGCCCAGTTAAAGACTTGAGCCGGATAGTCCTTGAACAGTTCCAAATCATTGCTGGCTCCTTCAAAGCCGCAAATGTGGAGAATATTCTGACCGCCAGCCGCATTGGCCGCTTCCAGAACCTTGACCGTACTAGGCTCAATATAACGACGATAACTGGCCGCATCTACCCGACCGTCTTGGACTTGCTGGGTACTGAGATAAATCCCCTCAATGCCCGCTTCCTCAATGATACGTCTAGTCAAAATAGCAATATCGCCGGCAATGACATCTAAAACATGTCCTGTCAGCTCGGAATCCTCTGCCAGAAAATCTGCAATTTCTCTATCTCCTCGTGACCCTTCCCTGCGGAACCAGCGCTTGAGATAGGAGACCGGCGCAAAGATATTGTAGAAGGAAGCGAGGTCCTCTGGATAGCTTGCTTTTACAGCCTTAACCATCTCAATCTGCTGCTCAATCCAAGGATGATGCTCTCCGATAGACTGGATAGCAGCCAAGTCCCGAATGGACTCAATATGATCCGAATAAAGCGCGCTAGGATACTTAAAGAAGCCATCGCTCATAATCTTGACAAAGTCTGGCCGTGCAGCTCGAACATAAGCAACATGCCCCTCAACACTTTTATTGAAAATCACTGGATTATCCAGGCCCAACATCTTTTCCTCTTGGCTTACAAAGTGAAACCAGAAACCAACTGGTACTCGGTCAACTTCTTCACCCCGAAAAGCTCTCAGCACTAATTCTTTCTTGCTGACCATTACTTCCTCCTTCTTTGAATTTGTAATATATCTTACCATCCTCTTTTTCTCCTGGGAAATATATTTTCCCTATCAGCCTGATTAAAAATATTTATCAAAGCAAAATAAAAAAGCTAGACTAAGCTAGCTTTTTCAAGGCTTTTCAGACTCTGCTGAATAACCTTATTTTCTGTACCCTTTTTAGATAAGTACCATATATATTTTCTATAGACGAGATAGATAATTTTTATAGGCACAGCCTGCTGCACTTATTCTACAGTGACAGACTTAGCCAGATTACGCGGTTTGTCAACATCCAGGCCACGGTGCAAGGTTGCAAAGTAAGCAATGAGCTGTGTCGGTACCACCATAGAGATTGGTGACAGGTATGGGTGAACCTGATTGAGCACGATATCGTCGCCTTCTTTGGCTACATTCTCCTCAGCAATGGTCAACACCTTGGCACCCCGAGCTACGACTTCTGAAATATTGCCCCGAGTATGGCTAGCCAAGACTTCGTCTGAAAGCAGGGCCAAAACTGGTGTTCCATCTTCAATCAGAGAGATCGTACCGTGTTTGAGCTCACCAGCCGCGAAGCCTTCACACTGGATATAAGAAATTTCTTTGAGTTTTAAGCTAGCTTCCATCGCCACATAGTAGTCTTGACCACGGCCGATATAGAAAGCATTGCGAGTTGTTTCTAGAAGGCCACGGACCTTATTGTCAATCAACTCTTTTTCTGACAAAGTGGACTCAATAGACTGCGCAACTAAGGACAGCTCGTGAACCAAGTCAAAGACTGCCGCTTTTTCAGAAGCATTGGCATCCCCAACAGCTTTAGCCAAGAAAGCCAAGGTTGCAATTTGAGCTGTATAGGCCTTAGTAGAAGCAACCGCAATTTCCGGACCTGCATGCAGCAGCATGGTATGATTGGCTTCCCGAGAAAGCGTAGAACCTGGAACATTGGTCACGGTCAAACTTGGAATACCCATCTGATTCGCCTTGACTAAGACCTGACGGCTGTCAGCTGTCTCACCAGATTGGCTGATAAAGATGAAGAGAGGCTTCTTGCTAAGGAGCGGCATAGCATAGCCCCACTCAGAAGCAATGCCCAGCTCAACAGGTGTATCTGTCAGCTCTTCCAGCATACGCTTAGAAGCATAGCCAGCATGGTAAGAAGTTCCAGCTGCAAGGATATAGAGACGGTCAGCTTCCTGAACAGCTTTGACAATATCTGCATCTACTGATACTTGCCCCTTATCATCTGTATAAGCGCTGATTAGCTTACGCATCACAGTTGGCTGCTCATCGATTTCCTTGAGCATATAGTATGGATAAGTTCCCTTACCAATATCGGACAAGTCAAGCTCAGCTGTATAGCTTTCACGCTCCAGAGTATGCCCGTCATAATCCTGCACTTCCACACTGTCTTTACGGACAATAACCAGCTCTTGGTCATGAATTTCCATAAACTGACTTGTCTCGCGAATCATGGCCATAGCATCTGAGCAGACCATATTGTAGCCCTCACCCAGTCCGACTAAAAGTGGAGATTTATTCTTAGCAACATAGATAACATCTGCATCTTCTGAATCCACCAAAGCAAAGGCATAAGAACCACGGATAATGTGAAGAGCTTTTTTAAAGGCTTCTAAAACAGACAAGCCTTCTTCTTCAGCAAATTTGCCAATCAGATGCACAGCAATCTCTGTATCTGTCTGCCCATTGAAGTCATGACCAGCTAGATAAGTATTCTTAATATCAAGATAGTTCTCAATCACACCGTTGTGAACCAAGACAAAACGGCCAGTCTGTGAAGTATGAGGATGGGCATTGTTTTCACTTGGTTTTCCATGAGTAGCCCAACGAGTATGTCCGATACCAGTAGTCCCAGCAACATCAATGCCAATTTTAGAATGTAGGTCAGCGATACGACCGACCGACTTGACCAGACTAGAAGTTTTCCCTGTTGTTACAAAAATTCCAGCCGAGTCATAACCTCGGTATTCCAGCTTTTCCAAGCCTTGCATCAAAATATCTGTTGCGTTGCGATTTCCGACAACTCCGACAATTCCACACATAACGTTACTTCTGATTTCTAGTCTTAGAAACCAGCCCTTCTTATTAAAAATTGGTATAGTCTTCTTGGAGTCCAAAAACTCCAACAAAGCTAGTATACACACAGTTTTTCACTTTGTCAAGCATGAAATTGGTATAGTTTTCTTTAAGGAAAGTATGCTTGGATTCTCTCTTCACTAAACAGCTCCCTTGAAGCATTTAGAAAAATGGACAGATGTAGTAAAAATGACTTTCTATATGACTAAAAATTTGGAAAATAGAAGAACAACATACCACAGCTCTGTCTTTGATGATTCTCACAAAGCAAGGTACAGAAAAAGAGACTCAAATGAGCCTCTTTCTTTTACCATTGAATTATTTAGCGATTTTCGCGAAGTATTCAAGAGTACGTACAAGTTGTGCAGTGTATGACATTTCGTTGTCATACCATGATACAACTTTAACCAATTGTTTGCCGTCAACATCAAGAACTTTAGTTTGAGTTGCGTCAAACAATGAACCGTAAGACATACCTACGATATCTGAAGATACGATTGGATCTTCTGTGTAACCGTATGATTCGTTAGCTGCTGCTTTCATAGCTGCGTTTACTTCATCAACTGTTACGTTCTTTTCAAGAACAGCAACCAATTCAGTAACTGATCCAGTTGGAGTTGGAACGCGTTGTGCAGATCCGTCCAATTTACCGTTCAATTCTGGGATAACCAAACCGATAGCTTTAGCAGCACCAGTTGAGTTAGGAACGATGTTTGCAGCACCAGCACGAGCACGACGAAGGTCACCACCACGGTGTGGTCCGTCAAGGATCATTTGGTCACCAGTGTAAGCATGGATAGTAGTCATCAATCCTTCAACAACACCGAAGTTGTCTTGAAGTGCTTTAGCCATTGGAGCCAAGCAGTTTGTAGTACATGAAGCACCTGAGATAACTGTTTCAGTACCGTCAAGAACGTCATGGTTAGTGTTAAATACAACTGTCTTAACGTCATTTCCACCAGGAGCAGTGATAACAACTTTCTTAGCACCACCTTTAAGGTGTTTTTCAGCAGCATCTTTCTTAGCAAAGAAACCAGTTGCTTCAAGAACGATTTCTACACCGTCAGTAGCCCAGTCAATTTGTTCTGGGTCACGTTCAGCAGAAACTTTAACGAATTTACCGTTAACTTCGAATCCACCTTCTTTAACTTCAACAGTACCATCGAAACGACCTTGAGTTGTGTCATATTTCAACAGATGTGCAAGCATTACTGGATCTGTAAGGTCGTTGATGCGAGTAACTTCAACACCTTCTACGTTTTGGATACGACGGAAAGCAAGACGACCGATACGACCGAAACCGTTAATACCAACTTTAACTACCATTCGTGATTTCCTCCTTATGAAAATCAAAAAATTTTTATGTGAAAAGAGTAACTTGAGTTGCTACAAATCACCTTTCAACATTTCTATTATATACTTAATTGAGGTAAAATGCAACTGATTTCATTGTTATTAACAAGTATTATGAATTCTTTCACTAACTTTCATTTCGACTTTCATTGATTTGAAAAAGCAAAGCAGTATCTTTTGAAAATGTAGAAATACAACTTACAAAATCAATCATTTCCCCTTTTTATTGAGGGGACAGTTCTCCAAAAATAGAAAAAGCACCCGCAAACGCGAGTGCCAAGGTTCAACTCAAAGCTTAAGCTTCACCCTTGTTTTTCTTAATGATTTCTTCTTGTACTGACTTAGGTACATCTTCATAGTGGTCAAATACCATCATGAAGGTACCGCGTCCTTGTGATGCTGAACGAAGAACTGTAGCATAACCGAACATTTCAGCAAGTGGAACATAGGCACGAACGATTTGGCTGTTACCATGAGCTTCCATACCATCAACACGTCCACGACGAGCTGTTACGTGACCCATAACATCACCAAGGTTTTCTTCAGGAACAGTAATTGTTACCAACATCATTGGCTCAAGGATAGCAGGCTGAGCAGTCTTAGCAGCTTCTTTCAATGCAAGTGAAGCCGCAACCTTGAAGGCTGTTTCAGATGAATCGACATCGTGGTATGAACCATCGTAAAGTTTAGCTTTCACGTCAACGATTGGGTAACCAGCAAGGACACCATTAGCCATTGACTCAACCAAACCTTTTTCTACCGCTGGAATGAATTCACGTGGAACCACACCACCGACGATAGCATTTTCAAACTCGAAGCCTTTTCCTTCTTCGTTTGGTGTGAACTCAATCCATACGTCACCGAATTGACCTTTACCACCAGATTGGCGTTTGAAGAATCCACGAGCTTGAGTAGAAGCACGGAAAGTTTCACGGTAAGATACTTGAGGAGCACCTACGTTAGCTTCAACCTTGAACTCACGACGCATGCGGTCAACAAGGACATCCAAGTGAAGCTCACCCATACCAGAGATAACTGTTTCACCAGTTTCAACGTTTGTTTCAACACGGAAAGTTGGATCTTCTTCAGCCAGTTTTTGCAGAGCAATACCCATCTTGTCTTGGTCAGCCTTAGACTTAGGCTCAACCATCAGCTGGATAACAGGCTCTGGAACGTGGATCGACTCAAGAATCACTTTTGCTTTTTCATCTGTCAATGAGTCACCAGTAGTCGTATCCTTCAAACCAATAGCAGCTGCAATATCCCCAGCATAAACGGTTTCAATTTCTTGACGACTATTGGCATGTAATTGCACAAGACGTCCGATGCGCTCACGTTTACCTTTCGAAGTGTTCATTACATAAGAACCGGATTGAAGAACACCTGAGTAAACACGGAAGAAGGTCAAACGACCTACGAATGGATCTGTTGCAATCTTGAAGGCAAGAGCTGCAAATGGCTCTTCATCAGATGCAGGACGAGTTTCTTCTTCTTCAGTGTCTGGGTTGATACCTTTGATTGCTGGGATGTCAAGTGGGCTTGGAAGGTAGTCAATAACCGCATCAAGCATCAACTGAACACCCTTGTTCTTGAAGGCTGAACCACACAATACTGGGAAGAATTCAACATTGATTGTTGCTTTACGGATAGCAGCTTTCAATTCGTCAGTTGTGATTTCTTCACCTTCAAGGTATTTCATCATCAAATCTTCATCAGTTTCAGCAACTGCTTCCACCAATTTTTCACGGTATTCTTGCGCTTGCTCAAGGTATTCAGCTGGGATATCTTCTTCCAAAATATCTGTACCAAGGTCGTTAGTATAGATTTCAGCCTTCATCTTGATCAAGTCGATAATTCCGCGGAAGTCATCTTCTGAACCAATTGGCAATTGGATTGGATGAGCGTTTGCTTGAAGACGATCATGCAGAGTGCTTACTGAGTAAAGGAAGTCAGCACCAATCTTGTCCATCTTGTTAGCAAATACGATACGAGGAACTCCGTACTCAGTTGCTTGGCGCCAAACTGTTTCAGTTTGAGGCTCAACACCTGATTGTGAGTCAAGAACGGTAACCGCACCATCCAAGACACGAAGAGAACGCTGTACTTCGATTGTAAAGTCCACGTGTCCTGGTGTGTCAATGATGTTTACACGGTGGTTGTTCCATTGAGCTGTTGTCGCAGCAGATGTGATAGTGATACCACGCTCTTGCTCTTGCTCCATCCAGTCCATTTGTGACGCACCTTCGTGAGTTTCACCGATTTTGTGGATTTTACCAGTGTAGTAAAGAATACGCTCAGTTGTTGTTGTTTTACCAGCATCGACGTGGGCCATGATACCGATATTACGAGTTTTTTCAAGTGAAAATTCGCGAGCCATTTGGTTATTTCTCCTATTAATTTATTTTACAGTTTATTATAACATTATTTAGCAAAAACGGATAGGCAGGACCTACCCGTTCTCAATGCTTATCTTGTTTTTGTTGGTCTCAACTTGTGAGATGATCAGTTGAATTATAGATAAGAGCTGACCGAGCTCAATTGAACTCGGGCTAAAAGTCTGGAGAAAAAGATGAATCTCATTGGTTGCAGTCGCAACCTGCTTCGATTCCCTATTTTCTCTGGGACTTTCTTAACGCTTTCGCATCCTATATTACCAACGGAAGTGTGCGAAGGCACGGTTAGCTTCTGCCATACGGTGAGTATCTTCGCGTTTCTTAACAGCTGCACCAGTGTTGTTAGATGCATCCAAGATTTCTTTTGCAAGGCGGTCAACCATTGTGTGCTCACCACGTTGACGAGCAATAGTTACCAACCAGCGAAGTCCAAGTGTTGTACGGCGTTCTGGACGAACTTCAACCGGAACTTGATAGTTTGAACCACCGACACGGCGAGCACGAACTTCAAGTACAGGCATGATGTTTTCCATAGCTGTTTCAAATACTTCCAACGCATCGTTTCCAGTTGCTTCTTTGATTTGGTCAAAAGCTCCGTAAACGATAGAAGCCGCTGTACCACGCTTACCATCAAGCATAACGCGGTTGATAAGACGAGTAACTAATTTTGAATTGTAAAGCGGATCTGGCAATACTTCGCGCTTAGGCGCTTGGTTTTTACGACTCATTTATCTTTCTCCCCTTTCCTTATGCTTTTGGTTTTTTAGTACCGTATTTAGAACGGCCTTGTTTACGATCAGTAACACCTGCTGTATCAAGTGCACCGCGGACGATATGATAACGTACCCCTGGAAGGTCTTTTACACGTCCACCACGAAGAAGCACCACGCTGTGCTCTTGCAGGTTGTGTCCGATACCTGGGATATAAGCTGTAACTTCAATCAAGTTGCTCAGACGTACACGGGCAAACTTACGAAGGGCAGAGTTCGGTTTCTTAGGTGTCATAGTTCCGACACGGGTTGCAACTCCACGTTTTTGTGGTGAAGATACGTTTGTTTGAACTTTTTTATGGCTGTTGTAACCAACGTTCAAAGCTGGTGATTTAGATTTTTCTACTTTTGATTTACGCGGTTTGCGAACCAATTGGTTAATTGTAGGCATCTACATTCTCCTGTATTTTTTTAATTTTGGTGATGATACACTTGGTGACAGCTACCATCTGCGTGTACTTTTGCAACATTTGTCAGCACGTCTCTGTACACTTTTGAGAGACCAAAAGTAAAAAGTACCGTCTATCATTATAGCACGACGATACTTTTCTGTCAATACATTTTTTCTACTTTAAGCTTATCTCTGCTTATTAGATTGCTGCTAACTTATTGCTGCGGCTGAGCCACTGCTTCTTCTGATACAGCAGCTGGATTTTCAGAAACAGCGGCCTGAGCTACTTCCGGATCAATCAAGACTGCTATCGCCTGAATACGGCTTTGGAATCTAGCCTTCGTCGCTGCATCCTTAACCTTCTCTGCTGCAGTCTTAGCTAGCTGCAAATCTTCCAAAGTTTGCATGGTTTCAAGCTGTTTAACTGCTTCTTCTGCGGCCTGGACTGCTTGCTCCTCTTCCTGAATTTCTTTTTCCTGCGCTTCTTTTTGAGCAGAGGATAGCTGTAGGGAAGAGCTGCTTGATGCGATGCTGGCAGCTGAACTAACTGAATTTCTGGTGGAATTAGCCTGTCCCTGCACCAAAATCATGCCAGTAATCAGAATCCCAAATAAAATCAACAATACTCCTAAACGAATCCACAGCGGACTGTGGTCAAACTTTTCTAAAACTGTTTTCATCTATAATCTCCGCCCTTTTCCCTAATCAAATATATTTCCAATTTCCACATCAATGGTATTCGCCTTGACATCAATATTGGTTACTTTCAAGAGCGATTTATAGTCTAGATAATCGCGATTGGCCTGCGCATTGTCCGCAAAGACAGCTACACCTGCCAACTCAGAGTCAAACTCAGATAAGAGGCTAATCATCCCTGTAATGGTCCCCCCACCTTTGAGGAAGTCATCCACAATCAAGACGCGACTGCCAGCCTTGAGACTGCGCTTGGACAAGAACATCTTTTCAATACGATCTCCGCTGGAGCCCGATACGTAGTTGACACTGACCGTCGATCCTTCTGTAATCTTTAAATCCCGACGAACGATGACAAAAGGTACATTAAGTACCTTGGCTACGGCATTGGCCAAAGGAACCCCCTTAGTCGCAACCGTCATGACAGCATCAATCTGTTGATCTTTAAAGCTTTTTGCAATGATCCGTCCGATATTATTCAAAATGGATGGAGTACTGAGCAGGTCCGATAGGTAAATGTAGCCCCCCGGAAGAATCCGATTACTTTCAGACAGCTGATCACAAAGACCTTGCACAATGGTCTTAGCTTCTGCATCTGAGATAGACGGGCTGAAAATGACTCCTCCACCGGCACCAGTAATCGTTTCAATGGTCCCAATTTCAATCTCTTCAAAGGCTCGCTTAATAATGACAATATCTTCTGAAATAGAAGATTTGGCAGATTCGTATTTTTCTGCAAATGTATTTAAGCTCGTTAATTCATAAGGATGGTTAATCAAATAATTAGAAATAACCACCATACGCTCACTTCTTCTTAATTTCATTTTTTCACCAATTAAAGTTATTTTATTCATTATACCATAACAGAAACAAAAAAACGAACATTCTTTTCCAAGTAATGTCCATTTTTCGTATTTTACTGTTCAAGTTTTGGTTTGTAGAAGGAACGGCCTTCAAGAGCGAATATTTTATTGCTCATTTGACCTGGATCTACAAGTCCTAATGCAGCAGTCATCATCATCATCTCCGCATCCAGATTATCAATCATGTGCAGAATTTCCGCCTCCATAATCTTAGGCCGGACAGGACTGCCGTATTCCAAGAGACCGTGGTGGCTGAGAAGCACATGCCGCAGAACAATAACCTCTTCCTTACTATCGTCAATTTTCAGCTCCATCAAGGTCTTGGTCAATTCTTCATCAATCAAAGCGATGTGCCCAATCAGATTGCCTCGCACAGTGTACTCTGTATTTTCCGGACCGCTGAGCTCAATAACCTTGGCCAGATCATGGAGCATGATCCCTGCGAATAACAAGCTTTTATTAAGCTGAGGATAAATGTCTCCGATAGCATCTGCCAGCTTGACCATAGTAGCGGTATGAAAGGCCAGACCAGACTCAAAAGCATGGTGATTGGTCTTGGCAGCTGGATAAGAATAAAACTCCTTGTCATACTTGCTATAAAGCGAGCGGACCACGCGCTGCCAGACCGAATTCTCAATCTTAAAAATCATCTGAGATAAATAATCTCGGATTTCTTTCTGGTCTACTGGCGGCTTTTCCTTGAAATCCGCTGGGTCATTGGGCTCTCCAGCCTTAGGAAGGCGCAGGGTCAGTTGATTTACCTGAGGTGTGTTATTGTAGACTTCCCGCCGGCCTTGCATGTGCACAACCTTGCCAGCAGTGAATTCTTCAACATTATGTGGCTGAGCATCCCAGAGTTTGCCCTCGATTACTCCTGTATCGTCTTGGAAAGTGAAGGCCAGATAATTTTTCCCAGCCCTTGTCTGACGGACTTCTGCTGACTTGATCAGATAGAAACCTTCAAACAGTTCATCTTTTTTCATTTGATTAATCTTCATTGTTTTCCCTTTCTTCTGAAAAATCAAGTAAATTTAAATCGAGGTCTTGGTCAGACAGCTCAATATGGCGTAAGGTTCTTTCGATAGCTCCTGTCCTACGGGTTAAGAGTTCATCAATATTGCCCGAAGCATGCTGCAAGTGTTTTTGTGCCTTGGTCAGAATGCCACCGAACTTGTTAAACTCGGATTTGACAGAACCCAGAACCTTGCTGATGTCGTCAGCACTTTTTTGGATATTGAGCGTTTTAAAGCCGACAGAGAGCGAGTTGAGCAAGGCAGACAAGGTCGATGGACCTGCCACCACAATCTGCTCCTCACGTCGCAATCTGTCAAAAAAGGCTGGATTGCGGACAACTTCCGAATAGAGACCTTCCGTTGGCAGAAACATAATTCCAAAATTGGTCGTAGCTGGTGGTGCCAGATATTTACTCTTAATATCCTTGGCAAAGCGTTTAACACTTGCTAAGAGAGACTTGCGATAGAGCTCAATCTCTTCCTTGCTACCAGACTCATAAGCATCTTCCAAACGGTAGTAATCAGCCAGAGGAAACTTAGAATCAATAGGCAGATAGACATATTCATGCTCTGTCTGTCCCGGCAGTTTAATAGCATATTCGACACGCTCACTGGAACCGGCCACCGTCACAAACTCTCGCTCATACTGACTGGCCGTCATGATGTCCTCGATAATCTGACCAAGCTGCAGCTCCCCTAGAATCCCTCGGGTCTTGGTGTTGGATAAGACCTTATTCAGTGTACCGACATCTCGAGCAACACTCTGCATTTCTCCCAGGCCGCGATTGACAGACTCCAACTGCTTAGAGACCGTTTCAAAAGAAGTCTGAAGACGAGTCTGAAGTGTCTTCTCCAGTTTTTCTTCAACAGTCTGCCGCATCTGCTCTAGACGGGTTTCATTGGACTCTTGGATTTGCCGCATACGCTCGTCAGTTTTATCCCGATTCTTGGTCAGGTTGTCACTGATTTCCAAGCGCAGCTCTGTCAAATTGCGGTGCAAATCTGTCCTGACCTCGCTCAAACGATCTCCCAGAGCTAATTCCAGCTCTTTCTGAGCCGTTTGCTTTTTCTGGCTTTCTTGCTCCAAGCGATAGTCCAACTGATCCGATAGATGATCTGCCTGATTTTCCAAGACTTGCTTTAGCGTCTCGGTCTGCTGACTAAGCTTTTGCCATAAAAGAAAGGTCAGCACTAGATTTCCCAAAAGAATGAGGATGATTATAAACTCCATATCAGCTCCTGTCTTTGCTGTAAATGACGACTGTATAGCCGCTATCAAAGTCCAAATAAATGGGCTTATCTATAAATTCGTTAGAAGCATACACTTTTTTGAAAAAAAAGTTATCTTTATTGAGCGGATATTTGGCGCCCTCAATCGTTAAGGCAGCATCATCCGACGGCAGAAAGGCTAGATAACGCATGCCAGTTACCGGCCTGATTTCATGGCGCCCCTTGGGAACATAGGTCAGCAGATTCTGTTCGTCTTCCAGAAAAATCTTCTCCATATAAGGTGCAATTTTTTCACTACTGGGTAGGAAAACATTGGCCAAGGCATGATCCAGACGGCCCCCAAAGGCGCCGAAAATGGTCAAATGGGCATCTGGATACCGTTCAAAACAAGCTAGAACAGCTAACTCCAAGTCCGTATCATCCTTTTCAGGATGGGCCTGAATGACTTCCTTGGCACTGTCTTTTATGCGCAGCAATTCTTCCTCAGTCACAGAGTCAAAATCCCCGACAGCCAAGTCAGGACAAACTCCCTGCTCAAGCAGAAAGAGACTTCCACGATCTACTCCGACCAAAACATCAAAATCTAAGCTAAAATGCTCCAAATTCCCGCCAGCAAACAGCGCAATCTTAGTCATGCAAGGCATCCCGTAAGGTCTGAACTTGATGATTGACATCACCCTTAAAGACATAGCTGCCTGCTACGAAGACATTGGCACCAGCTTCTTTAGCAATTCCAATGGTCTTATCGTCAATACCGCCATCCACTTCAATATCAAAATTCAGCTGATTGACTTCACGCAGAACGACCAGCTCACGGATCTTATCCATGGTTTCTGGCAGAAAGGCCTGACCACCAAAGCCTGGATTAACTGTCATCACAAGGACTTGATCAACCAAATTCAAAACATTTTTGACTGCTTCAACTGGTGTTCCCGGATTAATCACAACACTAGGTTTGACTCCCGCTGCCCGAATCTTCTGCAGTGCTCCATGGATATGAGGTGTCGCTTCGGCATGGATGCTGATAATATCTGCACCGGCACGAGCGAATTCTTCAATATGATGTTCAGGATTGGAAACCATCAGATGACAATCAAAGACTAGCTTGCTGTGAGGACGCATACTGGCAACAACCCCAGCCCCAAAGCTGATATTGGGTACAAAATGACCATCCATAATATCAATATGAGCATACTCAGCGCCTGTTGCTTCTAACTTTTTCAGTTCTGATTCAAAATTAGCATAGTCCGCACTTAAGATTGAAGGGGCAATTTTGAATGAAGTCATAGTTCTTCTCCTTATTTAGAATTTTTTTTGGCAACTTTTTTATAGGTCTCCCGACGATTTTCAATCTCGCTGAGAAACTGCAGGTAATTATCAAAGCGGAATGACGCTATCTGGCCGGACTCAACTGCTGGCTTGACAGCACAAGCTGGCTCGTGGGTATGAGTGCAAGTACGAAACTTACAGGACTGACTGACCTCAGCAATCTCTGGAAAAGCTTGATTGAGATCTTCAGCTGTAGTCACCTCGTAATCCAAAGACGAAAATCCTGGTGTATCGGCAATCTTCCCACCATTTAGATTGTAAAAGCTGACAGCCCGTGTCGTATGACGGCCACGGCCCAGACTTTCAGAAATCTCTCCTGTTTCAAGCTGCAGGTCTGGAGCGATTTTATTGAGCAGGGTGGACTTTCCAACCCCAGTCTGTCCCATGAAAACAGTGATTTTCCCTGTCAGCAGCGGTAATAACTCCTCAGTTGCTTTAACGACCTCATAGCCGATAGCCTGATAGGACTGTACATAGGCATCCAAGCTCTGCTCATCTTCAAGCAGGTCTAACTTGCTGATGTAGATAATAGGATGAATCCTCTTATGCTCTAAAAGCACCAGAAAGCGATCCAACAGATTGGCATTAAAATCTGGCTCTTTCGCGCTCATGATTACAACTGCCTGGTCGATATTAACAATCGGCGGCCGAACGAGGCTGTTTTTACGCTCTGCTATTTTTAAAATATAGCCTTCCGAGTCTTTTTCTGCTGAAAATTCGACTTCATCACCGACATAGGGTGTCTGCCCTTTTTTGCGAAAATTACCCCGCGCTCTGGTTTGATAAACCTGTCCGTCCGACTCTACATAATAGAAACCAGCCAGGGCCTTAATGATTTTTCCTTGCAAGATTGCTCCTTAAAAGTTAATACACTCATTATAACAAAAAATGCGAGATTTAGCTTGCTTGTTTTGCATAGAAGGCATTTCTTAAGGTTAGGTTCATTTTTCATAGAAAGCAGCTGCTTTAAAATATTTAGAATGAAACTGGCATGATAAAAGCGAACAGGCTCAAAAGAACCTGTTCGCTTTTTTATATCGAATGAGATGCTTACTGTGATTTTCAGTAAGTCACAAAACTGATTAGCTGCGTTTCGCCTTAGCCATCAGCATTCCTCCTGCGAGAAGAGCTGCTAGGAAGCCAAGAATAGTAACAAGGAGATTTTCTTCCTGACCAGTACGAGGAAGAGCTTTTCCTCCGACTTTCGGAGCTTGACCGCCTGGCTTATTAGTTGAAACCTTATCTTCAACACTCTCTTTCTTAGCAGGGATATGACTGAAGGTCAGCTGAGTACCGTTGATCTCAAGCTTGTAGCCATCTACTGGATCAGCCGCAACGCTATAGACAATTTCCTTACCGTCCTTGTACTTAGGAAGGCCGCTAAAGTCATACTGCCAACCATTTTCTCCTGACACAACCTCTTCTTTGATTGGCTTGCCATCTGCCAAGAGTCGAACAGTAATCTTAGAAGGTCGCACCTTATCTTGATTTTCAGCATCTGACCATACCGCAGTTCCCTTAACAGCAATCTGTGTTGGTTTATAGCTATTAGTCAAAGTGAAGCTGCCATCTGTTGCTTGTTCTTGGCTGCTGCTATACCCCTCAACCGTCACTTCTTCAAGGACTGTATAGTTGATTTTCTTGCCCTTCTTATTCTTAGGCAGATCTTTGGACTCAAACTTCCAGTCAGTAGCAGCTGTCACTTCCAGCTCATCTACCACCTTATCTCCGTCCAAAATCTTGACCTTGATGGATGCTGGGCGCTTGCCATCTTGATTATTAGCATCATCCCAAACCTTTTGACCAGAGACTTTAACGGTTTCTGGAGTATAGGAGTTGGTAATGGTGAATTTATCAATCTTAGTTTCATACTGAGCAACAGCATCTTCAGTAAGTGTGTAGGCAATCTCTTGACCATTTCTATATTTAGGCAGGTCTTTAGATTCAAACTTCCATCCATTAGCAGCTGTTACTTCAAGTGTATCAACAACAGTGCTTCCATCCATTACTTTAACTGTAATAGATGTTGGGCGTTTGCCGTCTTGATCGTCTGCATCATCCCAGACTTTCTGACCAGAAACTTTAACCTGCTCAGGAGTATGAGAGTTAGTGATTGTCTGACCTTCTACTTTCGGACTATAACCTTTTTCTTTCAAAGCGGCTACTGTTGCATCATCCTCTTTGACAGAGTAGGTGATCTCCTGTCCCTTGTCAAACTGAGGCAGATTGGTGAAGCTTGCTTTCCAAGTGTTAGCAGCTGTCTCATTATCAGCCGTCAAGGTTAATGTCTTACCTGCGACAGCAACTGGCTCTTTACCATTTACTGAGCTATACAGTTGCACTGTGATAGAAGCTGGACGCTTACCGTCTTGGTTATTAGCATCATCCCAGACCTTCGTAACAGCATACTCCGTACTTTGAGGAGTGTAAGAATTAGTAATGGTGAACTTATCAATCTTAGTTTGATATTCCGCAACTGCTTCTTCAGTAACAGTATAGGCAATCTCTTGACCTGCTGCATACTTAGGAAGAGCTTTAGACTCAAACTTCCAATCGTTAGCAGCTGTTACTTCCAGCTCATCTACGACAGTATCGCCATTTTTCACCTTAACCTTAACAGAAGCCGGGCGCTTGCCATCTTGGTTATCAGCGTCATCCCAGACTTTTTGACCGGAAATCTTGATCATCTCTGGAGTGTAAGAGTTGGTAACTGTGAAATCTTTGATTTCTTTAGTGTAGCCAGCCACATCATCTTCCTCGATAGAGTAATCAATCTTCTGACCATTTTCATAGACTGGCAGATTTTCAAATTTGGTTTGCCATTGATCAGCAGCGGTCACTTCCTTGCTAGCGACTTCTGTCTTGACACCGCCGACGGTCTTCATCAGCTTAATGCTAATCTTAGTTGGACGCTTGCCGTCTTGATTGTCGCTGTCATTCCAAGTCTTGCTAGCAGTGATTTCTGTCTTTTCTGGTGTATAAGAGTTAGTGATATTGTAGCCATTGAGACTGGTTGAATAACCTGGTACAGCTTCTTCCGTTACTGTATAGGTAATTCGTTGGCCATCCTTGTAGACTGGCAAGCCAGTAAAGTTGTAAGACCAGCCTTCTGCCTCTCCGACTGTTTGAGTATTGACTTTTTGACCGTCAGCTAGCAGATTAACTGTGATAGAAGCTGGACGTTTGCCATCTTGGTTATCGCCATCTTCCCAAGTCTTGCTTCCAGACACAGTCGTTGTCTCTGGAGTGTAAGAATTAGTGATGTTGTAACCATCTACTTTACTAGTATAACCTGGTACAGCTTCCTCACTTACGGTATAAGTGATTTCTTGACCTGCTGCATACTTAGGCAGAGCCTTCGACTCATACTTCCATTCGTTAGCAGAAGTCACATTTTGCTCATCAACAACCGTATCACCATTCAGAATTTTAACCTTAACAGAAGCTGGACGCTTACCATCTTGGTTTTCCGCATCATCCCAGACTTTCTGACCAGAAATCTTGACCGTTTCTGGAGTGTAAGAGTTGGTGATGTTGTAGCCGTCCACCTTGCTCGTGTATCCTGAGACAGCTTCTTCGCTTACAGTGTAGGCAATTTCTTGGCCAGCTGCATATTTAGGAAGAGGATTGGATTCATATTTCCAACCGTTGGCAGCCGTCACTTCCTGTACATCGACAATATCTTGGCCTTTCAAGATCTTGACTCTAACAGCATTTGGACGCTTGCCGTCTTGGTTTTCCGCATCATCCCACTTCTTTTGACCGGAAATCTTGATGGTTTCTGGCTTGTAAGTGTTGGTCACCACAAAGCCGTCAGCAGCATTGCCAGTTACCTGAGATTGATAGTGAGGGACCGCGTCTTCTTCCAGAGAGTAAACGACTTCTTGTCCTTCTTCATACTTGTTCAAGTTAGTAAACTCAGTTGACCACTGATCAGCTTCGGTCAGAGTTCGATTCGCAACTTCTGATTTCTGACCACCAACTTCTTTATAAAGTTTTACAACAACATTGGCAGGACGTTTGCCGTCTTGATTTTCAGCGTCATCCCATTTCTTGCTAGCTTTGATAGCGATTTTCTCTGGCGTACGACTATTGGTAACAGTGAGATTTTCCTGATTTACTTCTGGAGCATCATATCCATCAAGCTGATCTTCACCGATTGTATAGGTGATTTTTTGACCGCTTGCATCAAAGATTGGTAAATCAGTTGTCTGAGCTGTCCACTCTGCATCTGTACTTCCACCAGTTACGGTCACTGTCTTATCAGCTAACTTTTGACCGTTAGCGTAGACATCTACAGCAATAGAAGCCGGACGCTTGCCATCCTGATTGTTTTCATCTTTCCAAACTTTCCTGACTGTCAGCTTTTTGCTGGCATTTGAATCCACCGTATTCTTGACTGTCTTAACCGCTCCATCAGCCTTGATAGTCACTTTCATCGGATTGCTGTCCAGTACATAGCCTTCCGGAGCTGTTACTTCTTCTACTGTGAATTGACCTTTCTTGATTTCTTCACTTGAAAAAGGCTGTGTAGAAACCCGACCGTTAGCATCTGTCGGCGGCAGAGTAATCTCTTCACCGCTAGGAGTTGTCACCTTAAAGACAGCACCTTCCAGCATTTTGCCAGTCTTAGAATCTTGCTTGTAGAGAACCAGACTGTTGCTGATATCCGCTGTAATGACACCGCCTTCTGTAATCCGGCTACTACGCTCTACTGTAGAACTCGTCTGACCAGGACGGTCATCTCTGAATGGCAGTTTTTCATTATCAACTTCCATCTCAGCCGTATTCGACACCAAAGAACCATCAGCTGGTGAAGTTGTCATATAGCTCAACATAAAGGCATGGTTGTCTGGATTAAGAATTGTCAGAGTAAATTCAGTATAGGTCTCATTATAAGTAACCGTATAATCTTGGCCCTCTTTTAAGATAACTGAATTTGCGATACTAGACAAGCTTGTTGTATAAACTCCCCGACGCAGAACAAATTGCTCTGGAACGAATTGCATTGGCGCGCTGCTATCAGGAATGGTGTCCTTGATAACAATTGGAGAGTTGTAAGTCTTTTGCTGAGTATTGATACGCACAGTCCAGTTGTGTGAGTAGTCACCGCTCTTGCCAAGAATAGTCGAATTATATGGCTTCTTCGCAATAACTCCTCCTATTTTGGCATAGTTTTCTCCCTCTGTTGAAAAATTGCTCTGTTTGCGCTCGTTAATGGTTACCTTATGACTCATTGATCCTTGAGTTTCCTCAGGATTGTAATTCCAATCCTGTTGAGCGCCTACTGTTGTCGCCTGAAAATCAAAGAAGAAGCTTCCTCTTACTCCACTGGCAGTCGTTTTCAATCTATAATCCGCCAAATTTTGAAGTGTAACCGTAATGACACCGCCTTTAGCAGAACCATTCGATGTCATCTTAGCAGCTCCAAGAGCAACCTGCGTTTCCTGATCTATCAGATTAAAGGTCGTCCCATTAGCAATGGTTGCACCGTTTGGTACTGTAAAGGTAAAGGTATCCCCATCCTTTAGGCGATTATCGTAAGCAGATAAATCAAAGACTAACTCATAACGATAATTTCCCCCTTGAACCAAATTGTAAGCACCGTTAACCTTGGTTGCTTCGCGGCCATTAGAATGGTCCCAGATTTTAATATCTGTGATTGCATTCTTCAAAGCATCAGCTTGAGCAGTTACTTTAAACAGCTTCAAATCCAGCAAAAACAGAAGGGGCAGCATCAAAAACAGCAGCCATCTTTTCAGTTTCATAACATTCTCCTTTTTATTTCATTACCTAAATAAGCAGTTAATTTTATTGTAACAAATACTTACTATAATGGCAATATTATAGAACTATTTTAGTAAAGAAAAAATAGAGGCTTTTTCGTAGTATGAAAAAATTTCACATTCTCTATTGGCATTTTCACAAAAATAAGTTATAATAGAATCTCAAGCGGAGGTGGTGGAACGGCAGACACGCATGCTTCAGGCGCATGTGCCCGTACGGGTGTGAGGGTTCAAATCCCTTCCTCCGCATAAAAAGCAATCCTATCATGATTGATAGGATTTTTTGTTATTATGAAGCAGAATTACACTGCAGAGAAAAGACAGAAATTTCACTTTCATATGTACCTCATTAGCAAAATAGAAGAACAGCTATACAGAGCGGATCTTCTATTTTTTTATAATCCCTCAGACTTCAAAGCGTCTGCCAAGCGAGCAAATTCTTCTAAACTCAGAGCTTCTCCCCGAACACTTGGAGATAAGTCAGCTCGTTCTAAGGCTGCTGACAGTTTGCCTTTAGTCTCCTCTGACTTCCCAAAATAACTGGTTAGGTTATTCCAGAGAGTCTTCCGGCGGTGGACAAAGCTGGCCTTGGAGACCTTGAAAAAGAATTTCTCGTCCTGTACCGCAACTGCAGGCTGGTCTCTGCGCACCATCTTGAGAATAGCTGAATCCACATTTGGCGCTGGCACAAAGACTGTCCTCGGCACGATAAAGGCAACCTTGGCCGTCATGTAATACTGGACCGCAATCGACAAACTACCATAGGCCTTGGTATTCGGCTGAGCCGAAATCCGATCCGCTACTTCTCTCTGCATCATCACGACAAACTCACTAAAAGGAATCCCGCTCTCAATCAAATGCATAAGAATCGGCGTCGTGATGTAGTAGGGCAAGTTTGCCACTACCTTGATAGGTAGGTCTGGATTCTTAAACTCTGCTATGTACTGGGCCAAATCAACCTTGAGAATATCCTGATTAACCACTGTCACATTGTCAAAATCGCGCAGAGTATCCGCCAAAATCGGCACTAGCCGATCATCAATCTCAAAGGCCATGACCTCCGCGGCACTTTCCGCCAAAAATTCTGTCAAAGCCCCAATACCGGGCCCAATCTCGATGACATTGACCTTTTTGTCAATCTCAGCTGTGTCCACAATCTTCTGGAGGATGTTGGTATCCGTCAGAAAATTCTGACCGAAAGATTTTTTAAAGGTGAAACCGTGACGCTCCAGAATGGCACGGGTCACACTATGGTCTGCAATACGCATCTTTTCTCTTTTCTAATTCTTTATTCATTATTTTTTAAGGAGGTCATTTGCCCTAGCAAGGTGTAAAGTTTTTTCTGCTCTTCTGCCTCGTAAGCAAATGCATTAGCCTTAACTTCTTTGCATTTCTCGTCATACAAAAAGCCATCATAGCCATCTTCTGTAGATAAAGCTATATAGACTTTCGCCATTTTTTCAGGACTAATCGAAAATCTAGACTTAATTTTATAAAGATTTTTCATAAAAGCGCTGAGGTGATCATAGCGGCGCATATCTACTTTGACATTGGTCACACGGATCGCCTGAACCTTGATACCTTTCCAATGTTTCCGCATATAAAGTGACAGCATCAACAAGGCCAGCTTATTCTGATAATAGATCTTAGCAGGACTGTAATGTTTTTGACCGGATAAATTTTCAAAATCAAGCTTCATGAAAGGATAAAGCACCAGCCCTTGGGAAGAAATATTAATAATCCGACCACTTTCTGACTTTTCCAACAAACCTTTCAACAGGATAGAAAGCAAGAAAGGGGCGACAACATTGGTCGCAAATTGCTTTTCCAATCCATCTTTGGTTATCACAGGACTTTTGATTGATAAATCAAAATCAGCCGCATTGTTAATTAAAACATCTAAATTCTCTTCTTTTTGGATATACTGTTCTACCGCTTTCCTGACACTTTTCATATCAGATAAATCAACCAAGATATAATCTACATGCAGATTTCCTGTTTGTTGACGGATTTTCTCACAGGCTTGCTCAGCAGCTTCTTTTCGCCGGCAAAATAGGGTCACTGACCACCCCTTTTCAGCTAACTGTTTAGCAGCCTGGTAGCCAATACCACTATTGCCACCCGTAATAATTACTTTTTTCATTTCTTACTCCGTTAGTCTGAATATTTGAGCATGGTTTCTTCCACTTCCGCCAAGGTCACTCCAAACAATTCCAAGCGTTTGAGTAGCTGCTTGCCGTTAGAATAGCCGATACGGAGCTCCTCACCCAGATACTCTCGACGCTGTCGGCTATCGCTTCTCATAATCAGACCTAGTCGCACAAGATCGCTTTTGCTAATATCAAAATTATCTTCATCGTCAAAATATCCGACCAGCCCAGCCAATGCCTGCTGCAAATCCTCAAATGAAGCGTGCTCTACTCCAAGCGACTTACCTTTGCTCTTAGACTTGGGAGCCGCCTCGTCACGGCGGAGAAAGGCATGCTGAGCAGTTGGCACTGCCTCCATAATCATTCGACGGATACGCTCACCGTTGTAGTCTGGATCGGTAAAGACAATAACCCCACGCAGCTGGTGCAGTTTCGCTATCCGCTCTAGGTCTTCTTCATTGATAGCGGAACCTCTCGTCTCGTAAGTGTCAACTTGGTAAAATCGCTGAAGATTAGCTGTATCATCCTTGCCCTCGACAACGATTACCTGAGGGATTTTTATCTTCTCAGTCAAGCCCAAACACCTTCTTTGCATTGGCATAGGTCGCTTGCGCTACTTCTTCGACAGTCAGCCCACGAAGCTCAGCAATTTTCTCTACAACATAGCGGGTGTAGGCTGTTTTGTTTTCTCGGCCACGCTTGGGAACAGGCGCCAAGTAAGGTGCATCAGTCTCGATGAGGATTTTGTCCAAAGGCAGGCTCCGCGCAGCCTCCTGAATATCCGTCGCTTTCTTAAAAGTAACCACTCCAGAAAAGGAAATCATCATCCCTAGCTCGATAAAGCGCTCTGCCATTTCCAAAGAGCCAGAATAAGAGTGCATAATACCGCCTCGAGGACCAACTCCCTCACTCTTGATAATCTCATAAGTATCTTCCAAGGCATCACGTGTGTGAACGACAAAGGGTAGATTCAGCTTTTTAGAGAGCTGGATTTGGCGGCGAAATACCCGCTCCTGAACATCCTTGGGCGCAGTCATCCAGTGATAGTCCAGCCCAATCTCGCCCAAAGCCAGCACCTTGGGGTGACGAAGCTTGTCCAGCAGATAGGCTTCCACCGCCTCATCATAAGTCCCAGCCTCAGTCGGATGCCAGCCAATCGTAGCATAAAGCTGATCATAGCTGTCTGCCAACTCCAAAGCGCGCTCAATAGTCGGTCGGTCAAAACCGACAATATTTATTTTGCTGACGCCCATTTCAGAGGCCAACTGGAGCTCCTCTGCCTCTCGACCAGCAAATTCTTCCACATTTAAATGCGTATGTGTATCAAAAATCTTCATGGTTTACTTCCTTGTATTTCCTGTCCTTTATTATACCAAAAATGACCTGAAAAATCAGAAGTCTCTTCAAAGCAGAAAAAATAAGATAGCTGCCATTCAACAGCTATCCGAATCCATCTTCAAGTTCTCCATTGGAATAATTAAGTAGAAAGACAGTGCTAGCATTAACACAAGCGGGAGGAGAATATAAATAATTCCCATGCTGCTGGCAAGAGCTATTAACAGCATGGATAAAACACTCGGAACAGCCATGCTAAATAGATTAATAGCTGACTGGATGGCCCCCATGGACTCTTCTGGAATCATACTGAATACAGATTTCTGCAATCTTGGACTTAGCAGACCGACTACAACAGCACAAGCAAAGCTTGCTATCAGTACAAGTAAAAAGTTTTGCCAGAAAAAACCGCAAAGAATAAAGCCCTCAAATACTAAGCTTGCATACATAGCAAGCTTAGTAGAAAGTTTTTTCAGCAAACTGCCACTCAAAATGTTCCCTAAGATCAGACCAGCGGAACTTAGAACAATTAACACGGCAATGGACTGACCGATCTGCAAATTCCAAAAAGGCCTTTTCAGCAATAAAAGAGTCGCTACTGGCGTCAGAATGTTCAGAGTGACTTGCCCAAAGGTTGAAACCAATAACAACCTCACAACGTTTTTCAATCCCAGTAAGACCTTAAGAGAATCCAATAAATGCTGCCAATAATTCTCTTTATTTAGCTCCTTGGCACTGCTGAGCTCCGGTTCTAAGTCCTGTAAACTTTTACTAATATGCCAAAAACCAAGGTAAGCTAGCAAGAATGTCAGAGCATTCAGACCTGCCAAAGCTCCAATACTCATCCAAGCAATGAGAAAACCGCCAGCTAGATTCCCCAAAATATGAACCAGACTCATACTAGCCTGCCGAAAGCCCATAGCAGAGGTCATATCTTGCTCAATAACCTTTACATAAACCGGCGTCAGCATGGCACCTGAAAAATAACTCAGACTATCCGACAGAAAGTTAATCAAGCAAATCACAAGCAGAGTCAAGAAAGAGAAATCTTGTCCAAGCAGCAAAAATGTTACCAAGCTATATAAGAGTACCTTACTAAACTGTATAAGCAGGTATTTATGGATACGATTCTTCTGAAAGTCCGCCGCAACTCCAGTAAAAACTTGAATTAACTGAGGTAGCGTTTCAGAAAGAGAAATCAATAAAACCGCAAGTGGAGCAAAGGAATAGGCGGAAACATAGTTCATCAAAGCCAAATAAAAAACAATGTCTCCAAAACCTGAAATCCATTGATTGATGAGCAACTGGCGAAAATTTTTGTTTTTTGCAAAAACAATCATACGACATCTCCTTTACTCTTGTTAGATTTTTGTTTAACAAATCATAACAATAAATTAGTCTATTGTCAAACTTTTGTTAGATTATTGCTTTACAAAAAGAAGGCCTAGAATAAATCCAGGTCTTCTGAAACTATTTTAGGTCCTGTTTGAACTTCTCTATAATCTTTCGAATCAGTTCTTTATTGACCGTGTATTTAACAGAATCATCATCCACCACAAGCTCCAGCAAGCCAGAATTTAGCAGCTTCTGCGTATGGAATGAGATAGAGGCTCTTGTAAGCCCCAGTTTTTTAGCTATATCTTTATTCTTGGCATGCGGCTGAATCAATTCAATCAAGACTTTATAGCGGGTTTCATCACCAAGAGTTTTTAAGGTTAGAGCAAATGTTTCATCGTTAAGCTCCGATTCCGCCTTTGATAACTGGGAACTTCTCGTCGAAAGGACTAAAGAATAGGAAGTGAAATCAGGGACCTTTTCGAGAAAAGAGTCAATAAACATGGGTGACAGAACAAAGACTTGTGTGTCTTTTTCAAGAAGCTTGGCATTCTGCTCATCATCATTCATCACATCAGATAGGCTAAATTCTTGTTCAAAAGCTAGAACTTCCTTCTCAAACTGCTCATAAATAGGCTGATAGAGCTCGAACACTCTTTCCAGCAAGGAAACTAATTGGTCCCGAAGCTTCTCTGGATGCTGAATAGCTTGGTAGCAGTACCATTTATTTTCTGGAGACTTGTCACTATTCTCTATAAAAGCCAGCAGATCTTCAGGATGTCCCTTGGTGACTTCCCCTTTAGAAAGCTTAAGTGATAAACAATAGATGATTTGCTCTGCGTCTAGTTTTTTCAAACATTCTAACAAGTCATGCGGATTGGCCGGATCTTCTCCTTTTTCTAGCAAGTAGAGGTAGAGGAGCGGAGCCAGTCCCACCGTAGCTCCTTCAAACAAACTAACCGCAACAAGCTCCTTTTTCAAAGGAAGTAAATCCTGATAGAGCTTATCATAATGCGGCTGTACATCAAGAAGCAGCTCCTTTTGATTCTGCCGTAAATCCATCCACATATGTTTATCATCCCTTGAAACGATGGCAGGCACCATGAGAAATTCATATAACTTACTACGATAATGAACAAGCTTTACACCCACAAGCTCTTCCCTCCTTACATACAGATACTCCGCTTCTAACCAAAAAGAGTATACAATTCCTGTTTTTCATTATATCAAAAATCAAGCAAAATATTCATCCCCTTCTGCTCTGTTCATCTCCAGACAAGAAATCCATCTCTATAAAATAAGAGATTTTTAGAAAATTTCATCTAGTTCTTAAGACTGATTTTATCTTTTCTCGATAGTTTTTTATTGATTATCGATAAAATACGTGTTATAGTTACTAAGAAATGAAACGTTAGTTGGAGGAAATTATGACGGACAAAATGAAAAAGACTGCTGAAGATATGAGCATTACTCTTACAAAAATCAGTATCAGCCTTTTATTTATTGCTTCCATTATCCTGATAGCCCTAGGACCTTGGGTCGTCAATCTAGTTATCGAATTTCCCTCTCCTTTCTTTCAAGGGGAGACGCGCTTTTGGATCTTGCTGCTGCTCGGCTATGTCCTCGGTTGCCTGGCTCTAGCCTGCATTGTCCATCTCTATCGACTCCTTAGCCGTATCGGTAAAAATCAGGTTTTTATCACACAAAATGTTCAGTACATGCGCTATCTTGGCTGGGAAGTCGGCACTGTCGCTCTTATCTCCCTCTTCATGGGACTGACAGCCTATCTGCCCATGCTCTTAGTCACTGTTTCCTGTAGCATCTTGACGCTGATTATCCGTGTCATCCGCAATGCCTTTGGCAAGGCCATTGAGCTGCAGGATCAAGTGGATTACACTATTTAGGAGGTCTTATGATTCAGATAAATTTAGACCTTGTCATGGCGCAAAAGCGCATCAGTGCTGGCCGTTTAGCAGAGTTGATTGATCTAACACCAGCCAATCTATCTATCCTAAAAAATAATCGAGCCAAGGCTGTCCGCTTTTCAACACTCAACGCTCTCTGCCGTGAACTAGACTGTCAACCCGGCGATATTTTGGAGTATATCCCTGACGATGAGGAGGAGAAATAATTATGGAATATCCAGCACAAGAACAGATGAATGTCCAGCCTTGTCTGCCCGCAGAAGCAGAACGACAGACCATCTTCACAGGCCTAGAGGACAGGCAACTGCGATTCTTTAAAATCAGCTATCTGATTCTCTATCTCTTAACTTACTTTTACTCTGCTGTATTTTTTAATTATCAAACTGCACCCTTTTTCCCTTTTGCAATTGGTCTTATATTGTTAAGCGAAACCCTAATCAGGAAATTGGCCTATCCATCTCTGCAGATGAAAAATCTTGACAGCAGGTTAGAGGCTAGAAGCTTTCTGATTATGACGCTAGCTCAGGCCCTCGCTTTAAGTATCTGGGGACTTCATCGCCAGCTAGAATTTTTCCAATTTCTAGCCATCCACATCTCATTCGCCTTCTACATTCTGTCCCGCACCGGCTGGTTAAGTCAGGGGCGTTTGGGGATTCTAGTCTGGTTTGATGCCATTCAAGCCTTCTGCATCCTGCCCTTTAAAAACTTCATTGCTGCCATTCTAGTCTTTATAGAAGGTAAGCAGCAGGACTCTTCTGACAGCTCTGACAGTATATCTTCAAAGAAAGCCCAACAGCTCGCTATTATTGTCAGCAGCTTCTTTGTCGCGGGAATCTTGGTCTACTTTGTCTGGTCCCAGCTGAGTCAGGTTTCAGACAGCTTTGCCTCTTTCTTCAGCAATACCGCTGATTTCATTGAGAATCTACTTGACTCGCTCTTTTCAAGTCTTGATAGCAGCATGATTCTCTTCAAGGCCTGCCTGGCTGTCCCTGTTAGTCTCTACTTGTATGGGCTCCTTGCCGGCAGTCTGTTAGGCAAAAAAGATACTAAACTAAGCTACAAAAAATTTCAAGCAAGCATCTGCCCTTTGCGAGTAGCCCCTGCTTTGGCAGCCTACATTATCATCGGTAGCCTCTGTCTGACCTATGCTGTCTTCTTCCTGACAGGTCTGGGTGAGCTCGGTCAGCTCCTGAGCGCCGGAACAGTCGCTCAAGCTATTTCTCCACAGAATGCTTCGACTGTTGCTGTAGCTGGCTTCTGGCAGCTGGTTCGGGTCTCTATCCTTAACTTTGCAGTTCTAGGTGTCTTCTATCTGATTGCCAAAAAGCCACTCTGGGACTATAAAGGGACGCGATTCGCAGCTACTATCCTCTTTATCTTTACGGGTCTGCTGGCCTTGCTAGCTGGCTGGAAATTATTTGGCATCTACATCTACCTTTACGGACCAACACCGCTGCGCTTGATTTCAGCATGGTTTATCCTAGTACTCTTAGTTTGGTGCCTACTGACCCTGATTCGTTTCTACAAACCTATCCAAGCCATTCGCATTGGCATCTTTTACGCCCTGATAAGCTTTACCTTGCTCTGCTATCTTTATCCAATACTTTTACCAGCAGGATAAGGAGCAATGGATCTTAACGACATTCAAAAACCAGAAAGTAGATTATGAACCGCACCCCAAAAGTTAGACACAAAAAATCTAACTTTTGGGGTGTTTTTTAAATGAAATTAACTTATGAGGACAAAGTTCAAATCTATGAACTCAGAAAAAAAGGACAAAACTGCTACCACTTATCAAGTACTGAACTTCGTTCTATAGAGTCCTCTCGTTAAAAGCGCAAAAAAACCAGCGGTCTCGAGTCTCCGCTGGTTTTTTGATAAATCGTTTGGATTAAGCAGCCAAAACTTTGCGTCCTTTACGACGGCGAGCTGCCAATACACGACGACCGTTTTTAGTTGACATACGGTGGCGGAAACCATGTTTACGCGCACGACGGATTTTACTTGGTTGATAAGTACGTTTCACGATGAATACCTCCTCTTAGATTCTTGTATTCGTTTAGCCGGCTAGTTGTGATCAGTTACTAAACATACTTTACTATTCTATATGATTCCAAGACTTTTGTCAATACTTACTTAAATAACTTTCTCTTTGTAAACGTAATCATAAAGTCCGAGTCGCTTCATAAAAGGGAATCAAGGCTGTCATGGCCTCCTGAAGCTGGGACAGTACCTGCTCTCTTGAAACAGCCTGAGAAAGAGGAATATCGTATTTGACCAAGACCTTACGAACTTGTCCAACCGTCAGCTGCTGATTAAGGAACTGGCGATTTTCCTCTCTGCCTTCAAAGCGCTGACTCACACCATCTATCTGAGCAAAATAGTAAGCTGGTGGCTGAATAGGTAGCTCCAATACCCGATTTTGCTTGCTGAGGCTGTGCTCATCTTTCTTGCGCTCCATGAAGCTCACCTCCAGCGACACTCCAAAATCTTCTGCAGTTCCATACAAGCGCAGAGCAAACATTGGCTCAGTAATTTCTCCATAGCCTTTAAGATAATTCCAAAAATGGGGCCGCAGTATCTGTGCCTGATTCATCCACTGGCTGGTTCGCTCCAAGGTCAGCTTAGGATAGAGGCTCTGAAAATCCTTGACCAGGTCTGCAAACTCCTTGCGTGCCGCCTGCCCCTTAGCTCTCAACTCCAACATAGACTCACGCAGCTGCCCTGCCTTGTCTGGAGATATATACTTAGCCCCTTGATGAGGCAGATAACTTTCAATAGCTGGAAAAAGTGACATAAAAATCCTTTCTATATGCAAAAACCAGCATCTCTGCTGGCTTTCTTTTTATTCGCTGTCAATATCCACAACGACATAGCGGTTTGGCTCGTCACCTTCGGAATAGCTAGTCACGCCATCGATGCGAGAGATGATGCGGTGGATAATTTTACGCTCGCTGTTAGACATAGGGTCTGTGTGCTGACCGCGTCGGTCTTCCAAAGCCCGCTGAGCCAGTTTCTGCGCATAGCTTTGCAGCACTTCTGCCCGATGCTCAACATAGTCATTGACATTAATGGAAATATAAAAGCTCTTAGAGTATCGGTTATAAAGATAGTTTTGCGCTAATAGCTGCAGAGCTTTCAAGACTTTTCCGTGGTAGCCAATCACGCGCCCCGGTTCATTGGTATCAATCTGCATGTTGATAGTTCGGCGGTTGTGGCTGCTGGAAATGCCCGCTTCAACATCCATCTCATCAACAATTTTCTGAACATAGTTCGTTACGTTTTCAACTACTTCTTCAATATCATAGTCTGCTTCAACTTGGATGCCTAAGTCAGCAAACGAGCTTTCTTCTGTTTCTGTCGGCTCAGTCTTGTCTTTAGCTGCTTGTTCAAAAGAGATAACCTTACTATCGTCCGCTTCTGCTTGAGCAACTGCCTCATCAATAGCTTGGTTGGTCTTGAGAAGATCAATAGTGCCAGTCTCTTCTAAAATCGTATTGGCTTGCTTGTCATTTTTGAGAATTTCAGCCTTGACCTCATCTGAGATAACTTCGCCTTCTCCTTCGACCTTCTTGATGGCAGCTACCACACGGCCCAAATCAACCGTCGCTTCACTGACAGACTGCACAGGCTCATTCTGAGCGTTAATCTCTTCGGGAACACCTTTTACAGCCTTTTGATTGGCCTTGACAACTGTCGTCTCAGCAATCGGCTCGACATCCACCTGAGCTGGCTTCTTGCCAAACAGACCTAAAAAGCCTTTTTTCTCACGTGAAATAACAGTGATATGCGCTCTCATCCGTGGAATATCCAACGTTTTCAAACCATTTTGAATGGCTTCTTCAACACTTGCTCCTGTAAAAATAACCATTGCAAGAGTCCTCCTTCTTACTTACTTTTTCTTTTTCTGTGCTTTTTTCAGGGCACGTTTCTTTTTCTGTTCCAATTGACGCTCTGACCGTTCCTTGGCTTCCCGCTCGGCAATGATTTTAAAAGGATTGCTCAGCAGCAAGGTCTGAACCACCTGATAAGCATTTGAGACCGCCCAGTAGAGGGCTACCCCACTCGCTGCATAGAGGGCAAAAAAGAAAATCATCACTGGCATCAGGTACATCATGACTGTCATACCGCCATTTCTCTCAGGCAAGGCCTTGTTTGAAAGCCAAGTACTGAAGAAAGTGAAGAGAGCCGCCAACAGCGGAAGAATAAAGGTCGGATCTGTCGCTCCTAGATTGAGCCAGAGGAAGTGGCCAGTTTTCATAAATTCAACCCGAGTCAGGGCTTGAAACAGAGCCAAGAGCACTGGCATCTGGATAAAGAGTGGAATGAATGAGGCATAGGGATTGACACCCATTTCTTTGTAGAGTTTTTGCGTTTCCTCAGCCAAGGCTGTTCTGCTCTCCATATCCTTACCAGGATACTTTTCCTGCAGCTGCTTGATATGTGGCTGTACTTCCTGCAGCTTGCGCGAAGAAGTCGTCTGGAATTGGAAGACCGGCAGGAGAACTGTCCGGATAATCAAGGTAAAGAGAATAATCCCAATCCCCTTGCTTCCACCAAATGATAGAAAGCGAATGGTATCTGCAAAGAAATAGACCAGCTTCTCCCAAAAGCCATGTGAATCGGCCGTTACTTGACTGGTTCCGCAGGCTGTGAGAAAGAGCAGCGAGGCAACCAGCAAAATCCCTAATTTACTTTTCTGTTTCACAAATGAATCCTTCCTGATAAAGTTTAGCAATCTTTAATACATGCAATAAATTTTGTTCAACTTGGTGGTAGTCCAGCTCTTCCACTCCTTTGCGAGCAATAACGACGAAGTCTGCCTGGACTAACTGTTTCTGATGCTGCATCAAGACATGGCGAATTTTTCTTTTAATACGATTACGAACTACTGCATTCCCTA
Organism: Streptococcus sp. IsoGale022; assembly: GCF_031142805.1. Classification (NCBI taxonomy): domain Bacteria; kingdom Bacillati; phylum Bacillota; class Bacilli; order Lactobacillales; family Streptococcaceae; genus Streptococcus; species Streptococcus sp. IsoGale022. The sequence goes on along the minus strand of NZ_JAKZJI010000015.1, from coordinate 15,072 downwards.
GCTTTTTACTGACGGAAATTCCAACTCGAAAATGCTTCTGATCTTTTTCTAACATGTAAACGACAAATTTTCGATTAGCAAAACTCTGCCCTTTTTTAAAAATCGCATTAAAATCTTTTTCGCTCTTGACGCGATAGTTTTTTCTCAAAACTCAACTCCATCCACCAAAATTATATCTATTATACCATATTTTTCGAAAATGCCAATAAGAGCCGCTATGACGCTGTTTTTACAAATATTTAAAAGGTCGATTCACTTAAAAAACACCGCAATCCCCTTGCGATGTTCCCTATATCTTATGCCTTTTCCAGCTGTTTCTTCGCTCTTTCAAATTCCTGACGGATCTGTGCAAATCCTGTCCCGCCAAGGGAATTCCGCTTTTGTACAGCATTCTGGGACTCAAGCGCTTGATAAATATCTTCCTCAATCAGCGACGACACTTCCTGATAGCGATTCAGAGAGATATCCTGTAAGTAATAGCCTGCCTTGCTGCATTCCAGCACCAACTTTCCGACAATCTCATGGGCTTCCCGGAAAGGCAGTCCTTTCTTGGCCAGATAGTCAGCCAATTCTGTCGCATTGGAGAAATCCTGCTGAGTTGAGACCAGCATTTTTTCTTTGTTTACAGTCATACTAGACAGCATACCCGCCATAATATCCAGCGATTTTTGGATGGTATCTACTGTATCAAACATGCCTTCCTTGTCTTCCTGCAGGTCCTTATTGTAAGCCAAGGGCAAGGATTTCATAACCGTCAGAAGGCTGAAGAGATGACCGTAAACCCGACCGCTCTTGCCCCGAATCAGCTCCGCCATGTCCGGATTTTTCTTTTGCGGCATAATGGAAGACCCGGTGCTAAAGGTATCTGACAGGCTGACAAAGCCGTATTCATAGCTGCACCAGTTAATCAGCTCCTCGCAGAGACGAGACAGATGCATGATGAGAATGCTGCTGTTAGATAGAAATTCTAAGATAAAGTCCCGATCACTGACCGCATCCAAGGAATTGTGGTAAATACCTTTGAAGCCCAATAAATCAGCTGTCAACTCTCGGTCAATCGGAAATGTTGTCCCCGCCAGAGCCGCTGCTCCTAAAGGAGACAAATCCGTATGCTCCAGATTAAAAGCAAAGCGCTGACTATCCCGGCTGAACATCTGATAATAGGCCAGCAGATGATGGGCAAAGCTAATCGGCTGAGCATGCTGCAGATGGGTATAGCCTGGCATGATGGTCTCTACATGCTCTTCTGCCAAGGCCAGCAGCACCTGTCGCAAATTCAAGAGTTTCTCCGCAATCTGACCGAGCTGATCCTTGAGATAAAGGTGCATATCTGTCGCCACCTGGTCATTACGGGAGCGAGCCGTATGGAGCTTACCAGCTACTGGCCCAATCTCCTCGGTCAGAAGAGCCTCCATATTCATATGAATATCTTCATTACGCACATCAAACTCAAGCTCTCCAGCCTCATAACGTGCTAACAGCTTTTCCAAGCCCGCCTGAATAGCAGCCGCTTCCTCTGGAGCAATGATTCCTGTCTGCCCCAACATTTTGACATGGGCTAGGCTGCCCTGCAGATCATAAGGAGCCAGACGATAGTCAAATCCGATGCTGGCACCAAACTCTTCTACCCAGCCTTCCAGAGAGGCTTCAAAACGTCCGCCCCACAGTTTATGATTCGCCATAGGAAAGCCCCTTTCTATTTGTCTTTGTGAGCCTGAACCTCTGCGTGAACCTTAGATGGAAGCCCCCACAGCTTGATAAAGCCAATCGCAGCATCCTGGTCAAAAGTATCTGCACTGGTATAAGTGGCCAGACTTTCATCGTAAAGAGAATTGTCAGACTTACGCGCCACGACTGTCGCAGACCCCTTATAAAGCTTCACCTTAGCTGTGCCATTGACCACTTGCTGGGTGGATTTGAGATAGGCAATCAAGGCTTCTGTCGCTGGATTAAACCAGAGACCATTATAGATGAGATTAGACAGCTCATTTTCGATAATCGGCTTGAAATGAGCCAATTCTCTGACTAGAGTCAGATCCTCGATTTCCTTGTGGGCAGCCAAGAGAGTCACCGCCCCAGGGCATTCATAAATTTCCCGAGACTTAATCCCTACCAGACGATTTTCCACATGGTCAATCCGCCCAACACCGTGCTGTCCTGCCAAGTCATTCAGCTCAAGAATCAAGTCCGCCAACTTCATCTTTTTGCCATCTAAAGCAACTGGCACGCCAGCCTCAAAGTCAATATTTACATAGACTGGGCTGTCTGGCGCTGCTTCTGGCGCAACCGTCAAATCATAGGCATCTTCCGGCGCTTCATTCCAAGGGTTTTCCAAGACACCACACTCATTGGCCCGTCCCCAAAGGTTTTGGTCGACTGAATAAGGACTATCCAGATCTGCAGGAATGGGCACACCATTAGCTTTGGCATAATTGATTTCTTCTTCCCGAGACCATTTCCACTCCCGAACCGGAGCAATGACCTTGAGACTGGGATCCAAGGAGGCGATAGCCACTTCAAAGCGAACCTGATCGTTTCCTTTTCCGGTACAGCCATGGGCAATGGTCGTCGCCCCCGTCTTGTGGGCAATTTCAACCAATTTCTTAGAAATCAAAGGTCGGCTCAGAGCGGACACTAGAGGATATTTTCGTTCATAGAAGGTGTGTCCTTGCAGAGCAACCAAGACGTAGTCTTCCGCAAACTCGTCTTTAACATCAATAACATGTGATTCGATAGCGCCAACTTTCAGCGCCTTGTCATGAATGAAATCTAAATCATTTCCTTCACCTACGTCCATGCAGACCGCGATCACATCATAATCCTTGTCCAGCCAAGTAATAGCCACCGAAGTGTCCAAGCCGCCGGAATACGCTAAAATGACTTTCTCTTTAACCATGCGATTACCTCTATCCTTCTACATTTTATTTTTAAACATTCTACTGTATGAAAATGCGAATGTCAAGAGGAAATTTAATATTTATTAAAATAAAAGCGTTTTATCGATTTTTATTCAAAATCAATATATTATATACTGGACTTAAAACAAGAAAAAAGAGTCTGTCAAGACTCCTTATTTTACGCGGTAAAAAACATCGGGATGTTCGGAAACGCTTTGAGTAATGATAAAGCGATCTTGACTGGTATCAGTCGGATCCGTTCCATTGACAGTCTCCCCAGCTGGCAGACTCTTTCCTGCTGGGATTATAAGAAAGGCAGCACCAGTTTGGTTTTTCCAACGAATCCCTGCTCGGTAAATCCCATTTTCATCTGGCCCAGAGTAATCTCCTGTCTCAAGCTTGGCAACATCTGACTCAATACCAGACGCATCGAATGTATAACTGTTCCCTTTGGCATCCTGCCAAGTACCAATCATGCTGGAGAAATCTCCAGAAGCAATAGCCTTCATATCCAAACTAGAAGTTGATGCCGTCTCTTTCTCTCCTTTGCTAGTTTCCTTGGTAGACTTTTCAGCTTCAGTTTCCAAATTCTGCTGAGAGCCTGTATCAGAAGTTTCCTGATTATCCGCTTGACTATCAAGTTCGCTCGAATTGGTCCCTCTTTCAAACTTTTTAGAAGATGCAGAACTAGTCGAACTTGCTTTAGAATTGTTGGAAGCAGGATTCGTCTGCTCTTTCTTTTGATTACAGGTTACTAGCACGAGTAAGGCTACTAGTCCTCCAATCAAGATGATGATCCATTTTTTCATTTTTCTCTCCTTAAGGTATTTTCTTATTACAATTGTGACATAAAAACAAAAATTTGCAAAGTAAAAACCAGCTAGAAAGCTGGTTTATCTTATTGAATTTGATTCAGCATGTTTTCGATATGCTGGATGGATTTTTCGCGGCCCAGCAGGTAAATCGTATCTGGCAGCTCTGGTCCATGCATTTCGCCCGAAACGGCAATCCGAATCGGCATAAAGAGATTTTTACCCTTGATTCCTGTCTCTTTTTGGACAGCCTTGATTTGTGGGAAGATATTCTCCGTCACAAAATCTGCATCAGACATGGCTTCTAGCTTTTCTTTGAAGGCTGTCAACACGGTCGGTACCGTTTCACCAGCCATGACCTCACGCTCCGCATCTGTCAACTCTGGAAAGTCCGCAAAGAAGAGGTCTGTCAGCGGCACGATTTCGTCTACAGACTTCATTTGTGGTTTATAGAGCTCTACAAGCTTTTCTGCCTTGTCTGTCAAACGGCCCGCTTCTTCCAGGTATGCCTTAGCCAGAGCGAATATTGTGTCAAAATCTGCATTCTTGATGTATTCGTTGTTCATCCAGTCCAGCTTCTTCTGGTCAAAAGCAGCAGGGGACTTACTGAGACGTTTTTCATCAAAGAGCTCAATCAACTCTTGACGAGAGAAAATCTCATGCTCGCCGCCAGGATTCCAGCCCAGCAGTGCAATAAAGTTAAAGACTGCTTCTGGCAGATACCCCTTCTTGCGATAATCCTCGATAAACTGCAAGGTATTGGTATCGCGCTTGGACAGCTTCTTACCTGTTTCAGAGTTAATAATCAGGGTCATGTGGCCAAATTCTGGAGCTTCCCAGCCCAGAGCTTCATAAACCATGAGTTGCTTAGGCGTGTTGGCAATGTGGTCATCTCCACGAATAACATGTGAAATTTCCATCAGATGGTCATCAATAACCACAGCAAAGTTGTAGGTTGGATAGCCGTCTTTCTTCTGGATAACCCAATCGCCACCAATATTGCCGCCTTCAAACTCAATTTCGCCCTTGACCATGTCAGTCCACCTGTAGACACCAGCTTCATTAACAGCCAGACGAACCGTCGGAATAACACCCGCTGCTTCGCGCTCAGCGATGTAGGCTGCCTTCTCGTCCTCTGACATGCCTAGAAACTCATTGATATAACGCGGTGTTTCACCAGCTTCCTCCTGACGTTCGCGTTCAGCCGCTAATTCTTCCTCAGTCACATAGGACTTGTAAGCCAAGCCCTTGTCCAAGAGTTCATTGACGTATTTTTGGTAAATATCCAAGCGCTCAGACTGGCGGTAGTTTTCGTGAGTCTCAGGACTTTCATCCCAGTCAATGCCCAGCCAGCGTAAGTTTTCGAGCTGTGAACGTTCTCCGTCTTCTACATGGCGCTTGCGGTCTGTATCCTCAATACGGATAATGAAGGTCCCGCCATGATGACGAGCATAGAGGTAGTTAAAGAGCGCAGTCCGCGCATTTCCGATGTGTAAAAGTCCAGTCGGACTTGGTGCGTAACGCACTCGAATCGCTTTTGTCAAAGTTCCATTCTCCTATTTGTGTTTCAGGGAATTATTCCCACTCCGATTTTCAAACGTAATCATTATATCATACTCTGAAGGCAGAATACGACTTTACAGTCTATTTTTACGATAGGCGCTCTTCCAGCTGGAAGTCGATAGGAAGCCAGGCCAGCACATTCTCCATCTGCTTTTCCCAGTAATACCACTCATGCTTACCCGGGCTGTGGCTGTAAGTAATCTCCAAGCCCAAGTCTTGCAGGTTTTTTACTGCCTCCTGATTAGCCTCGTAGAGAAAATCCTCTTCGCCGCACCATGCCCAAAGCTTGGTCTTTTTATCAGATTGCTTAGCTATGCTCTCTAGCGAATGAGGACTACTGGTCCAGTCTTTATAGTCTCCAAAAACTCCCCGCCAATAGGCTGGTGTTGCTATTTCAGCATTATCTGGTCGAGCATCAAGAAAACTCAAAGCGCCAGAAAGACTAGCTGCGTATGAAAAGCGGTTAGACTTGAGAGCCAGCTTAAAGGCTCCATATCCGCCCATGGAAAGACCAGCGATAAAATTCTTCTCCCGCTTATCTGACATATTTGGGAAAAAGCGCTTGAGCACCCGAGGCAGCTCCTCAGCGATGGCTTCGTAATAGTTAAAGCCGTACTGAGTATCGGTGTACCAGCCGTTGCTGGTATTAGGCATAACAACAATCAAGTTGGTCGAGCGAACCAGACGCTCAATATTTGAGCGCTTGAGCCAGCTATTGTGGTTACCGTTCATACCATGAAGCAGGTACAAAACAGGAATATCCTTATCATCCGGCTTATCAACACGAGCTGCGTCCGGATAGAGGACATTGACGCCCCATTCCATCTCCAAAGCCTCAGAATAATACTCTATTTTCATCACTGCCATTCGCATTTCTCCTTCGTATCTTCCTGACAAGAAAAAGCCGAAGCCCGACTTTTCTTGTATTTGTGTTTAGATTTTTACCGCACTTCCATAACGACCGGCAAAATAGCTGGACGACGCTTGGTTTGGTCAAAGAGATATTTGGCCAAACTGTCACGGACAGCTCCTTTCAGCTCACCCCAGTCAAAGCTATCCTGCGCCAGATAGTCTTCCACTGTTTTATTGATAATGTCAGAGCTTTCACGCAAAATATCTCTGCTCTTCTTGACATAGACAAATCCACGGGTGTGTACCTTAGCCTTGGAAATGATTTTCTTTTCCTTACGGTTAACTGTGAGTGCCACGATGAAAATACCATCTTCAGACAAGACCTTGCGGTCGCGCAGGACGATATTGCCCACATCACCGATCGCATTCCCATCAATCATGACATCTCCTGCTGACACAGCACCAGCAGGCACAAAATCACCATGGTCGTATTCCATGATGCTGCCCCGCTTAGGAATGAAGATATTTTCCGGCAGCATGCCGACTTCCATGGCAGCCTTAGCATGAGCATCCAAGCCACGGTACTCACCCTGAATAGGGAAGAGGTACTTAGGCTGCAGCAGGTTAATCATGAGCTGCAAATCACGCGCATTCCCATGACCCGAAACCCGCAGGTTTTGGGTAATCAGCTTGACAATGCCACCCGCCTGATAAATCATATTTTCCACGCGAGCTACGACCGCTTCCTTGGCAATTGACGGCGTCGTTACGATGTAAATCAAATCGCCTTCCTTGATTTCCACATAGCGGTGACGGCCGATCGACATCTTGCGCAGGCCATTGATAGGCTCACCCATCCGGCCAGTCTCCAAGATAATCAGCTCATGGTCTTCAAACTTAGACATTTCCTTAGGCTTGATCAAAAGGCGTTCGTCCACCAAGGACAGCTTCTTGAGGCGGATAGCTGTACGAACGATATTTTCAATATCAAAGCCTGTCAAAACCACTCGACGGCCAGTCTCAGCAGCTGCATCAAAGACCTGCTGGATACGAGACAAGTTGCTGGCAACCGCCGCAACAATCACGCGGCCATCCCAGTCGGCAATCGTATCTTCGATTTCCTTGCCAACCTCGCTCTCACTAGCCACCTGAACGCTACTGTCCGCATTGGCTGAATCACTGAGCAAGGCCAGAACACCCTCACGGCCAATTTCAGCTAAACGGCCAAAGTCTGTCGCGTAGGAGGGGCTGGCAGACTGGTCAAACTTGAAATCACCTGTATAAACGATGCTGCCTTTTCTGGTCTTGATGACAATTCCCAAACTCTCAGGAATCGAGTGGGTCGTCCGGAAGAAGGAAACCACGGTTTTACCAAATTCAATCTCAGTATTTTCATCAATCACATGGAAATCATTGAACTTCTTAACTGCATCGTTATTTTTAACAAAAAGCTTAGCCAGCTCAATCGTCAACTCTGATCCGAAAACTGGCACCTTCGCATCTGCCAAAAGATTAGGCAGAGCACCAATCGCATCTGCGTGCCCATGTGTCAGAAAGACACCCGCAATCCGCTTCTTGTTTTCAAACAAATAGTCCATGTTGGGAACGACATAATCCACACCCAACTGCTCATTTTCTGGGTACTTCAACCCAACATCCAATACAAAAATGGAATCATCCACTTCGGCAACGTAGAGGTTTTTACCATTTTCACGTACGCCGCCCAAAGCAATCAGTTTAATATTGCTCTTGCTCATTTTTTCTCCTATTCAATTTTCAGAACCTCACTTTTAACAAAGATTCTTTATTTTATTACTAACGGTCCTTGGCTAGCCAAGTCGAATTACAGTCTTGCAAACCAAAGGTTCGCACATCTAACCTATTATAGCATTTTTTCAGCTTTTTTCAAAACAAAGAAAAATTGTTTTTCCATTATCACTTAGAATGGAGCTATTTTTCTAACCACGAAAAACACACCGACAGCAAAAAAAGAAACAGCCGCAAACTGTCCCTTTTTAGGGTTAGGCTTTGCCAGTCAGATTAAAACGGACAAAATAAACCATTATAGCAGCTGTAACCAAGAAAGCCAGCCCGACCGTTGCCAGAGCATGAGCAGAAAAGAACAGCAGGCTAGCTATCAAGCTTAGAATCGGAAACGCTACCTCTATAAGCAGAAACCTCATTGAGAATCTACGTTCTAGCTTATTACAAGGGGTATAGGGCAGAAGGTCAGACAGGGGGAGGAATTTTCATTGCCGAAATGCTCGGAAAGCCCAATCAACTTCTACCCAAAAGTGATAATGTCCAGAAGAAACAGCCGCTCAATCAAATGAGCAAAATCGATGGGGCTGAGATCAGCCGAGACAAAACTGTGATTGGGATTACTGAGAAAGCCGGGCAGGATTTAGGTCGTCAAAATTCCAATCACTTCTACCCAAAGACCGATATGGCAAGGAAAGATCAGAGGCAGAAAGAGGCAGGCCGTACAAATGACATAGTCGGCTTCATAGTCAAACAGTTGGTGGCGGCATTTTTCTTTTTTTATATTCATACTCTTTCATAAATCCTAAAAACGATTCGCCCATATAGCCAAGCGCTGGTAGAAAAAGAGCCAGCAGTCTGCAAGAAAATTAAGGCCCAGAACAATGTAAAGGCCGCGAAGATTTTCCTTAGCATAGACCGCGCTAGCGTAAATCAGTTCCTGACCACCTAAGTGATAATTCAACAAGTCCATCTCTTCTAAATAAATAAGCTTACTCCAAAATTCACTGCCTAGATAAATTAACAGAATATAATTTGCTACTCTGATTACTGGATACAGATATGATGCCAAATAGTAATGTGCATGCTTTTGAAGATGCCAGCGTCTCAGCCATTCTCGTCTATCAAGCTGAGGTCCTGCAAGAATAAAAGTGAGGACGGCCGCTGTCTCTACAACATCTTTGAAGGGATAGAAGCTCCATTTGAGAATAGGCTCAAAAGAATCAATACCTGTAATCCCGTAGCTTTTAATCACTAAACTATCCAAGAATTGATAATTGAAGATAATGAATAACATTAAAAATAATATTAAAAACAAGAAAAAGAAATAACCTTTTTTCCACCTTAAAAATCTTTTATACTTCCGACTCCGCCGAATCATCTGCAGCTTGAAATTGGGATTATTCGGTATATTCTCCGCAATAGGCTCACCGCAGGCTGGGCAGATGACATAGTCGGCCTCATAGTCAAACAGCTGGTGCCGACATTTTTCTTTTTTCAGCTTCATTTTCTCTTTACCTTTCCAAAAACCCGAATATCAAGCTGTATGATATTCGGGTTTCTCACCTTTTATTGGCTCACATGGTCTTGCAAATTGCTTATCACCAGTCAACACCATAGTATCGGAGCATCCGCTTGCTGACCCGCATGCCATTGTATTGAATCAGCGAAATCCAGCGGTATTTGTCAATCAAATCCTTGGCGACCATGAAGAAGAGTCCTTGCGGCATAACTCCCAGACTTGACAGAACATAGCTGTCTACTCCGATTGTTACGGAGGAAACAGCATTGAAGAGTAAGTCTACCACACTATTCCTATAGTATTCGTCATATTTTTCCAAGTCAAGACTTTTATTCAAGGCTGCGATTAGTTCCCTTAAATTTGAGGAAGAATTATATAAGGTTTTAAAGGTGTCCACTTGATTTCTTAAATCTACTCCACTTCTACCAGCTTGTATTATCAAATGAGATGCTCTAAGTGCTGTCTGCGAAGCAGTCAAATCAAGTTCTTCTATATTGACAGCCTCCTTCAATAAATCAGCACTATCTTTTAGGGTTTTAACGGTATTGATAGTATTATAAATCAGTTCTCCCCTCTGAACCCCTCTTAGATAGGTATCGTAAGTGCGCCTGTCGTCATTGACAATCCAGGAACTGAAGTAGGTTTCGTTAGAATACTCTGGTACGACTTTCTCTAAAACACCTGTCTTAATGTCCACGAAGTGAGACAGATACATATAGGCTGTCTCTTTTTCAAGAGTTGTCGCATTGGCATCGCGGCCCATGTTTAACTTGGCCATCTCATAAGCATAATTCCATTGATTAGCCATGTTTTTGGCTTTTTCCTGCTTCTCCATCGCTTCTTTATCGCCTGTCAGTTGATTAGCCACATCATTGACATACTCCTTCAAATCCCGATAAAATTCGTCGTCTTTCCGATTTAATGACGTAAAATCATTGATGGACAAACCAACTTTTTTGCAGAGAAGAGTCTACCAGATAGAGATTGGACAGCACTGTATCGCTTATCTCTCCGTTCTGCGACTGCTCCGCAAAGACAATCTGACTTGGCAAGACACTGCTCAAAGAGAAAAACAGAAGTAAAAGATACATTTGAACTTTTCTTATAATCGGCATAATCATACCCTTCTAATAATGAAAAGCAATGATGACGCTTGAAAAACAGCTCCTATAATAACCTCCCTTCTAACTGCTAATTGTTTCCCAATCATCATTCCTAATATAAATATATAACGAAAACCCTTTCTTGTCAACGGTATATTATACTTGCAAAGTACAAGAAAACATCCCCCAGAGGGCTTTCACCCCAGATATATGGCATGCCAATCGTAGCAAAAAACGACCTCTAGCTTTACTCGGCTAGAGGTCTGGTTTACTTCGCTGGTATGAGAGCAATCAGTTCATCCAAGGTGTAACTGAATAACAATTTTTTATTTATTGTTTTTATTATTTTTTATAAACTTTTAATTCCTTCAACCGCTAATGATTTTCTTTTTATCTTAACATTGGAAATCTCTATAACATAATAAAGCACTATTGATTGAATTCTCGAAGTTTGAAAACCATCTAAAAGCTTCTACTTTCTATACTATCGTTACAATCAGGCAAGCTAAGCAGGCCTGTCTGACAATTCAACCAATATGTCAAGTAAAGCAACTACTTATGTATTACAAACAACTATACCAACAAAGTAAACTTAAAAGCGAATGAATTTGGTTTCCTTTCTCTCTATTTCTTTAACTCTATTATAGTACTCTATTTAGATTTTTGCAAGCGTTTACACTCTAAAAATCAAAAAATCTTTTAAGTAGAAAAGGAGACCTTGAAATATGGCCTCCTTTAAACTGTATATAGCGTTTGTCCGCTGCTAGAATTAAGAAAGATTATTTTTAAGGAAAATCAATTTTTCTCTTATTTTTCGTCTTTTTTAACCATATTTTTAACGCCTTCGATTGCGCCTTCAACAGCATCTTTGGCATCTACTGCAACTTCTTTAACTTTTGAAACTACTTTTTCAGCAGCTCCTTCTTTTTCTGTTTTTTTATCACCAGTTAATTTGCCTAGGCCTTCTTTTACAGAACCTTTAGCTTGGTTGAATTTTTCTTCTGTAGACATAATTGATACCTCCTTTATTAGTTTCAATTTTTAAAGCAATGAAAGAATATAAGAATTCCTAATCTTGGTTAGAGAATTAACGAACGCGAGCTTTTTCATTTGATGCAGCGTCTTTAACAGCCTCTACACCATCGCCAACTTTTTCTTGAACAGCTGAGAAACCGCCGCTAATACCAGATTTTGCTTTTTCGAATTGCTCTGAAGCAAATTCGCCTGTTGATTCAGCAACGTCTGTCACACGATCTTGCAGGCTTACTGAGTCAGCTTCGTGTTGTTCTTTTGTTTTAATATCAACAACATTGACATTTACTTCAACAACTTCCAAATCAGTCATCTTAGATACTTCTTCCACAACAACTTTTTTGATTTCCTCGTATAATGCAGGAACATTCTTTTGATATTCCACAACTACGTTCAAGTCAACAGCTACTTGTTCTTTACCAACTTCAACGTTAACGCCATGAGTGACATTGTCAGAGTTGACAATTTTATCTTTTAAGTTAGAGAAGAAGCCACCGTCAACAGCAAGCAAGCCTGAAACTTTCTCTAAAGAGATACCAATAATTTTTTGAATGACCTTATCATCGTAAGTCAATTCACCTTTTACTTCATGAGCTGCTTGAGCAACTTCTTTTTTTGCAACATCTTTAACATCTTTATTTGACATGTTAAACTCCTTTATTCTTATTTAAATATATTTTTGTTTTGAATATAATATCCAATTCCTGCCCCTAGAGTAGCGCAAATCAAGACAAATAGAGTCTTAAAGAAGCCAAAGGATAGGATAAAACACGCTAGAATAATGCCTGCTAATCCAGACAAGATTGGATATTGATATTTTTTAAACCATTCCATTTTTTACTTCCTTACTTTACACGACTAGTAGTTTTTTTAGCCGCTTCTTTTGGCTTGAAGTCTGAGACAGAGATTTTAAGCTTGACATTATGATTGATTCCGAAGAATTCTGTCAATCCAGACGCAATTTCTTCTTGAATCAACTGACTTCTCTTGATGATGTTTTCCGAAGGAACGATTGCCCCTTTAACGGACACCATGCATTTGTTTTTACGGCTATTTACTGAAACTGTAGGATCTTTAATTAAACCGTGTTCTGTTAACAGACTACGAACAAACCCTTCAATGGCTGAATTTTTCAGCATCAGTTTCCCATCCGCATCAGCTAGCTGAATTTCCAAACGTCTCTTAGGATAAAAAGCTATCACTAACATCAGTAGTAAGATTAAGCTTGCTAAAACCACAGTACCCCAGAAAACATACCTAGAAAGATAGTAACCCACAAAAGGAATCTGCTTCCAAATGAATAACTTCCAGCTAAATAACTGGAGCCCCAGACCGCTGACTTTATGAAAGTCTAGCAAAACAGGAATCAAAATTGTCAAGATTAAAATACAGAAAATAAGGGAAAGTATTTTTCTTGATTTTGACATATTGAATCCTCACATCATTAAATTTTAAATTGTATTTTGAAAAGTAAAAAGACAATTTATGCCTTTTTACCTACAAAAAATGATACAACAGCTACTACAATAACTGCACCAATGATAGAAGGAAGCAAGGCCATACCAGCCAAACTAGGACCCCAAGTTCCTAAAAGTGACTGACCGACAGCAGAACCAACTAAACCTGCAACAACGTTTGCAATAACACCCATTGAGCCGCCTTTTTTAGTGATTGATCCAGCAATAAGACCAATAACTCCTCCAACAATAATAGACCAAAGCATATTGATTCTCCTTTCTAATTTTTTCTAAATCAAAATTGTTTAATAATATTTTTTACTATTATTTTTTGATTAACATAATTATATAATTTTCCAACTTGGAAACATAATAATTCAACTTGGTTTTCTTTCCGTTTATCTGTACTATAGATACGCAAATATAAGAATTACTTGTTCTATAGGCTTTTATCAGCATTTTTAGATATATTTTAGAGTTGTTAAACGAGGTTAAATGCACAAAATATGGTATAATTGCCTGATAATAAAAACACTATATAAAGAAAGATAATATTTTAATGCGAGAATTACTGTCTAAAAAGAGCCACAGACAATTAGAACTATTAGAACTACTATTTAAAAACAAACGCTGGTTTCATATTTCTGAGCTAGCTGAACTATTGAATTGTACGGAACGTTCAGTAAAAGATGATTTATCCCATGTCAAGTCCTCTTTTCCTCAATTGATTTTTCACTCGTCTACTAATGGCATACGTATCATTAATACTGATGATAGTGATATTGAAATGGTCTATCACCATTTTTTTAAGCATTCAACCCATTTTTCAATTTTAGAATTCATCTTCTTTAACGAAGGATATGAAACTGAGAGTATTTGTAAAGAATTTTATATAAGCTCTTCTTCACTCTATCGTATAATCAGTCATATTAACAAAATCATAAAAAAACAATATAATTTTAAAATTAGTCTCAATCCTGCTCGGATAATTGGAGATGAGATTGATATCCGTTATTTTTTTGCACAATATTTTTCGGAAAAATATTATTTTCTTGAATGGCCCTTTACAGATTTTTCTGTAGAACCTTTGTGTAAGCTGTTAGAACTGGTCTATAAAGAAACTTCATTTCCTGTCAATTTCTCAACTCAAAGAATGTTAAAATTGCTCCTGGTTACAAATTTATATCGAATAAAGTTTGGTCATTTCTTGGAAGTTGAGAAAGATTCTTTTAACAATCAATTGTTAGAATCTTTCATGCAGGCAGAAGGAATCGAAGACATTGTAGCGAGCTTTGATTCTGAATATCATATCTCTTTGAATAAAGAAGTGATAGGTCAACTATTTGTCTCCTATTTTCAAAAAATGTTTTTCATTGATGAAAATCTATTTATGAGCTGCGCAAAAACAGACAGCTATGTAAAAAATTCGTATAAATTATTAAGTGATTTAATTGATCAGATAGAAAGCAAATATAATCTAAAAATAGACAATAATGACAATCTTATTTGTCATTTGCATAATACAGCACATCTGCACCGCCAGGAACTATCTACAGAATTTATTCTGTTTGATCAAAAAGGGAATACAATCAAGAACTTTAAAAATATTTTCCCTCGCTTTGTTTCAGAGGTAAAGGAAGGGATTGAACATTATCTAGAGACTTTGGATATCCATAGCACACCAATGAAAGTCAACCATCTATCCTATACTTTTATCACCCACAGCAAACATTTAGTACTGAATCTTTTACAAAATCAGCCTAAATTAAAGGTTCTAGTCATGAGTAATTTTGATCAGTATCATGCAAAATCAGTAGCAGAGACACTTTCTTATTATTGCAGCAACAATTTTGAACTTGAAGTTTGGAATAAATTAGAACTATCAATTGATTCTTTAAAAGAATCACCTTACGATATCATCATTTCTAATTTTGTTATTCCACCCATTGAGAACAAGAGACTGATCTATTCCAATAATATTAATACGGTCGCACTCATCTCCTTACTTAACGCAATGATGTTTATTCGCTTAGATGAGTGATTTAGACTATTTTTATAACAAAAAAACCGCAA
>NZ_JAKZJI010000014.1:0-65049 GCF_031142805.1 Streptococcus sp. IsoGale022 | reverse complement strand
GAAAACTGAACTGTCGTCCACAGCCAGCTTCTTTTCCTTGTCCATATAGCCGAAATTATTTTGGTAAATGGTTTGTCCGTCCTTATCAAAGACTGCTGCCGCCAGTCCCGCGCCGGTTTTTTCATGTTCCTTGTAGAAATTTTCAATTTTCTGACCGATTTGGTCATAAGGTGTGTCCGACGGCAACTTTTGCTGGTCAGCGTAAGCGTGACCCGCTCCTAAAGCGAGCAAGCCACACGTTATTAGCGCCACAGCGCTTTTCAAAAATGATGTTTTCATGATATTCACCTTTCTATTAAAGTGCCCACCACTGGTATAGCGACCAATAGAAAATATTAAAAGCCATGATAAAGGCAGCGGAGCTGGTCGCTAGCGTGAGAGCTATCCGCGCCTTACTAGCTGATTTGAAGGCAGAGCGCCAAATGACTGGTAAAAGGGTGCTAACAACCAAGACCAGTCCTACCATGGCAAAGAGCATGAATTGCAAGCGGCTACCAGCCGTTGAAGTTGTTGCTTGGATAGAAGATAAAGCCGTCATAAAGTTGACTGGTACAAAGAGCACAAACCCTGCAGTCACATAGTGCCAGATGTTCCAGACTAGATTAGCAGGCTGCTGATTTGGCTTGCGGAAAATCAAGCGATACATTTTAACAAGAAAACCACCAATGTAAGCTAGTAGCGCATAAACCACTGCTACAGCTGCCAAAATCAAAACACCATAGTCCTTTACCACATCAAATATAGACATCTTGACCCAGTCGGAAATCGGTAAACTAATCACATAACGTCCATGCTTTTCACCTGCTATCCAGAAACCACGCGATTGAATATTTGGATTATCATTAGGATTTTTGATATAAGTTGTATAGTTGGGCATCATTTTCATCAGGGATAACGGACCTTGATTGAAAGTGCGAGCCATACGGTAAAAGCCGGGCTGGAAGTTTTTCACTTGTTCTTGCGAAGTCGATTTTTTCTGACCGTAGATAAGCTCGGGTATTTTAGAAGTAAAATTAGTCTCCAGCCCTTGATTAACCATAATGACAGAGCCGACACCCGTTTTAAAATCAAGCAAAAGACTAGTCGTAAAGCCCGGCGAATTCCCCCCATGCCCAAGCGTTCTGGTATTTTCATACTCTATTGACCAAAGTCCGTGGGAATTGATTGGAATATCCGTATGAGGAAATGTATTCGTAGGACTGTAAAAGGTCTCCCACGTTTCCGCTCGCTTAAAAAGCGCTTTCTTTTGCAAGAGAACTTGGGCAAAGCGTTTCAAATCTGAAAAGGTTCCCGTTGCCCGCCCTGCTGGATATTCTCCAAGAATAAACGGCTGGTCACCTTTCAGCAAGTTGCCTTCTGTATCATAGGTTTTCTCCTTCTCCCACTGCTTTTGTACATAGGAATTGTCCGACAAATCAGGCTTGAGGGCAGTATGCTTCATGCCTAAAGGCTGGAAGATATGCTCGTGAACATAGTCGGCAAAAGATTGTCCACTTATCCGCTCTACAATATAGCCTGCCAGCGCTGTCCCATAGTTAGAGTAAGCCGTCAGCTCACCGGGCTTATAGGATTGCGGCGGTTGACTTTCTTTGAGCAGCTCCTCCAAGCTCTTGTCACTACCCATGTAAAGGGGTGTTTCGTCGAAACTTTCTTGGTGGTTCATGAGGTCAAGCATGGTTATTGGCTTATCGTATTTGAGGTTTGTCAAGAAATCCTTGGGCAGATATTCTTTAATGTCGGCATTGAGGTCAAGTTTTCCCTCTTCCCAGAGCTGCATAACGCTGACCCAGACCATGATTTTGGTCGTTGACCCCCACTCGAAAACCGAGCTATCGTCTACAGCTAGCTTTTTCTCCTTGTCCATATAGCCAAAGTTGTTTTGATAGAGAGTATTGCCGTCTTTGTCAAAGACGGATGTTGCCAGCCCGGCGCTAGTTTTTTCGTGTTCCTTGTAGTAGTCCTCAATTTTCTGACAGATTTGGTCATAAGGCGTGCCCGACGGCAATTTCTGCTGGTCGGCGTAAGCGTGACCCGCTCCAAAAACGACCAGCCCACAAGTTACTAGCTCCACAGCGCTTTTCAAAAATGATGATTTCATGATATTCACCTTTCTATTAAAGTGCCCACCACTGGTACAGCGACCAGTAGAAAATATTAAAAGCGATGATAAAAGCGGCGGAGCTGGTCGCTAGCGTGAGGTATTTATTTCCTTGCTTCAATCTCTCTTTGAAAAAAGGCAGATAGGGCAGAAAAGCACTAATCAGCAAGACTAGAGCAAGCAAGGCAAAGAGTTGAAAATACCCCGTCAGACCAGCTAGGTCGAAAGAATTTTTCGCAAGAATAATAGAGAAAAATGAGAATAAATTGCGAAACACCCAAAGAATAATGAAGCCCGTCAGATAATGCCAGATTGACCAAACAGCTGAGTTGCTTCCCTTATTTTTCCTAAGGAGCAAACGATACAATTTTGCCAAAATACCACAAAGATAGCAAAGGGCAACATAAAGTAAGGCTAGCCCAGCAAGCACTAAACTGCCATAGTCTTTGATGACATCAAGCAAGGACAGCTTCATTCTATCTGAAATGGGCAAATTCAAACGATAGCTCCCTCCTTTTTCTCCTGCCGTCCAAAAACCAAAATAGTCTTTGATAGCCGCATTTTCAGAAGGGTTAGTTAGATAGCTGGTCGATTTGAAAACTCTAAATATGGACAGAGGACCTTTGCTAAAAATGCGCGCTTCGCGATAAAAACCAGCTTGAAAATCTCTTTGTGACGCCTTTGAGGCTTCTTTTTTCCTACCATAAATGAGGTCAGGCATGGCGATAGCAAAATGGAACTCATTTCTCTGATTGACTGTAACGACTGAGCCAATCCCTGACTTCAAATCAAGCAAGAGGCTGGTCGTAAAACCCGGCGAATTTCCACCGTGCCCAAGCGTTCTGGTGTTTTCAAATTCTGTTGCCCACAGTCCATGAGCATTGACAGGAACGTCCGTACCCGGATAAGTATGGCTAGCGCTGTAAAAATTCTCCCAAGTCTCTGCTCGCTTAAAGAGCGTTTTCTTTTGCAAGAGAGCTTGGGCAAAGCGTTTCAAATCGAAAAAAGTGCCTGTCGCTCGCCCCGCTGGATATTCTCCGAGGACAAATGGCACATCACCTTTTAGCAAGTTACCTTCTGTATCGTAGGTTTTCTCCTTCTCCCGCTGCTTTTGTACATAGCGATTATCCGACAAATCAGGCTTGAGAGCGGTGTGCTCCATACCCAGCGGCTGGAAAATATGCTCGTGGACATAGTCGGCAAAGGATTGCCCGCTCACCCGCTCCACGATATAGCCTGCCAGCGCTGTCCCATAATTAGAATAGGAGGTCACCGTTCCCGGCTCATAAATCTGAGACGGAGTTTTTTTCATCAATGCTCCTAAATCCTTGTCAGAACCTATATATAAAGGGTAGTCTTCAAAACCCGCTTGGTGGTTCATGAGGTCCAGCATGGTAATGGGCTTGTCGTACTTGAGATTTTTTAGGAGATTTTGGGGCAGATACTCCCTGATGTCCGTTTTCAGGTCAATCTTTCCCTCTTCCCAAAGCTGCATGACGCTGACCCAGACGGTGATTTTGGTCGTTGAACCCCACTCGAAGACCGACTTGTCATCCACCGCTAGCTTCTTTTCCTTGTCCATATAGCCGAAGTTCTTTTGATAGAGAGTATTGCCGTCTTTGTCAAAGACCGTTGTTGCCAGTCCTGCGCTGGTTTTTTCGTGTTCTTGGTAGTAATTTTCAATCTTCTGACCGATTTGGTCGTAAGGCGTGCCTGACGGCAATTTTTGCTGGTCGGCGTAAGCGTGGGCTGCTCCTAGAACGAGCAAGCCACACGTTACCAGCGCCACAGCGCTTTTCAAAAATGATGTTTTCATGTTTGCCTCCAATCATCATTTACTAGAGTTCGCTCACTCAAAAAGGAAAGAAAGAGAGCAAACCGAGCAGGCTGAAAAGCAGCCACAACCAGCCAAAGATAAAGAATAACAGGATTTTAACAAAAACGAAAATATAAAACATGATTTTCTCCTTTCGTATCAGACATTTTTAAAAGAGGAAGAGGCTGACCAGAAAAAGGATTGAGCTGATGCCACTGAAGATATAAGCTAAAACGCGTGGAGCCGGCTCTTGGTCTGCCACTATTTTTCTCGTGAGAAAGTAGCTGACAGCATTAAGGCTGATTGCCACCATAATCCCATTGACCTTAAATATCGGAAAAGCCGGATTGAGCGCATAAAGAAGAACGCTGATATAAACTACGGCATTGATAAAGGGAACCAGCCAGTAAAGGAAATGGACAAATTGCTTGTCGATAATCTCCTTAATAGTCGTCGTGTAGCAAACAATCAGTTGAATTACACTCAAGAGAACTGGCAAAAACCAGATAAAGATTTGCTTGGGCATGCCTAGACCGCTATAGGGCAAATTCCCTCTGATTAGCTGAGGTAGGTCTGCATAGATTGACAAAGCGTAGATAAGCGGTAGCCAAATAGCGATAAGGCTTGCCACTAATTCTTTCCATTTTAATTTCATTTTCTTTCCTCCTTTTATAATTCCAGACAGTCATCAAAGCGGTCTAAAAGAGTCCGATCTTGATTGTGGGTAATAACGATAACAATGCGGTCTTTAATCGACAAGATATAGTCCATGACTTCCGCTGCCAAGTTGGGATCAAGATTGCTAGTCGGCTCATCAAAAATCAGCACATCATAATCCTTGACCAAGAAGCGCGCCAAATCAATCCGCTGCTTTTCGCCATAGGAAACTTCCTGCCACTCCAAGTCCAGCTTCTTGCTCAAGAAAGCCTCATTAAAATACAGACTTTGGTACAAGGAAGTTTGGTCAGATACATTTATATTTCTGTATAGCGCGATATTGTCCGCCACACTTCCCTCGACAAAAAAGTCATTCTTTTGGATAAAGGCGATTTTCTGATAAAGGCTGTCGCTTGCTAGCTGGCTGACCGCTTGACCATTGACCATGATTTGACCAGCGTAGTCCTTCTTATCAAAATAATTAAGCAAGAGCTTCATCAAGGTCGACTTGCCCCGACCAGACTCGCCGATAATGGCATAGTGCTTGTCCTTGGCAAACTGATAAGAAAAATCCTGAAAGAGAGCCTTGTCGCCCAACTCCAGACCGAGATGTTCAAAATCAATCCGCTCAATCGTTTCGGTCAGATTTTGAGCGGGCTCCGCTTCTTTCTTAGCCAACTTAGCATCAAAATCATTCTCAATATCCTTGACCGTGCTCATGAGATTTTTGTTATTGATAAAAAGCTGCAAAGGAGTGAAGACAAGGTTCAAAAGCTGAACACTGGCAATCAAAGCCCCAATGGTCAGAGACCCTTGACTGATAAACCAAATCCCCAGAGACATACAAAATATCTGAGACAGAAAGCTAAAGAACATCATCAGAGTCACAGCGCCCTCCTTAGCCGCATTATAGCTTTTTCTGGCTTGCTCAAAGTCGCTGTTGCTGCTAGACAGGTGCTCAACCACCCTTTTTTGGATTTGCAAAAGTTTGATTTGCTCAAAGCCTTCCAAAAAATTGGTGACTTGCTTCAAAAAGTAATTGCTTTTCTGAGTGAAATTCGCTGTCGCCTTGCGCATCAATATCCCTGGAATTTGTGACGCAGCCATGGTCAAAAAAGAAATGAGAATAAAGCCCAGAGCCATGCGCCATTCAATCCAAAAAATAGCCAGTGTACTGATAAAAACTGAAGAAAAGGCAGCCACAATATCACAGCGCGGGGTCAAGTAATTCTCTTGGTAAATATCCATATTCTTGGTCGTTGTGTTGAGATAGCTATTTTCCTGCTCGGAAGCCTTGTCATGCAAATTCTTGTCATAAAAAGAATGGAAAAGCCTCGTTTTGACTTCTTCCAAGACTTGCTTATTATGATTGTTCTTGAACCAAATAGCCAGCAAGCTGCAAAGAGACCAAGCACAAGTGCAAAAAAGGCAGATAAAGAATTGTCCAAGCAAGTTAGAATGAGCCTTCTGCGCACTGTCCACAACAACTCCCAGCTGCAAAGAAAACAAAGTGATAAAAATCGTTGCTCCAATGCTAAAGATAGTCGCACCCAGATAAGAAGCGCGGTATTTCTGTAAAATTTCTTTCAACATTTAATTTTTCCTTCCAATTTTCGTCTATTTTTGAAAACGATCCAAGACGGGATTGCCCAGCAGACGGATAAAACCGTGAGCAAGCCTATAAGCAATAAAAGTAATCCTCTTTTCATCTTTTCTCCTTTATCTATCTATTTAGAAAATTTTCTAAATAAAGAGTACGAAACGAAGCAATCTAATCCTTCTTAGGTATTTCGATTTGTTTCTAAATACTCTGGATTAAAAAATCTAGTCTAGAAAAACTAGATTGCCTATTTTGTATTTAAAAATGTTTTTGATTGGATATTTTTTGCAGGTCGTCCTTATTTTTATAGAGCACCCAGGAAAAAACAGCCAACCAAATGGATAGACCCGTCACTAGACCTACTACGGTTAGTAGGATTGAGTTTCTTGCTTTCTTCATTTTTCCTCCTTTTTGAGTAGAGAAATTTAGAATTTTTTCTAAATAGCTTTTATAAAAAATTGCTCAGTGACTAATTAAACAGAGCAGAATGAAGTAATTAGAACATCTTCTAAATAGATTGTAACACTTCTCTTTCAAAAAAGCAAGAGGTATTTTGGTTTTTTTCTAAATAGCTATCAAAAAATCTAGCCTGTCTAGACTAGATTGCTCTTAGTTCATATTAACCCGATGCCATTCATTGATGACGTAGGCTAACTGACCAACTTGCTCAATTCCGACACCACTGATCTCATCACTGGCCTCGGTGCTACCACCTAAATAAGCCGTATAGAGAGCTATAATATAGGGCTTCTCTTCCATAACTAATGCATCCACATTGAGCGCCTCACGAACATATCCAGGCTTTTGATAGATGGTAATGTCACGCAGATAGCGCTTATAGTATTCACCTGGGAAGGATTCGCCTATATAATAAAGGATATCCTTGTACTTTTCCTGATTTTTAGACAAATACTCAAGGACCTGAATATAGTAGTCCGTCGTGGTCTTATTATTCTCACGGCTGATCGTCTTAATATCAGCCTTGGACTGACCGTAGCGACTAAACATATCATAGGCCTTTTCCATGCCGCCTAGACGCTCTGCTAAAGCGTAGGCTGGAGTATTTTCAGAATAAACCAAGGAATATTCCTGCATGTCTGATATTCTCATAGCACCGTTGAAAGCACCAACATAGTTATCATGCTCGCCCCTATATTCATAGTTTGTATTGGTAATATCAAACCGCTCGTCCATAGAAAGTTTGCCAGCAGCAACCTCATCTACTACCAGCATATTGAGAGGGAGCTTGTAGGTCGATCCCGCAGTCATAGGCTGGGTATCATTCATTGCAAAGGTCTTGCCAGTCGTCAAATCCTTATATGAAAATGCAACCTGGGAGGGTTCAATTCCCATTTCAGTCATATAAGCCTGAATGACCTGAGTCAAATCCAAATTTGCATAGTCAAATCGCAGCCCTAAAGCATCCATAGTCGGGCCGTCCGCCTCCATGACCTTCTGCTTCTCCTCTGGACTTTTTTCAACTGGCTTGGGCTTTTCTTCAACTGGTTTGGAATCAGGCTTGACTTTCTCCTCCTCCTGTTCTTGTTCGCCAGACTTTGCAAGTTGGGCAGACCCTTGTGCTTTCTTTTCAATGGCCTTATTTCGTTCGGTTATAAACAGGAAAATGAAGCCCAGCAGACAAAGACAAGAAACTATCGCTACGATAATCGTTACAATTTTTTTACTCAAAACATTTCTCCTAGCATTTGTATTATAAAAAATTATGAGGAAAATAACAAGTGAAATCCAGAAAAAAGGTATTTTAAGCATTAAAAAAGGCAAATCTTTAAACGATTCGCCTTTTTATATATTGAAACTGCCTGATTATTTCGCAGCTGCGTAAAGTTGGTCAACCTTTTTCCAGTTAATAACTGAGAAGAAAGCTTGAATGTAATTCGGACGAAGATTACGGTATTTCACATAGTAAGCATGTTCCCAAACATCCAGTCCCAAGATTGGAGTTTTACCTTCTGAAATAGGAGTATCCTGATTTGCAGTTGAGGTCACTTCCAACTTGCCTTCCTTATTGACAACCAACCAAGCCCAGCCAGAACCAAAACGAGTTGTTGCCGCTGCAGTGAAAGCCGCTTTAAAGTCTTCAAATGATCCAAAAGTAGCTTCAATATCTGCTGCCAATTCTGCAGATGGTGATGTTTCTGCTGGTGTCATCAATTCCCAGAAAAGAGCGTGGTTAAGATGACCACCACCGTTGTTGATGACTGCCTGACGGATATCAGCTGGGATAGACTCCACATCAGCCAATAATTTTTCCAAGTCTTCACCGATTTCAGGATGTTTTTCAAGCGCAGCATTAACATTCGTTACGTAGGTATTGTGGTGCTTGTCATGATGCAAGTGCATTGTTTCTTCATCAATGTAAGGCTCCAAAGCATCGTAAGCGTAAGGAAGATCAGGTAAGATAATTGCCATTTGATAGACCTCTTTTTCTATATGATTATAAAAATGATAACGCAATCATTAGAATTTTTCAACTATTTTGCTTGTAGCTCACCCGTCGCAATCTTGAGCAGAGCCAAATCAAACAGGTAATCTTTATCATACAGCCCCGATTTAATTTGGTAATCCGTTTCGATTAGACAGGCCATAGTCTTTTTAAGAAAGGCTAAACTCAGTGAGCGAGCATCCTTTAAGGCAAACTTGACTTGATAAGGATTGACCTTGCGGCCCAGATAGTCGGACAAATCAGACACAATCTGACTCTCAGTTCTGCCATTTGCCGCTAAAACCTTAACCTGCGTAAAGATACGAAACTGCCCCAGCATAATGGCAATAAGCTTGATTTCATCCTCACCTTGAAGAGTCAAATCTCGTACCAAACTTCTGGCTTCATCAATCTTCTGCTGCAAAATCAGCTGGGTCAGGTCAAAAATATTGTCCTGAAGAGTCTTGGGAATGGCCTCGGCAATGTCTTCTAAATCAATCTGACCAGACTCTTTATAACCTTTCAGAAAGGCTAAATTTTTACTAACTTCACTGAACTGAAAACCTGATTTCAGCAGCAACTGATCGAAAGCTGTCGGAGCAAATTGTAATCCTTCTGCCTGCGCTTCCTTGCTGAAATAAGCCCGTAGATCTGCTTCCTTGAGTTCTGCAGCCTCAAAAATTTTCCCATCCCGTTTCAGCAGTTTGACCAGACGTCGCTTGCTATCCAGTTTGCCTTCTGCAAAGATAACCAGACGAGTCGTATCCGCTGGATTTTCCAGATAACTTTCGAAAGATTTGAGTTCTTCATCAGTCAGATAGCGCTTCTTGGCTGTTGTCAAATCAGCAAAATGATCCAAAATCACGATTTTTTCATCCGTAAAAAAAGGCAGACTGACCAAGTCCAACTCCACATCCTGATAGTTTGCTTCTTTCATATCGAAAATAGCAGTGTTCAAATCGCCCGGTTGAAACTGAATCTGGCGGAGAAACTGCTCCTTCAACAACTCAAACTGCCCCAAGTCATCCCCAGTCAAAATGGTCAAAGCAGGAAGATTGCTTGGCGTGATTTTTTTAATTTCCTCAATAGCTAACACCGAAAGTCTCCCTTGCTTTATATTTCTTGTCAATTTTTTTCATGTATTGATTGTAACAAAAAAGAGTCGGAAAGTCTGCTATTTTCTTTGCAAACAAAATCTAATTTTTAAGTATATCCGCTATATAAATATAAACTGTTAGTGGCTTCATTTTTCTTTGTTCTAAAAAACTATAAATGTCCAATTCTGTTCAAGATTTTCTGCGAGCGACAGAACAAAAAGAGCTGGAAAAATTCCAACTCTTCTTTGTTTATTCTTGGTTTTCAGTTGCATCCTCTACACTGTTTTCAGCTGGTGTAGAAGCTTGCTCCTCTTGAACTGATGAAACAAAAGGATTATCCTGAACAGGTGCTTGAGTTCCAAAATCCTGAGGTGTTGACTGCTCAGGTGTTTCAGCAGTAAATGGATTTTGAACTGGTTCTGCTTGCTCCACCGCTTGATTTTGATCAGAAACAGGTTGTTGTGGCTGTTGACCAAATTGCTGATCTTGGAAACCACCTTGCTGTGGCTGTTGGCCAAATGGTTGGTTTTGGACTGGTTGCTGTGGTTGTTGACCAAACTGCTGGCCTTGGAAACCACCTTGTTGTGGTTGTTGGCCAAATGGTTGATTTTGAACAGGTTGTTGTGGTTGTTGACCAAATGATTGGTTTTGGACTGGTTGCTGTGGTTGTTGACCAAATTGTTGTCCTTGGAAACCACCTTGCTGTGGCTGTTGGCCAAACTGTTGATTTTGAACTGGTTGTTGTGATTGACCAAACTGTTGTCCTTGGAAACCACCTTGTTGTGGTTGTTTTTCATAGTTCAAACCTTGATTGTAAGGCTGTTGGCCAAACTGTTGTCCTTGGAAGTTTTGCTGGCCATATTGCTGACCGTATGAATTTCCAACCATTTCAGGCTTAGATCCTTGACAAAGCAAAACAATCAAAGCAATAAAACATGGAAGAGCTACAAGAACTGCAATAATATTTAGAACAGGAATAAGGATCGCAATAGACGGACCAATAGCCAAAAATAGGAAAGCCCAATGATAACCAGCATCCCGCAAACGGCGAACTATAATTGCCATACTAGGAACTAAGATAGCTAAATAATAAATCAGTAGGATAAACCAAAAAATAACAGCAAATCCTGCCCCAGCCAAGAATGCTGATGGATCTGGTTCATATCCATAAGCTGCGTCCTGAGCTATAGAAAAAATACTTCCTAATGCAGAAACCCAAATAATGATAAACAATGGTACGATGATAATCATGTTACACAAAAACGCCCACCAATAGTCTGACCGACTTGAACGGCCTGAAAAATCAGCATAGTGTGTCCAGAATTTTTTATATGCAGCAAACATAAAATTCTCCTCTATAATTTTTTTATACCCATTATCTTATCACAAATGCATAAATAAATCAATATGACTTCCTGACTGAAGCTAAGCAGTCTACAAAGTATGAGTTGACATCTTTAGCGCGGCTATCAGTGAACCGTTTCAATCCTCCAGGAATTCCAACCAGTCAACCGAATGGCCCCCTGCTGGTCAGTTCGATAGATGGCTGTATTAAACTTCTCAAATCTTTGCAAAGTTTCCTGATGCGGATGTTGATAACGATTATTCTGACCGGCTGATATCAAGGCCAGTTTCGGCTGAATTTGCTCTAAAAACTCTGGACTGGAAGAGCCTTTAGAGCCATGATGCCCTGCTTTTAAGACATCTGCTTTCAGCTGAGGAAATCGCTGCAGCAGTTCAGTTTCTCCTTGCTTTTCCAAATCACCTGTAAACAAAAATTTTGTCTGAAAGAACTCCCCGTAGAGTACAATCGAATCATCATTTCCACCGTCGCCTGTTCCACTAGGATAGAGAACCTGCAAAGCTGAGTCAAATACCGGAATCTCATCTCCTACTTCTACGACATGGACAGAAGTTTCTATCTGCTCCAGCTTTTGAACAAAATCAGGCTGAGTCAGACTTCCTTTAGAAACATAGATTTCCTTGATGGAAAAATGTTGGGATACCTCCAGCATATCGCCCATATGGTCGGTATCGGTATGAGTCAGGACCAATACATCCAGACTACCAACACCACGACTTTTGAGATAGGGAATCAAGGTCTTTTCTGCATTGGATGAAGTCTGTCGTTCTTGCCACTTCTCTTTCTTTCCTATCTCGACTCGTCCTCCTACGTCAATCAAAATCGTCCTGCCCTGCCAGTCCCTGAGAAAAATGCTATCCCCTTGACCAATATCCACCACCGTAATCTCATTTTGCAGCGGATGCTTTGTTAGGAAAAATAAGAGAAGAGCTAGGAAACTAAAAGACAAAAGCCAGCTTTTCTTTCTCCGAAAGTCATAGATTAAAGCCAAAACTAAAAGGAGGGCAACAAGTAGCCAGAGATTTGGCTTCCCAAAAATCAAAGGACGCGGAGCAAAATCAGCTACCCAACGAATCACACCTTCGAGTAACTCAAAGAAAAAATTGACCTGAGAGATTTTTATAAGTGGTGACAAAATAAAAATGAGGGTTAACCCTGGCAGAATCAGCAAGTCAAAGAGTAGTGAAAATAGAAAAGTTAAAATCACGGACCAAGGCTGAAATTCAGAAAAATAGTAGATTAGTATAGGCAAAATGCCCAATGAAATAGTCAGACTTTCTGCTAAAAGCTTCCGAATCGGCGGTAAATTTTCAAAATCCAGCATAGAAATCAAAAAAGCATAAGCGCAGGACAAGACACCGCCAGCTGTCAGAAGAAAATTGGGCATGATGATAAAGAGAACCATCAGTGTCAGGGCAAAATTATCAAGTCTGGTCAATCCTTGCTGGGCCAATAACTTCTGAACTAAGCTTCTGACGACAGAAACAGAAAAGCCTGTCAGTCCAGCATAGATAAATGAAAAAGGCAGCTGCAAAGCATTTACTGTCTCCCTCTTCATCCCCAAACGTAGAAGAATTCTGCGAAAACCATCCAAAAAGAAACCTACCTGCATACCAGACAAGGCAAACAAGTGGATGATACCCAAGCTAGAATACAGGTCACTCATTTCCGCAAACTCCGTATCCAAGTCACCAAACAAGAGTCCAGTCATGTAATGGCTCATTGGACTAGGAAAATTACTTCGAATATAAACTAGCGCTTTTCTCCGCCAGACAGACAGCCAATCAAGTGGATTTAGGCTGGAAATTGGTCTTAGTGACTGAATCTTATTGATTTTTAAGGTACGGTAAATCCCCTGACTCTTTAAATAAGCCTGATAGTCAAAGCCCGAAAAATTTCGTTGCTGCTGGGCCTGTTCAAACTCTCCTTCAATATTAAGGACGACCAAATCTGTCAGTTGCTGGAAATTTTCCTTTTCACTGGCTGATTTGATCTTATAGAAGACCTGATAAAGTCGACCGTTGGTTCGCCCTCGAAAGGATAGGGAATCTCCATTGACTTTGATCGTATCCGGCAAAACTTGAACCGAGCTAGCTGAAGGAGGTTCCTGCCTAAAGGCCTGCTCTGCCATTTCCCGACAAAGCAAGAAAAAGAGGAAAAAAAGGGACAGGAATGCCAAGGCAGCTAGACTCTTTTTGAGAGGATAACTGAAAAAGAGACGAAGCAGAAGGACACCTAGCCCCAAAAAAGCCAAGGAACTGCCAGAATAGACTGCAAAATAGACCCATACAAGAATGAAAGCTAGATAGATAGGGGTGAGGGGTAACTTTTTAATCCACTGTGACATATTCTTTCAGCTTTTCTAAGGTCTTATCTCCAATCCCTGACACCTTTTTCAGATCATCTACTGACTTAAAGCGGCCATTGCTTTCGCGGTAGGCGATGATGTCAGAAGCCCGCTTCTGTCCGATGCCTGAAATAGTCTGCAGTTCAGCCTCTGTCGCCGTATTTAGATTGACCTTGTCCGACTTTCCACCACTGGCACCAGCAGAATCAGAAGCTCCTGCTTGATGCTGGCCACCCTGTGTGACATCGGCTCCTTCTTCACCAATCTTTGCCACATAGACTACTGCTTCATCCGTTAATTTTTGTGCCTGATTAATGGACTTAGCCTCGGCGTCTGCTGTCAATCCGCCAGCTTTTTGGATGGCTTCATGGACTCTCGCTCCTGCTCTCAGCTCATAGACACCAGGATTCTTAACTGCTCCCTTTATATCCACAGTGACTTGCTCACTCTCTTCTTCGCCTTTAGTCTTAGCAACAACTTTTTCCTCCTCTTCCTCTGTAGAACTAGATGAAGAAGTGACTTCTTGACTCAAGGCGGCTACCTGATTTTGCGGCTGGTGATTTCCTTTGATGAGGAGAAAACCACCTAGTACAGCGCCAACTACTACCAGACCGACAAAGAACTTGTATTCTTTTAGCTTTTCAATGATTTCTTCAAGCATATTTTTCTCCTTTGTCTTTTTATTCGTAAAAAAAATTCAAAAAAATATGACAAACCGCGAGAATTTTCAGCTTGTCATATTTTAAAATCTTTATTTTACAAGTAGTCGTATAGATAGAAGGTGCATTGTTGAAAATAGGAGCTGTAATATCAGTCTGCTTTGCTTATCCTGTATATCCAAGCTTCTAACTTATGAGCTCTGCTATGTAAAAAAGCCAGATTTGCCAAAAGAAAAGCCATCACAAGCGCGCTTAGAATCAGAAGCAGCGCCCAAGAAACTGAATGCTGACTTAGATAAAGGATGAAGACTAAGATGAGCATAGGAAAAGTCGTCAAAGCTGTGAAGCCACCCGGTACCAAGCGACGAAAGCGAAACACTTGCATAATATGGCGTAGCAGATGGAGAGTATGACAGAAGCCAATAGCCAAAACTAACTCGGGAATACGAAATAGAATCGCAAGCAACAAAAGGATAAAAGCCAGCAGAAATTCCTCTGCAATCATCAGAGCAATACTTTCAGCAGAAAGATAACTTCCTCTCCTAGCAATGAACATCTCCTTTTGATAGTCTTGATGGTCTTGATTCTGAGCGATCCAAGGCCGAATCAGGATAATCTCATCAAACTCGTGCAGCATAAACAGTGATAAGGTTACAAAAGATAAAAATTCAAGAGACATGGCATCCTCCTTATAAAACATACCAATATTATAGCTCACTCGCATAAAAAAAATCAGCTCCCAAGCGAGATTGCTCAGCAAGCTGATTAGTATCTTATTTTCTATGCTTATCTGGATCCCAGACAAAGCTAGCAAAAAAGCTAAAAATGATGGTCAAAATTCCAATCAAAATAGCAGGAATAAAGACAAAGGCACGTAAAATCCGCAAGAAGATATTGCCTTTCTTATGTGTCTGGTAAGGGGCTACTTCAGCATCCAGACGGTCAAACTCAGCATGAACACGGCGGGCCACTTCCTCAACCCCCTCATCATTCATCTTCTTAATGTCTGAAATATCAATTGGATTACCAAAATTCATGTCCACGCGCTCTCCAGCTGCCAAGCCTTTGAGGCTCATGGGACCAGCGTAGACTACTGGCATGATACGGACTTTAGCCATCTTAGCAATCACTGCCACTCCTCCCTTGACATCCGTAGAATGGCGGCTGCCGCTTGGGAACATAATCAGGGAACGATTGCTCTTTTTCAGCATATTGACAGGGTACTTTATAGCTGACGGACCAGGATTTTCCCGGTCAATTGGAAAGGCACCGCACATGCGAATCCACCAGCCGAACACCCGATTTTCAAAGAGCTGTTTCTTAGCCATGAAAATGAACTGCTTGGGCTTGGTCGCAAAAGCCATGTAAACTGGATCCCACCATGTCCGGTGAGGGGCAACCAAGATATAATTTTCATCTTTTGAAGGAATCTTTTCTTTATTGTGGTAATGCGCATTGCCGTTCAAGGTCCACAGGATAAAAATCACTAAACCTCGCAAATAGGTATAAAACATAAACTCTCCTTATTTCAAACTAAAATTTTACTTGAAATTTATTACATCCTTTCCCATTATACCCTATCCCATTATAGTCTGCAATATTTTTCCAAACTTTGCCTGTAACAGCGGATTCTGATAGCCATTTCCCTAAAAAAATGGTATCATTAATCTCATGAACAAGAAAGAATTAATCGGTTTAAACCAAACCCAAGTAGATGAAAAGATTTCGCAGGGCTTGACCAACGATTTTACAAGTGACACCAGCACCAGTAACTGGCAAATCGTTAAGCGAAATGTTTTCACCCTTTTTAATGCCCTTAACTTTGTTATTGCTGTAGCCTTGGTCTCTGTCCAAGCCTGGAGCAATCTGGTCTTTTTCGCAGTCATTAGCTTTAACGCCGTCACTGGTATTATTACGGAGCTGCGAGCCAAACACATGATTGACAAGCTCAATCTGGTCAGCCGAGAGCTGGTCACAGTCATCCGCGACAGCCAGGAAGTCAAAATTCAGCCAGAAGAAATTGTACTGGGCGATCTGATCAAGCTGTCAGCCGGCGAGCAAATTCCTAGTGATGCCCGTGTAGTAGAGGGTGTTGCCGAGGCCAATGAAGCCATGCTGACAGGGGAGAGTGACTTAGTTCTCAAGGAAGAAGGCGCTGAGCTGCTATCTGGTAGCTTTCTGGCTAGTGGGCAGATCTATGCTGAGGTGCATCATGTCGGAGCAGACAACTATGCCAACAAGCTCATGACTGAGGCTAAAACTCTCAAGCCTATCAACTCGCGTATTCTATACAATCTTGCGAAAATTTCCCGCTTTACCGGAAAAATTATCATTCCTTTCGGATTGGCTCTCTTCTTTGAAGCCCTGATGATAAAGGGATTGCCTGTCAAAAACTCTGTCATTACTAGCTCGACAGCCCTCTTGGGCATGCTCCCTAAGGGAATTGCCCTGCTGACAGTCACGTCACTTCTGACAGCTGTCATCAAGCTAGGTATGCGCAAGGTTCTTGTCCAGGAAATGTATTCTGTTGAAACCTTGGCTCGGGTGGATACTCTCTGTCTGGACAAGACCGGGACAATTACCCAAGGTAAGATGACTGTTGAAGCCTTGCATAGTTTGTCAGATAAGTTTTCTGATGAGACCGTCGGTCAAATCTTAGCAGCCTACATCCAAACCAGCGAGGATAATAACCCAACTGCCCAGGCTATCCGCAAGGGATACGGCCACCTGGAGCACACCTATACTAGCGACAATGTCATCCCATTTTCTAGTGACCGAAAATGGGGCGCTATGCATTTATCAAGTGTCGGAACCATCTTTCTGGGAGCACCCGAAATGCTGCTGGGCAGCAATCCTGCAGCGGTTGGAGAGGCTCAAAAACGCGGATCGCGGGTTTTGGTGCTGGCTCACAGCGACCAAGTGCTAGACAAACACAGCATCCGCCTGCCTGAAGATATGACCGCTTTAGCTGTTCTGGAAATCACTGATCCTATTCGTGAGGGAGCGGCCGAGACGCTGGACTACCTGCGCTCTCAGGATGTTGATCTGAAAATCATCTCTGGTGACAATCCAGTGACCGTTTCGCATATCGCGAGCCAAGCTGGATTTGCCAACTACGACAGGTACATCGACTGCTCTAAAATCAGCGACCAAGAACTGGTTGAGCAAGCAGAAGAAACAGCCATCTTCGGCCGTGTTTCTCCTCATCAGAAGAAGCTGCTCATCCAGACTCTCAAGGCTGCCGGTCGGACAACAGCCATGACGGGAGATGGTGTTAATGATATTTTAGCCTTGCGTGAAGCAGACTGTTCCATCGTCATGGCCGAGGGCGACCCCGCAACTCGGCAAATTGCCAACTTGGTTCTTCTTAACTCCGACTTTAACGATGTACCTGAGATTCTTTTTGAAGGTCGCCGAGTCGTTAACAACATCGGCCGGATTGCTCCGATTTTCTTCATCAAGACCATTTATTCTTTCATCCTGGCTATCATCTGTATCGCCAGTATCCTGCTAGGAAAATCTGAATACCTCTTGATTTTCCCATTTATTCCGATTCAAATCACCCTGATTGACCAGTTTGTCGAAGGTTTCCCACCCTTTGTCCTCACCTTTGAACGCAATATTAAGCCGGTTGAAAAGCACTTCCTCAAACGCTCCCTGCAGCTGGCTCTGCCAAGCTCCCTCATGATTGTCTTTAGCGTCCTATTTGTTCGTATCTGGGGCAGCAGCCACGGCTGGAGCGACATAGAAATGGCAACCCTGACCTATTACTTGCTAGGCAGCATCAGCTTCCTGTCAGTCATTCGGGCCTGTCTGCCACTCAACCTTTGGCGCAGTCTGCTTATTATCTTCTCTGTCTTTGGCTTTTATCTATCAGCCTTTGTCCTGCAGCACCTTTTGGAAATTGCAACGCTGACAGCTGCAACTTTGCCTGTCTATCTGATTCTCATGGTCATTTTCGGAATTATCTTCGTTGTCTGCACCATCAAGCAGAAATACAGATTTGATTAAGGGCTAACTAAAAAAGAATTGTCATTTAAACTCATGGAAACATGCGAGAGCCCTCGCATGTTTTTTTGATTGTGCAAAAACTTCCCATATCCCTTTGGAATCCTTGCTAAATCATGCTATAATTGACTTATGAACGAAGCAAAACTAAAAGACGGAGAGCGCGTCAACCAGCTCTTTTCAACGGATGTCAAGATTATTCAAAATAGTGAGGTCTTCAGCTATTCGGTAGACAGCGTGCTGCTTTCCCGCTTTCCTAAGCTGCCTCAGCGGGGGTTGATTGTCGATCTCTGTGCTGGGAATGGCGCTGTTGGACTTTTTGCAAGCACTCGCACCAAGGCCAAGATCCTGGCAGTCGAGATTCAGGAACGTCTGGCAGATATGGCCGAGCGCTCCATTGAGCTCAATGATTTGACTCAGCAAATGCAGGTCATTCAGGATGATCTGAAAAACCTAGGCCAATATATCACCGGCAGCAAGGTTGACATGATTCTCTGCAATCCCCCATATTTCAAAGTGGACAAGCAATCCAATCTCAATGAAAGCCAGCACTACCTTTTAGCTCGCCATGAAATTTCAACCAATCTGGAAGAGATTTGCAAGATTGCCCAGCGAGTCCTCAAATCCAATGGTCGGTTGGCTATGGTTCATCGACCAGAACGCTTTTTAGATATTTTAGACACCATGCAAACCCACAACCTGGCTCCCAAGCGCATCCAGTTTGTCTATCCAAAGCTAGGCAAGGATGCCAATATGTTGCTCATTGAAGCCATTAAAGATGGTTCGCGCGACGGACTCAAAATTTTGCCCCCTCTCTTTATTCACAATCAGGACGGCAGCTACACTCCAGAGATTCACGAGATTTACTATGGAAAATAAAGCCTATATGTACGTGCTTGAATGCGGGGACGGATCCCTCTACACCGGCTACACAACAGATGTCCAAGCCCGACTCAAAAAACATCAAGCTGGCAAAGGAGCCAAATACACCCGCACTCGGCTGCCAGTTACCTTACTTTACCAAGAAGAACACCCTAATAAACCAGCCGCCATGTCGGCCGAAGCCCTCTTTAAAAAGAAAACTAGACAAGCCAAACTGGCTTACATCAAAGAAAGGACTCAAAATGCCTGAAATCCAGTTTAAAGGCGACTTTCATCATATCGAAATTTCCCCAGACAGCCAGCTTGATATCGGTCAAGATGTCATCTTCCAATCTTTTACCAGCCTCAGTGTAGGCAGTGGCGCACAACTCAAGCTAGGAAACCGGGTTTTCTTTAACGATCATTGCTCTGTCCGCTGTCAGCACTCTATCGAAATCGGGAAAGACACTATGTTTGGCGATGGGGTCCGCATTTTTGACCATAATCATCAGTATTCGAATTACCATATTGAGAAGATTGATTTTACTGTTGCGCCAGTCAAGATTGGAGCTAACTGCTGGATTGGGGCCAATACTGTGATTCTCAAAGGTGTGACCATTGGTGATAATGTCATCATTGGAGCCAACAGCTTGATTTTCCAGGATATTCCCAGCAACTCTATCGCTATGAGCAAGGAAGAGCTTATCATCAAGGAGCGTCCACAGGGCAATTTCCATGCCTTCACGCTGACAGCTTCTGATACCTTGGAACAATTGGCCTATTTAGCAGAAAATCTGCAAGACTTGGAATTTCACATTGCTGCCAAGACAAATATTTCTCCTTACTTGGCCAGCTTTAAAGACTATCCCAATATCAACCTCTACACCAATATCCACCAGGATGACTTTATCGAGGACTTGCTCGATAGAGCGGATATTTACTTGGATATCAATCACTGGGGAGAAGTCGACCAGATTGTCCAAAAGGCTATCCGCAAGGGGAAGCCAGTTTTAGCTTTCAGCCAAACTGCCCACCAGCCTGAAGAAAATAGTTTACTTTTTGAAGCGAGCCAACCCCAGCAAATGGCTGATGAAATACGAAAATTAATGCAAGAAAAGGCTAGGACATAAAGGTCCTAGCCTTTCTTTTGCAATTGATATGCATTTTATTAACTTTATTCACCAGCAATGCCATTTGGAATGATAACTTCCTTGAGCAACTGCTCTTCTTCCTTGATACGGACATAGAGGGTGATACAGTAGAGCGGGAAGAGGATGAAAAGAGCAAAGTAAGCATGACTGAGCAGGGCCAAGCCCACCAATTCTGGTACAACATTCAGGAAATAATTAGGATGTTTGACATTGCGAAAGAGCCAGTGGTCAACAAACTTATGATCCTTAACCAGCATGAGCTTGATGGTCCAAACTGGTCCCAAGAGCTTGGCAACAAGGTAGAGCATAAACATAGAAAAGAGCAACAACACAGCTCCCAATAGGCTCACAAAGTCAAAAGCTGGCTTTTTCAGCAGCAATTCCAGAAAGCAAACCGCATAAAAAAGCATGTGTAGGTACTTCATGATAGTTGAGTTTTTCACCCCGTACTCCATACCACCCTTAGCCAGAATATCCTGCTCATTCTGAGAGGATTTCCTCAAAAACACCAAACGAAAAAGCGACACTGCCACAAAAATCACTATATTGATTGTCATAAGACCTCCTAAAATTTAATAATACATTTTATTATATAAGGAATTCCGCAGCAAAGTCAAGACTGTTGTTTACAAAATCGACCAAGATATAAAAAAGCTGCGACTAGAATTTCTAGACAAAATCCCAGTCACAGTCTCTATAAATTATTCATTTGAACCAGGTTTCTCTCACCGGTCAGACATCACAAAATTTCAACATAGGTGCTGTATTTTTCCTTGACTTTCGGAGCGATATTATCGTCCGTTACAACTGCACTGAGGTTGTCCAGCCGGTAAAAAGAATAGAAAGAATAGCTATCAAACTTGCTGTTATCGGCTACAATGTATTTGCTGATGGCATTGTTAAGGATAATCGCATCTCCATTGCCTTCCTCTTCATTGCTGGTCGTAACATTATGACCGTCAATGCCATTCGCCCCGATAAAGGCCTTGGACACCTTGATTTCTTTCAAAAGATTATTGGCAAACTGACCGACAAAGGTTTGAGTCTTGGCCCGATAACGGCCGCCAATCAGAATTAAATCTAAATTGGCTCTTTCCTTTAACTTTTCAAAAATTGGCAGTGAATTGGTGACAATGCTGATATTTTTGCCATCCAAA
This sequence comes from Streptococcus sp. IsoGale022, assembly GCF_031142805.1. NCBI lineage: Bacteria > Bacillati > Bacillota > Bacilli > Lactobacillales > Streptococcaceae > Streptococcus > Streptococcus sp. IsoGale022. Next base: position 43,792 of record NZ_JAKZJI010000014.1, on the reverse strand, counting down.
TAGTCTCCGATAAAATCGGTTGTGGTGCCTGACCCAATAAAAACCGTATCTCCGTCAGCAATCAAATCTGCACATTTACGGGCAATCTGCTTCTTCTCCTCAACATTCAGCATTTGCTTTTCTGAGTGGGAAATCTCGTTGAGGGCATTCTTGACCTTCTTATGGGCCCCGCCATGAACACGAGTCAACATGCCCTGCTTCTCCAAATCAATCAAATCCCGACGGATGGTCATATCCGTAACGCCAAGCATTTCTTTGAGGTTTTTAACAGCAACCACACCTGTTTGATCCAGTTCTTGCAGAATGATTCTATGTCTACTTTCTTTCATTTTACATTCTCCTTTTGCTCCTGAATTTCTTACAGACTCACCTTCACCTTATTATACAACAGTTCCAGCATATAAACAAAGATTTGTGAATTTTTTTATTTTAAATGGCTGATATGTTGAATTTTGATGTCGAAATTAGTTGTAATACTTCGAATCCTGTTCTATAGCAAGAAGATTAAGAACTGTTCACAGCAGAAATAAGGGGGCTATAATTTACTTTGAAAAACAGGACTGCTTCAATCAGCACGCTTAAGAAAACTACATTGACTCAGACTTATAGTTCTGTAGGACAGATGATAAGGGGAGCCATCAAACAAATAAAAAAGAGAGAACTTGCATTCTCTCTCGACGCTAAAATTGCCGCCAACTCCAGTTAGCTATCTGCCTTATTTATCACCCTTGTTACGGATGACAAAGCCGGTTTTCTTTTCGCTAGAAGTATTGCGTGGCTTCTTGTGGTCCTTGCGGTAGCGATTTTCTTTGTCAAAACGCTCGTCTTTGCGACCTTTCTTGAATTGATCGCGACGGCCACCTCGGTCACGGCGATTGTCATTGCTGCGACGGTTATTATTCCCGCCACGACTGCCCTTGCCTTTTCCGCCAAAGCCTCCGCCAGACGGTTTAAATGGCAATGGTTTTTCACGGGCAATTTCTACTTCAGGAAGGGCATCTGGATCCTGCACCGTCAAGCTGAGGATATACATAGCCAGCTCTTCTGGGCTGAATTCTGCTGCTAGCTTGCGGGCATCCTTGCCAAATTTCTCAAAGTTAGAACGGATGCTTTCATCCGCAAAATCGCGTTCAATCTTCTTAAGAGCAACTTTTTTCTTAGCTTGGAAAGCTTCCTCTGCAGTCGCTGGCTTAAGGCCTTTCATACGCTTCTTGGTCAGATTTTCGATAATCTGCAGATAGCCCATTTCATTTGGCGCTACGAAAGTAATAGACTGACCTGACTTACCAGCGCGACCAGTCCGACCAATCCGGTGAACATAGCTTTCTGGATCCTGCGGAATGTCATAATTGTAGACATGGGTCACACCAGAAATGTCCAAGCCACGCGCGGCCACATCTGTCGCCACTAAAACATCCAAATTTCCGTTTTTAAAGTCGCGCAGAACGCGGAGGCGCTTGCCTTGGTCCAAATCACCATGGATACCCTCTGCTCGGAAACCGCGGATTTTCAGGCCACGAGTCAGCTCATCCACCCGGCGCTTGGTCCGGCCAAAGACGATAGACAGCTCTGGCTGCTCCACGTCCATCAGGCGGGTCATAGTATCAAATTTTTCATTTTCTTTGACACGGATATAATACTGATCTACCAGCTCCGTCGTCAGCTCTTTAGCAGCAATCTTGACATGCTCAGGCTCCTTCATGAACTTGACACCGATACGCTTGATAGCATCTGGCATGGTCGCTGAAAAGAGCAAGGTCTGACGCTCTTCTGGCACACGGGAAATGATCGACTCAATATCTTCTAAAAAGCCCATGTTAAGCATTTCATCCGCTTCGTCCAAGATTAAGGTTTCAATCTGATTCAGCTTAAGCGCCTTGCGTTTGATTAAATCCAAGAGACGGCCAGGTGTTCCTACGACGATATGGGCACCAGATTTGAGGGCCTTGATTTGCTTTTCGATGCTGGAGCCACCGTAGACAGAGCGCACCTTGACACCCTTGCTGCGGCCAAAACGGAAAAGCTCTTCCTGACTCTGCACAGCCAATTCACGGGTCGGAGCGATAATCAAGGCTTGCACAGCAGGATTATCTGTATCAATCTTCTCCAAAGTTGGAAAGCCAAAGGCTGCTGTCTTTCCTGTCCCTGTCTGGGCCTGACCAATGACATCCTTACCTGCCATAGCAAGTGGAATTGTCTGCTCTTGAATAGGGCTTGCTTCTACAAAGCCAGCTTTTTCAATCTCTGCTAGTAATTCAGTAGATAAATGTAATTCATTAAATTTCAATGTTCTTCTTCTTTCTAAAGGCGGTGCGAAGCCACCTTATAAGGCTTTTGATACTCAACTATCGAAATATACCAAGCAGTTTTAGCTTGCTAAATCTCAATTTTCTGAGAGTATTCGCTCTTCTCTTCATAAATATGGTCTCTCAAGTCTAGGCACTAAAAAAGCGCCGACTCGGTCGCTAGTTCCCACTGAATAGAAAAACTGTATTTCTGCAACTAATCTAGTATACCACAAAAGTACCTAAAAAGATAGGACTTGCCTGTAAAATATTTTATTAGAGCTTTCTTTTTGTAAAAAATGAAAACTTGAAAATCACTTTCAAAAACATTATAATCTACAAAGAAGAAAGGAGACAGGTATGAATAAATTTTTACGAGTGGCTTTCATTTTACTAATCTTAGCTATGCTGGGCGCGGCTATGATCCAGATATTCCAGCCCCAGCTCTTGGGCAATGAGTCCATCTATGGTCTAGCTCCCTACTGGCAGCGGGAAATTGGTTTCTGGAATCTGGCTATTCTGCCTTTAGTCATTGCTACCAACATAAAGTATGATTGGTTCTATCTGCGTATGACCTTGCTAGCACTGATTCTGGGCGGACTGGGCTTTGGCACCAACCATCTGCTAGGCTATCTGGAAAAGGCCAATCAAGCAAACATTCTGGGCTGGATTGAAAATTATCTGCTAGTTTTTTGTTGGATGATCGGCTGGGGACTGGAATATCGAAAAAGACAAAAAAGTGATGAAGAGACTGTCTAGATGAACAGTTTCCTCATCGCTTTTTTCTTTACTATGAGCACTTTTCTATATTGGCTAGTAGCTCCTCAGCAAATTGACTAGTGGTCAAAGCTGCTACTCCTTCCAGCTGACTTGCAAAATCCCCTGTCACTTTTTGCTCAAAGAGAGCCCTCTCAACAGCCTTAGTCAGGAGATGAGAGACCTCCGTCCAACCAATGTAATCAAAGAGCATGGCTCCTGATAAGAGAAGAGAACAAGGATTAGCCCTATTTTGACCCGCTATGTCTGGCGCCGTTCCATGAGTTGCTTCAAAAATAGCATGACCAGTCTCGTAATTGATATTGGCTCCTGGCGCAATACCGATTCCGCCCACCTGAGCAGCCAAAGCATCACTGGCATAGTCACCATTTAGATTGGTCAAGGCGACAACATCAAATTTCTCTGGAAAAAGCAAAATCTGCTGCAAAAAATTATCAGCAATGACATCCTGGATGATTAGTTTTCCAGAAGCCAGCTCGTCCACATACTCTCTTTGAGCTAGTTCATAGCCCCATTTCCGAAAACCGCCCTCTGTAAATTTCTGGATATTGCCCTTGTGGACCAGAGTTACCCGCCTTAGTCCTTTGGCTAGCGCGTAGTCAATAGCCGCCCGTATCAGCCGCTCACTGCCCTGCTTAGAGATAGGCTTGATCCCAATAGCAGAGCTTTCTGGGAAGCGAATCTTGTCAACTTGCATATCCTTCTGCAGGAAATCAATAACTTTTTTGACCGCAGCCGTTCCACACTCCCACTCAATCCCTGCATAGATGTCTTCTGTATTTTCCCGAAAAATCGTGATATCTGTCTTCTCTGGGTGCTTGAGCGGGCTTGAAACACCCTTGAAATAACGAACCGGCCGCAGGCAGGCATAGAGATCCAATTCTTGTCTCAGGGCCACATTCAGCGAACGAATCCCTTCTCCGACTGGGGTTTCTAGCGGGCCCTTAATAGCCACTAGATGACTCTTAATCGTTGTCAGCGTTTCATCTGGTAGCCAGTCACCCGACAGGTCTGTTGCTTTTTTCCCAGCCAAAACTTCCTTCCAAACAACCTTTCTCTGGCCGCCATAAGCCTTTTCCACCGCCTTATCAAAGACCAGCTGGGCATTTTCCCAGATATCAACCCCAATCCCATCACCCTGGATATAAGGAATAATAGGAGCATCCGGCACCTGCAACCGATCTTTCTCAAACAAAATCTTATCTGCCATTTTATCTCCTTCCTATGGGAAGATACTCCAAACCTTGAGCACCAATGTAGTTAGAACGTGGTCGAATCAGCTTATTGTTCTTGCGCTGTTCCTGAATATGGGCAATCCAGCCAGCTACCCGACTCATAGCAAAAATCAGGGTGTAGATACTGCTGTCAATGCCCAGTACATGGTAAACCGTTGCCGAATAAAAATCGACATTCGGTATCAGATGCTTGGTATGCTTCATATAGGCTTCAATTTCCTCTGAAAGCTGATACCAGACTTCGTCTTTGGTTCCCTGTGTCAAGTCTTTGGCCATTTGACGCAGGTATTTTTCACGTGGATCCTGTGTCTTGTAAACCCGGTGACCAAAGCCCATAATCTTCTCGTGAGAGGCCAGCTTGCGGTCTAGGTAGGCTTGGCAATCCCCTTCCTCTCTGATCTCTTTCAGCATATCAAAGACACATTCATTAGCGCCGCCATGAAGCGAGCCCTTGAGTGCTCCAACAGCTGCTGTCACGCAGGAATAAATATCGGTCAAGGTTGAGGCACAGACTCGAGCCGCAAAAGTTGAAGCATTGAGTTCATGATCTGCATGGAGCACCAAGGCGCAGTTAAAGGCTTTGACTTCAAGCTCACTAGCCTCTTGTCCTTTGAGCATATAGAGGAAATTGGCCGCAAAACCTAAATCCTCCCGCGGCTCTATCGGAGTCTGACCCGACCTCAGTCTGGCAAAAGCCGCAATAATAGTCGGCATCTTTGCCATAAGCTGGATGCTCTGCTCATAGGTCGCTTCTAGAGACGCTTCCTCAGCATGGACATTATAAACGCCCAAAAGACTGACCGTTGAGCGCAAGACACTCATGGGATGAAGGTGCTTGCGGGACTGGATAAGAATACACTGCTCCACCGCATCGCTAATGGCATAATTAGCTCGCAGATCTTCTTCAAAATGCTTGAGCTCAATTTGAGTCGGTAAATGCAAATGCCACAGTAGATAAATCACCTCTTCAAAACTTGCATGGTGCTCTACCAATTCAGAAATATTGTAGCCCGCATAAGACAAAGAATCATCCACAATCTGGCTAATCCTGGTATCACAGGCAATGGTATCTTTCAAACCGTCCGTCTGACTCATGCTCACACCTCCTCTAATTTCTTTCTAACGACCATGGGCAAAATTCCTCCGTTTTCATAGTAACGAATATCCGCTTCTGCATCAAAACGCAGCCGAGCCTGAAAAGCTATTTCTTCAGCACCCTTCCGAGCTACTACATCAACCAGCTGACCAACCTGTGGGTTCTGTGGCAGATTGATGTCGAAAGTTTCCTTGCCTGTCAAACCAAGACTAACCGCATCTTCACCCTCTAGATACTGCAGAGGAAGAATCCCCATCATGACCAGATTGGACCTGTGGATACGCTCAAAACTCTCTGCCAGCACCACCTTGACACCCAAAAGATTAGCCCCCTTAGCTGCCCAATCACGGCTGGACCCCATACCGTAGTCTTTGCCAGCTAAGACAATAGTGTCAATTTGCTCTTTCTTGTAGCGCATGGCTGCCTCATAAATGGATAGCAACTCTCCTTTATAATCTGTGTAACCACCAATTTTCCCATCCGCCAATTCATTTTTTATCCGGATATTGGCAAAAGTCCCCCGCATCATGACCTCATGATTGCCCCGACGACTGCCATAAGAATTAAACTCTTGGTAATCCACTCCATGCTCCATCAAATAGGAAGCTGCTGGGCTGTTTCTGGCAATATTTCCTGCTGGGGAGATATGGTCTGTCGTCACTGTATCCCCAAATTTTGCCAGCACTGCAAGATTTTTCAGAGGCTGAATGGCTAAATCATCAGTTAAGCCATCAAAGTAAGGCGGGTTTTGAATATAGGTCGAAGCCTGATTCCACTGATAATTTTTAGAAGAGGCTGTCGGAATCTGATTCCATTTTTCATTGTCGTCAAACACATGAGCATATTCTTTTTCAAAAAGCTGGCGCGTCACGTATTTTTGAACATAGTCAGCAACCAAGTCGTGCTCCGGCATCAAATCCATCAAATAAACTGGCTGCCCCTTTTGATCATAACCTAGTGGCTCGCTGGTCAGATCGACATTGGTATTTCCAGCCAGAGCATAGGCAACTACCAAGGGCGGACTAGCTAGGAAATTGGCCTTGACCAGTGGATTAATCCGCCCTTCAAAATTGCGATTTCCTGAAAGAACAGCACTAGCCAGCAAGTCAGTATCCGTAATCGCTTGAGCCACTTCCGGTCGGAGATCGCCTGAATTTCCAATACAAGTGGTGCAGCCATAGCCGACAAGATTGAAACCAAGCTGATCCAGATAGGACTGAAGACCACTCTTCTTGAGATAGCCTGTGACCACCTTGCTGCCGGGAGCTAAAGAAGTCTTGACAGTCTTTGAAACGCGTAAGCCTTTTTCTACTGCTTTCTTGGCCAAAAGCCCCGCAGCCATCAGGACATAGGGATTAGATGTATTGGTACAGCTAGTAATGGCAGCGATAGCCACATGACCAGTCTTAATCGTCTCCTCATGGTCAGAAAACTGAACCACTGCAGACTTTTTCAGCTCGCTCTCATCTAATCCAAAACCTCGGACTCCCGCTTCCCTGACTAAACTAGCTTGAAATTCTTCTTTAGCAACTGTTAATTCAATCAAATCTTGGGGTCGCTTGGGTCCTGAGATACTCGGCACAATGCTGGACAAATCAATTTCAACTACCTTGGTATAGTTCGGCTCAACCATTTCGTCATAGAAGAGGTGATTTTTTTGAGCGTAGAGACGGGTCAGCTCAATATGATCTTCTGATCGATTGGTCAGACGCATGTAATTGAGCGTTTCCTCATCTATCGGAAAATAACCACAGGTAGCTCCGTATTCTGGCGCCATATTAGCCACAGTTGCCCGGTCAGCCAGACTTAGATAAGACAAACCAGGCCCAAAGAACTCGACAAATTTACCAACGACATTTTCCTGCCGCAAGATTTGCGTGACCTTTAAAGCCAAATCTGTCGCTGTCGCAATCTTAGGCAGCTTGCCCAAGAGACGAACACCAATCACCTCAGGAACAGGGAAATAAGAAGCCTCACCCAGCATGGCAGCCTCGGCCTCAATCCCGCCAACTCCCCAGCCCAGAACACCGATACCATTAATCATAGTCGTATGACTGTCCGTTCCAAACATGCTGTCCGGATAGAGTTGGCCATCCTTTTCAATGATGACATCACTAAGAAATTCGATATTGACCTGATGGATAATCCCAGTAGCAGGAGGAATCGCCCGATAATTATCAAATGATTTTTCTGCCCACTTGAGAAATTCGTAGCGCTCATTATTGCGGACAAATTCCTGGGTCATATTGGCCTCTAGAGCTGTGTCACAGCCATAAAAGTCCACCTGAACACTGTGATCAATAACTAAATCAACCGGAATTTCTGGATTAATCTGATCCGCCCGACCACCCTGACCGACAATCGCATCACGCATACTAGCCAAATCCACTACGACAGGAACACCCGTAAAATCCTGGAGAATAACTCGGCTAGGTTTAAAAGGAACTTCTCCGCTTGGTGATTTAGCTTTATAATGCATTAAAGAACTAATGTTATCTTTTGTTACGTCAATTCCATCTTCCTTACGAAGGACACTTTCTAATAATATGCGAATAGAATAAGGAAGCCCTTCTATATCCCCTCCTAGTAGAGCTGAGGCTTTTCCAAGGTCTGTGTATTGGTATGTTTTGCCTTTATAATTTAAATCGCTTAGGTATTCTGCCATATTTCTACCCCTCACTTATTTTAAATTGTCTTATATTATACTTTATTATGAAATTTTATGCAATTGAAATTATAATTTTTATGTGATGTTTTATGACACGAAGAAACAGTTTTTTAAATACAGGCAAACTGTACTAATAATTATTTTTCCCAAGCACGAAAAAACAAGCACCATTCTCGGTGCTTGTTATAGGTAAAATAATCTCAAATTTTCACTTCTTATTGGCTAACCATTTAAGAAGCTTGGTCAGAAGTCCCCAGATGATTAGACTAACGCCAACAATATAAATCCAGGCGTTCCTGTCGTTAGACAGAGGTAGAGGAACATTCATACCAAAGAATCCAGTGATAACTGCAAGCACTGCCAGAAGGACCGAAATGATAGTCAAGACCGTCAAATTGTCATTCAGATTGTTGTTCAGGATGTTATTGTAGGAGCCAGAAAGCTGGCTGAGAACTTGAGCAATCAGATCAGTCATCGAAACGAGCTGACGAGCTTCAATCATAGCATCCTCAAACTGCTCGGTTTCTAATTCATCAAAACGGCGGTAAATGCCGTGGCTTTTGATATGCTCTAGGAGCATGTGATTCTGCTTAGCAGCTGCAAGCAGGTAGACCATAGATGTCTCTAAGTCCGACAGAGCAAAAAGATGCTTTTTGGTAGTTGTCTGACGCAGGAGAGCATTAATCTCATCCTTGCGCTTGTCCATCCGCTCAACGACTGGATAGTAAGAATTGGAGACCAACTCCAGACTAGCGAAGAGAAACTTATAGACCGATACTGGCTCATGATGCTCGGTATAGGCTTTCATCATGTCTACAACATAGGCATTGTCTTGGTTACTAATAGTGATGAGACGCCCCTGCTGCACCACAAAGGTCATGGGAATCGTCTCATAATGTTCCTTATCTGTCGCTAGATTAAGGACATTGTAGATAAAGACAACTGTTCCATTCTCACGATTGTAGTCCATGTGTGCCCGCTCGTTCTTATCGAGTGCATACTCAATGGTCTCTTTATCAATTTCATAATCCTGATAAATCCGCGCGTTCTTTTTGAAACTATCTGAGTCAATGTTGATCCAGACAGACTGATCTTTTAGTTTTCTTTCCAGAAACATGGAGCTCCTTTCTATGAGGTAGAGTGATTCTCTAATAAACTAGCACCCAACTTCATAAACTCTTCCTGCAAGTAAATATGCAATGTCGAAGCACAAAACCAACCAAATTAGTTGTCTCGCCTGATGAGATTAGTCAAGTGGATAGCAAGGATCCAACAGAACTCGGCCTTAGTAACTTTAGTTTGTTATACAATCATAACAATCCCATTCACTAGGACATAAAAGAAGCGAAAACGATTATTTTTTCGCCGATGAGTTAGTAAGGCAGCTAGCTAGTCCGTGCAACAGCGGCTAGCGTCCAACAAGTAGGAACTTTAGTTCCAATTGTTGGTACTGAGTTACATCTTCTCTTCCAGTTTAACATCTGGATACTTATCCGCGAACCAGCGCAAGGCAAAGTCGTTTTCAAAGAGGAAGACTGGCTGATCAAAGCGGTCTTTGGCTAGGATATTACGACTAGAAGACATACGCTCGTCTAAGTCATCTGGTGAAATCCAACGGACAGTCTTTTTGCCCATAGGATTCATGACCACTTCAGCATTGTATTCATTTTCCATGCGGTGCTTGAAGACCTCAAACTGGAGCTGACCGACAGCGCCCAGCATATACTCGCCTGTCTGGTAGTTGGTATAAAGCTGAATGGCTCCCTCTTGCACTAGCTGCTCAATCCCCTTATGGAAGGATTTTTGCTTCATAACATTCTTGGCTGAAACCTTCATAAAGATCTCTGGAGTAAAGGTTGGCAGAGGCTCAAATTCAAACTTATTCTTGCCTACAGTCAGGGTGTCACCAACCTGATAAGTCCCTGTATCATAAACTCCGATAATATCACCAGCTACAGCATTGGTCACATTCTCCCGACTTTCGGCCATAAATTGAGTGACATTGGATAGCTTGGCAGACTTGCCAGTGCGAGGCAAATTGACACTCATACCGCGCTCGAACTCGCCAGAAACGATACGGACAAATGCGATACGGTCGCGGTGGCGCGGGTCCATATTGGCCTGAATTTTAAAGACAAAGCCTGAAAAATCTGGGCTGAGCGGCTCAACTTCCTCGCCATCTGTCTTCTTATGGCCATGCGGTTCTGGAGCAAACTTAAGGAAGGTTTCCAGAAAAGTCTGGACGCCAAAGTTGGTCAGGGCTGAGCCAAAGAAAACAGGTGTCAACTTGCCCTCCAAAATCGCTTCTTCTGAGAATTCATTTCCAGCTTCGCTCAAGAGCTCAATATCTTCCTTAACTTGCTCATAGAAAGGATTGGAAGCAAACAGTTGGTCGCCTTCTGCCAGAGTCGCAAAACGCTCCTCACCCTTATAAAGCTCCAACCGCTCATTGTAGAGGTCATAAAGACCTTCAAAACTCTTCCCCATGCCAATCGGCCAATTCATCGGATAGCTGGCAATGCCTAAAATCTCTTCCAATTCTTCTAGCAAGTCCAAGGGCTCGCGGCCGTCACGGTCCAGCTTGTTCATAAAAGTGAAAACCGGAATACCACGATGCTTGACAACCTCAAAGAGCTTCTTAGTCTGAGCTTCAATACCCTTAGCCGAGTCAATAACCATGACCGCAGCATCCACTGCCATCAAGGTCCGATAAGTATCTTCTGAGAAGTCCTCGTGCCCTGGTGTATCTAGAATGTTGACGCATTTGCCATCGTAGTCAAACTGCATGACAGAGGAAGTCACTGAAATCCCCCGCTGCTTCTCAATATCCATCCAGTCCGACTTGGCAAAGTTACCCGTCTTTTTCCCCTTGACTGTCCCAGCCTCACGGATCTCGCCCCCGAAGTAGAGCAACTGCTCCGTAATAGTCGTCTTCCCCGCGTCCGGGTGGGAGATAATGGCAAAGGTCCGGCGTTTCTTAATTTCTTCTTGTAAAGTCATCTTCTTCTCTTTCTTTCATTTAGGATAATGGTGAATCTTAGTATTTGTTTTTTTATTTTACATCGGAGTATTTCAATCCTTTCAACCTACCTATTATAGCGGATTTAGCGCTTTTTTTCAATTATCTAAAGAAGATAAAAAATCGCCCTTCCGAGCGATTCTATTCTCCTATGTCAATAAAATTTCCTTTAAAATCCGACAATGACGCTGCTAAAGGGAAAATTGCAAAGATTAAGATTAAATCTAGGAAATAGAGCAGGCGTTTTTCTGATTTCCAGCTCTTCCTTTTCTTCAGCTGTCATGGAAAAAATGGCCTTATTCCGTTTCAAGAGATAGAGGATCAAGCCTTCTCCCCTTTGTCCGCGAGGCTTTAAGAAAGCCAAAAATTTGGAGTGTTTCATTCAGCGAACGGAAGCATCTAGTTGAACCAGCTTAAAGAGTTGATAGACAAACCGTCCATTTTTGTTACTAGAAGCAAAGCAAGTCATAATTAAGCTTTCTAATTTTTAAAAAATCCTGCCACATTAACTTGACAGGACTTGTAAACTTGAGATGAATTAACTGCGGACCAAACTTAACTGTTTTTTCCACCGTTTCTTAAACAATATATCAAAGAGAACCAGAGCCAGAGAAAGGATGACTGATACAAGAAGGTACTTTATCCATAGGGAGGCATTAGGGATAAAAGGCGGATTTTTTAGTAAGCCGTAATTACCACCTGTCACTTGATTAACGCCGACTAGGAAAAGATTGAGGCCAAAGGTGTAGGCTACAATCATGTATTTCTTGAGAAGGCTCTTGTCGTAGTGATTCATCAGATAAATCAAGGAATTAACCAAAAGGGCATAGTGGCCAATCAGGAAAGAAAAGCTGGTAATGTGTGGGAAATCATAGGGGTCAAAGACTGGGTAGCCCAAGGCAAAGACCGCTCCGCTAGCTCCTAATAGAGCAAAATACTGCTTACTGCGCCATTTGTCTGGCAGAAAGACCACCGCAAACATAGCCAGGCGGCAATGATAAAAAGGTAAGCTATTGGTAAAGGGAATCCGAAAACCAAAATACCAGCTATAAAGTATCAGCAGCTGGGCAATCTGAATCCACTTAAAAGCCTTGACAAAACGCGGATTATCATGATATTTGAGCGAACTCCAAATAGACAGCAAGACCAGAGCAATCATCACAGCATACCATAAAATCGAGATAGGCGGTGCCACCGTTTTTGTCGTAGTTAAAAAATCTTTCATAAATCCTCCGTTAGATGATTAGGTTAGGGTGACTGTCTTAGTCTGCTCCACGCGCTTAAAAATTTCAGAAACTAAGCAAACTGCTGCACTTAAGACGATTGAGACAAGCAGATAATTGAGCAATAGTCCGTGATTGCCAACAAGCGGCGGATCTGTGAGAAATCCATAAGAACCCTTTGTCAACATATTGATAACAAGCAAAAAAGCATTCATCATAAGGGTCGTCCACACCACTCGCTGCCAGCTCATAGAGAAAGTATGATAATATCTGAAAAGATAAATCAAACAATTTCCCAAGAGCGCTAGATGGCCGATAATAAAGGACAAAATAGTGATATGGGGAAAAGGGTAAGGATCAAAAATCGGATAAATAAAGGCTACAATCGAGCCAAAAGTCCCCAAAAGTGCAAAATAAAATTTATACACCGAGCGATTAGGCAGAAACATCAAGGCAAACATAGCCATTCTGCAATGATAAAAAGGCAGACTCTCAGACAGCGGGGCAGCAGTCAGCATATACCAAGAGTAGAGGCCTATCAGCTGGCAAACTTGCATCCCGACAAATAGCCGCTGATAAGCTTTCCGATTGTAGTAGCGATAGGAAAGCCAGATAATCGCAAAGACCAGCCCAAAAAGAACAAAATACCAAAGTCCCAGTTGAGGCGGTTCGGTTTTATAGGTTGTAAACATATCTCTTATTCCCATCTCCTAGGCTCCCATTCTAATATAAGGTTTGAACAAGGCTGAGTCTGCCTGTTTTTGCTCAGAATTTCCCCTCCAAATCCTCTACCAGCTTAGCCAGATTCATGGAATTGCTGCCTTTGAGAAGAATTTGGTCGACAGGAGTCAGCTTCTCTCTGACAGCTTTAGTCAGCTGTTCAAACTGGTCTTTCTCGTCATTTTTGATAAAGTAATGAACCTTGCCAGACGGATAAATCTCCTTGGCGTAGTCATAGAGGGCTTCCATGTCCTGTCCATAGAGGAAAAGGTCGGTCACAATTTCTGGATTGAGGCTGGTAATCATAGAGCCGTGCATGGACTTAGAGTCCGCTCCCAGTTCTTTCATATCCGCCAGCACCGCCAATTTTCGTCCGCCTGGATTGGCCGGAATGGTCGAGAAAGTCTCAAGAATCAAGCGCATGGCTGTTGGATTGGCGTTGTAGACATCCGATAAAATATCTGCGCCATTGGCAGCTTTCTTCCACTCCGTTCGATTGCGGGTCAGCTCCAGCTCAGAAAAGGCTTGAGCAATTGCCTCCTCAGATACACCCTCCTGCAGAGCTGCATAGGCTGCAATCATGGCATTGGTTGCATTGTACTTACCGGTCACAGGCAGGTCAATCCTCTGCTCTAAAAAGTTACATTCAAAGCTCAAGCTGTCCTTGCGCTCTTCCAGACGCGTCAGGAAGATATCCGCATCAGGACCAAAGCGAACTAGTTTGCAGTCTGCTGGCAAAAATTCATTGATAATCTTATCCGCCGGCACGATCAAGAGACCGTCTTTTCTCAAGCCGTCCGCAATCTGCATCTTGCCTTGGGCAATCTCAGCTCGGCTGCCGAAAAATTCCAGATGGGCTTCTCCGACCAGAGTTACAATGCCTGTCTTAGGTTTGGCAAGTTCCGACAGGAGATGGATATCGCCCAAGTGGTCCTGCCCCATTTCTAAGACAAGTTTCTCTGTGTCCTCAGGCATGTGAAGAACCGTATAAGGCAGACCGATTTCATTGTTGTAATTGCCCTGGGTCTTATAGGTCTTGTAGCTGGTTGCTAGTAACTGAGCCAGCATGTCCTTGGTTGTCGTTTTGCCGTTGGAACCTGTCACCGCCAGCACGTCCACTTGCATCTTTTCCAGATAATACTGAGCCAAGCGCTGGAAGGCTGTCAGGACATCATCGACCAAGATATAACCCCCCTCTGTCACTGGACGCTCAGATAGGGTGGCAGCAGCTCCCTGAGCAAAGGCTGTCGCAATAAAGTCGTGGCCGTCACGCGCTCCCTTAAGCGGCACAAAAAGGCCACCCGACTCAATCAAACGGCTGTCAAACTCTGCATTTCTAAGCGCAACATTTTCAAACTGAGTCACATCATTTTTCGCAGACAGGACTTCTGCAATTTCATATAAATCTAATTTCATACTTCTTCCTCATTTTTCGGTTTGCTCGCAAAAAGAAAGGACCGAAAATTTTCAGCCCCTCTATTATATCATATTTTAGAGAAGATGCGCCTCTCTCTTAGCAAATGCCTCTTTAGCTAGACCAACTAACTTCTCAATCAAATCAGGATAGGCCAGCCCCATATTTTCCCAGAGCAATGGATACATAGACCACTGGGTAAAACCTGGCATGGTATTAAGCTCATTAAGGAAGACTTGACCATCTTCTACATAGAAGAAATCACAGCGGGACAGCCCCAGACCACCCAAAGCTCGGAAAGCCGCCTCTGCATTTTGACGCATCAGGATCACCACTTCTTCTGGAATCTTAGCCGGAATATCCATGGTAATTTTATTATCAATGTATTTGGCTTCGTAGTCATAGAAAGCCACATCCTTGACCACTTCTCCGGGCAGAGTACTCTTAACGTTAACATTGCCCAGAAGCCCAACCTCAATTTCGCGAGCCGTCACTCCTTGCTCAACCAGTACTCGGCTGTCGTATTTGAAAGCCATGTCCAGAGAAGCACGCAGTTCTTCTCGGTTCTCCGATTTAGAAATGCCGACACTAGAGCCCATATTAGAGGGCTTGGTGAAGACCGGATAGGTCAATTTCTCCTCGATTTCCTGGATTTTTTGCTCTAAATCCTCGCCATCAACTAGCGCTACATAAGGCACTTGGGCGATTCCTGCCGATTCCAGCACTCGCTTGGTCGTAATTTTATCCATGGCTAGGCTAGAAGATAAAATATTACAGCCGACATAAGGCATTTTGAGCACTTCTAGGAAGCCTTGGATAGAGCCATCTTCTCCCATGGGACCATGCAGGACTGGAAAGACCACTGCTCCATCTTCGTAAATATCGCTGGGCTTGATCTTCCGAGACATATCCACTGTGGCATTGGTCATCAGCTTCTCATCAGCCGCTGGCTTTGCTTCAAATTCCTGAGTTTGGATAAAATCTCCCTCCTTGGTGATGAAGTAAGTTTTCACCGAGAATCTATCATAATTGACAGCCCGCATGACGCTCTCAGCTGATAAAACAGAAACTTCCCGCTCTGCACTGCGTCCGCCATACAATAAAATCAATCTTTGTTTTGCCATGATTTTTCCTATCATTTCTAAGAATAGTACGATTTACAAAAGCTGCCAGCCCGAGAAGAATCAGACTCAAAAGCTTGGTTTTGCATCTACCTAGCTGGTCGATTCTTCTAAGCAGGAGCTTCTATATCAGTCCGTTTTAGTATATCACAATTCCCAGCATTTTTGAACAGAAAAAAGGACTCTTCCAGCCAGCTAAAGCCAGAAAAATCCTTGATGTTTATAATTCCGTCCGATTTTCGATAGCGCGAATCAGCGTAACCTCGTCCGCATACTCAATGTCAGAGCCAACCGCCAAACCACGCGCTAGGCGAGTCACCTTAATCCCAGCAGGTTTCAAGACACGTGAGATATACATGGAAGTCGCTTCGCCATCCGCAGTCGCATTGGTCGCGACGATAACCTCTGTCACCTCACTATCCATCAGACGAGTGATTAGACTTTTGAGATTGATATCGTCTGGTCCAACACCGTTCATAGGTGAAATCAAGCCATGCAAGACATGATAAAGTCCGTGGTATTCCTGGATATTTTCCATGGCTGACACATCTCGGCTGTCCTCAACAATCAAAATAGTTGATTGGTCTCGCGACTGGTCTTGACAGATTGCACAAGGGTCTTCGTCCGTCAGGTTGCCACAGACAGAGCAGTAGCTCAGCTCACGCTTAGCAGCCAGCAGATTCTTGGCAAATTCATTGACATCGTCATCACTCATGCCAATAGTGTAAAAAGCCAGTCGAGTGGCTGTTTTGATGCCAATGCCGGGCAGCTTTGAAAAACTGTCAATCAGCTTGGCAATAGGGGTTGGGTAAAGCATAAAATCCTTTCTCTATTCTCAAAAAATCTCCTCAAACCAGAATGCTGCACTTGAGCACTGACAGCTCTTAGCTTTCTCCGTTTGCTGATGATTTTCATTGAGCACTAATTCATAGGGTGTTGTTGATTGTAAAGATTGATAATATCGCGAGTGATACTGTGGCTGACAGTAGAAGATAGATTCGTATTGTGAGGAAACACCACTGCCACCGCAATCTGCGGCTTCTCACTTGGAGCATAGGACACGACATTAGTATTGATGGCTTCTTTCTTGCCCTTGTCCACAAAGGTCTCAGCCGTACCAGTCTTGGCACTGATTGGCACGCTCTCTCCCTGAGAAATAGTCCGGCCAGTCGTAAAGCCACTGCTGCCATGAACCACTTGATAGAAGCCTTGCTTGATAATGCTCATATCCTCGTCAGAGATATTGACCTGGTTCAGCTCCTTGGTGTCAATTTTCTGCACCAAATCACCCAGTCCTCCTTGGTCACTGTTGCCGTAAATGCCTTCAACGATATGCGGAGCCACACGCTTGCCGTTATTAGCTACTGTTGAGGCATACTGGGCCAGCTGAAGTGTCGTATAGTTGTCAAACTGGCCGAAAGAATTGGTCAAATAGTTGGCAAAAGTAAACTTGTCTGGAAGATAGCCTGTGGACTCATTTGGTAGGTCAATCCCTGTTGAAGTGCCCAGACCATACTCTGCAAAAGTCGACCGCAGCTTTTTCATGGACGGATCCAGCTCATCAAAATCCAGCTTCATATCCGCTGAGTACGGCGTCCCCATCATCTTCAGCGCTACCTGCACCATGTAGGTATTGGAAGAGTATTCCAAAGCCTCTTGGGCTGTGATAGCACGCGAACCATACTGGGTAAACCAAGAAGTGATACTGTCCGTACCGCCAAAGCTAATCGGCTGGTCTGTCAGGACTTGGTTGCCGCTAATGGCATTATTTTCCCAGCCCGAGGTCAATGTTGCGGCCTTGACCACGGATCCCGGAACAAAGACATTGGTCATGGTCCCCAGAGCATCGACCGAGCTTTCTCCCGTTTCCAGGTCGTGCCGGATGCCTGCCATGGCTAAAATGGCGCCGGTATTGGGATCCATAGCTACGGCATAGACGCCCTCAGAGTAAGTCGCATTGCCACTAGCCAACTCTGCATTAAAGGCATTTTTGAGAATGTCCTCCACTCCCTGCTGGAAGTTCAAGTCCACCGTCAGCTTGAGATTGTCGCCCTTACTGCCGTCAGAGATATTTTCCACACTCTCCATATTACCATTTTTGTCCAGATGAATCTCCTTCTCAGCTCGCTTGCCTTGCAGGACTGACTCATACTGCTTCTCCAGATAAGAGGTTCCCACCCGGTCATTGAGGGAGTAGCCTTTTTTCAGATAATCATCCACTTCCTCAGCCGGAAGTCCAGTCTTTTCTGTCGAGATATTTCCCACGATAGAAGCCAGCGAGGTATCCAAGACCTTGCGGTCCCAGCCCGTTGAGACACTGATACCTGGCAGTTCCTTGCTGCTGGAAGCCAGTACAGCCACCTGCTCTGTTGTCAGCGGATCTGTCTGGATGGTTCCCGTAGCAAAGTTGGAAATTGCATTCATCTGACTAAAGAGAACGACGGCCTTCTTTTCCTCATCCGTATAGCCCAGTTGTTTAGGGTCAATGCTCTCAGCTGCCGCCTTATAGATTTTGGACTCAGGCAGACGGTTGCCGTCTGTATCAAATTTCTTGTCCTTGGGCAACTTTTCCACTACTTCCTGATAGACTGCACTGTCCGCCAAATAATAGTCCACCTCTTGGCGATCTGTCACCTCTGTATCGCTGACACTGACATAGGTCAGGAGCTTTTGAGCCGTCGCCCGAATCTCACCAGCCGTCAGACGATTATCCCGTGTATAGGTCACCACCTGCTTGGTCGTATTTTCCACCAAGGGCTTGCCGGTAGCATCATAAATCTGCCCACGCACTGAGCTAGTGGTAATCTTGGTCTTGCTAGCCTTGGCCAACTTATCCGTATAAAAGTCCTGATTGATCACCTGCATATAGCCCAGACGAGCAATCAAGGCTAAAAACAAAAACATCACGATTCCAAACAGTAGATAAAGCCTTCTGGTGATGGAATGACTGTCAAATTTTCTCTTCTTCCTTGCCATCTTCTCTCTCATTCTAGTAAAAGTTCTGACCTTTATTTTACCATAAATCCAGCTCGATGAATGTTTCAAAACTGATAGAAAATCTGAAAATATGGACGAGTTAAGAGGAAGTCTGCCAAACTACTGAACCTAAAAGACTTGCCGGCTAGGCTTCCAGCAAGACTTGTTTTTCCTCTCTGGAAAAGCAAAGAACCTGAGAATAATCTCAGATTCCTTTAAGCTTATTTTCCAAGGTAGTATTCTTTTACTACATTCAATTTTTCGTCAAATTCGAATACCAATGGTGGGAAGTTTGGAATTTCCACATCCATGATTTCATCGTCAGACAATTGTTTGATGTGCTTCACAAGGGTACGGATAGAGTTACCGTGTGCACCTACAAAGACATTTTTGCCATCTTTCAAAGCTGGAGCAATCTTATCTTCCCAGAATGGAAGGGCACGTTCCAAAGTAACTTTCAAGTTTTCAGCATCTGGAATAACTGAGTCGTCAAGTGAAGCATAACGACGGTCAGTGTGAGCTGAGTATTCGTCATCACGAGGCATTGCAGGAGGCAATACATCGTATGAACGACGCCAGATGTGCACTTGCTCATCACCAAATTGCTCAGCTGCTTCTGCCTTGTTTTTACCAGTCAGGCCGCCGTAGTGACGCTCGTTCAAACGCCATGATTTTTCAACTGGTACCCAAAGCTGATCAGCCGCTTCCAAAGCAAGGTTAGTTGTCTTAATCGCACGCTTCAAGACTGAAGTGTAAGCTTGGTCAAACTCGATACCAGCTTCTTTAATCAGTTCACCAGCGTCGATTGCTTGCTGTGTACCTTTTTCAGACAAGTCAACATCAGCCCAACCAGTGAAAAGGTTAGCTTTGTTCCATTCAGACTCACCGTGGCGAGCAAAAACTAATTTTACCATTAGATGGATTCTCCTTTTATTTTCCGAGGCAGTCCCCGTTTATCTATTCTATTTTACAAAATTTTCGCCTAAAAAGCTAGCCCATTTCGTCAAATCAGACCTTTTTCAGCAAGAAAGCGCTTTTGTATTTCCGGGCAGAAACCTTTGCCTTAGTACCCGCCAGACAAATAAACCTCGTTGGCTTCCTTGAGCCACCAAGTCCGTCTCCTGTCTATCAGTTGATGAATGGCCAACAAGCCTGCTACTATCCAGTTACAAAGCATATTGACAAAGATGAAAAGCTCCACACCTTTAGCATGCTGGGCGGGAGTTAGCTGGATATGTTTACCTATAAAGACATCTCCTTCAACCCCATAAATCTTTGGCATAATAATATTAATGAAGCAAATAACAGCGATAAAAGTAACAAGACGAACAGGCCAAGAATAAAGGATTTTATGAAAACGCTCAAATCCTAAAGAAAAAGTAGAGAAACGTTTAAAGCGTTCTTTACCCATAAAAAAGATGAATAAAGGAATATAGCCTTCATAAGTGAAGCTAATCATTGTAGGCGTATGACGGCTAGCAATGAAAAAGCTAGAAAAGCCGTAATCTCCAGTACTTAAAAGCCAATAGCCTAGATATTCTGGAACAAAGATAGCTGGAAATAGAACTAACCATAAGGAATAGCCTTCTCCAAACTTGACACTCCACAGTTGCTGAACCTTTTTCCATATTAAATGCAGTCGGGCTTTATCCGTATTTTTCTTAGGAAAATTCTCTTTTATGAGTCCGCCACAAGAAGGACAAATAGGATAGCCAGCTTCCTCTTCAAAGAGAAGATGACGGCATTCCAAAAGAGACGATTCATCACTGTCTGACAACTCATCCAGCCATTTCTTTCTCCACCAGAACATAAGACCTCCTAAAAATCCAAATTTCTCCTCATATCAACATCCGCCACACAGATAAGCCTTGTTGGCTTCCTTGAGCCACTTGGTTCTACGTCTATCTATTAACTCATGAATTGCCAACAGACCAGCTGTCATCCAAATTGAAATCATGTTAGTCTGGATAAAAAGCTCCACTCCTTTGGCATGCTGAGCGGGAGTCAGATAATCATGCTTAGATATATAATACTGTGCGTATGGCTCGTAAATCTTAGGCATATAAAGATTAAGTAAAAAGATGATAACAGCAAAAAGAACGACACGCACAGGCCAAGAATAAAGAATTCTATGGAAACGTTCAAAGCCTAAAGAAAAAGTTGCAAACCGTTTAGTGCGCTCCTGACCTAGAAAAAAGAAAAACAAAACAAAGTAGCCGTCAATAGCATAACTAATCATTGTAGGTCGATGCCGACTTGGAAGAAAGAAGCTAGTAAAACCATAATCTCCAGTACTTAAAAGCCAATAACCTAGATATTCTGGAACAAAGATAGCTGGAAAGAGGACTAGCCATAAGGAATAGCCTTCTCCAAACTTGACACTCCACAGTTGCTGAACCTTTTTCCATATTAAATGCAGCCGGGCTTTATCCGTATTTTTCTTAGGAAAATTCTCTTTTATGAATCCACCGCAAGAAGGACAAATAGGATAGCCAGCTTCCTCTTCAAAGAGAAGGTGTCGGCATTCAAAAAAAGGAGATTCTTCGCCTTCTGGCAATTCATCCAACCATTTCTTTCTCCAAAACATAAGACCTCCTAAAAATCGAAACCATAGTAACGCATAATACGTTTAGAAACTCTCAGATTATTATACTGAATAAGTGAAATCCATAATGCTTTATCATACAAGTCTTTTGCAGCATAGGCCAAAAATTCTCCTCCACCTACAACAAGATCTTTAATGATTTCAGGATCTCCAATGGTAAAAGCTGTTATGGTATGCAATAACAAGCTTTTCAACGTTCCTTTAACTGATTCTTCATATCCTTCGAGTTCAAAACTTTGTTCTAAAGCTGCAACCACTGCTTTAGGATCATCTGAATTGTTCCAAGCGGTTTTTAGAGCTTCAACATCATCCAGTAATTTTCTTCGTTGTTCATCCCGTAGCATCAAAGATGAAGCAAAATAAATAGTTCTAAAAAAAGAGCTTTTTATTTTATCTAGTTTTTCAGCATCATCACTAGGTGTTACGTTATCTATGAAAGATTTTACTGCTTTCACTGCTGTGAAAGTCTTCTCTCCTGACAATGCCTTAGACACATATTGGTCATATGCTCGCCTATCATCATTGACAATCCACGCACTGAAATAACCATCATTTGATATGTTAGGATTAACCGTATCCAAAACACCTGTCCTAATATCTACATAATGAGATAGATACATATAAAGAGTTTCTTTGTTAACATCTTTTGCATTTCCATCTCGCTGCATATTCTCCTTAGCCATTTGAGAAGCGTAGACCCATTTATCAGATATTTTTCTGGCCTTCTCTAATTTTTTTTCAGCTTCCTTTTTTTGCTCTTCAGTTAGAGGCATATCTCTATCCATAGATGATAGTATCGCATCCAATATCTTATAAAAGTCCGAACTTTTTTGTTGAAATCCTGTAAATTGTTTAAGTGATAAACCGTGTTCATTCAAGCTCTCTTCTGTTGCAAAAATAGAAGACAAAACTTCTTTGCCACTAGTATTAGCATTTGCCTCTTCAGCAAAGACACGAGCCGGAAGAACTAGATTTGAAACAATCAGTAAACTAAGCATAAAAATGCTAGTGAGTCGTACTTTTTTCATGATAAAAACCTCCAAAAATGATAAATCCTTAGAAACAACAAAACGGATCAAGGCCTTATTTTTTAATATTTTACTCCCTTCTATTATTTAAAAGCGCTTTCTATGTACCCATTATATCACAGATTATTCTACCTGTAAAATAATAGCATAAGTATATAAGGGCTTGTACTTGAAATATCTGATCTTGCTAAGTGCTGTACTTGACTAGGTATCAACGTCTCTAAGCTCAGATGATATCCTTGTCCTGCGAATATGCCTTGCTAAAACACATAGAAAAAGGCTAAGAGACATAAGTTCTAGCCTTACTTTTTATTTGAAAAAGAATCTTAACGCAATAGCCGATAGATCAAAGTACTGCTTTGAAGTTGCAGATTGAATTTGCAAAACGAGTCACATCTTTGTTCGTCTTTAGGCTCCAAAAAGATCCTAATCATCCTCGCAGTCACACCGCCTCTTGCTGGCATTGGGGGCAGAGGCCATAGACAGTCGTCTGGCTTTGGGTGATGTGGTAGCCAGTCTGCACTTCAGCCTCATGCTTCACATCTGGAAGTTCCAGCTCCATATCAGCAATACGGCCACATTTTTTCACAGATAACATTGAGATGCTGATGACCCATAAAGTCAAAGTAGGTCGTCGTATCATTGCGAACCTTGAGCTCAGCGACAAAACCCTCATCAATCAGAACCTTGAGATTATTATAGACCGTTGCCAGACTCATATTAGGAAAATTGGGCTTCAAGTCCTGATATATCATTTCAGCGCTAGGATGATCGTGACTTTGGATAATATAGTCAATTACCGCCTTCCGAGTTTCTGTAATACGCACGCCCTTGGCGCGCAGATGGCCAATTACTTGGTCAAAATCATGCTGATGTTCTTGTTTCATTATTTACTCCGTTACAGCCTCTCATCTAAGTCATTACCATTATACCATGACTAGGCTTACTTGGCTATTAAGAATGATTGTAAATAAGTCCTAAAATTTTTAAATTCTATCAGTGCCTTGATTTTCCTGCCAAAAATAAAAAGCCTGCTATTCTCAACAAAAGTTGAGACAACAGACTTTTCATATATTCTAGATTTTCAAAGCTTTTTACTGAAGCTTAATCTTAGTCACGCTGACGTTTGGTCAAGCCAACTGCTCCTCCAAAAGTCAAGAATCCAAGAATCAGCATCCAGATAGATGTGTCTTGCCCGGTCTTAGGCAGAATTCGTTTCTTGCCAATCTCTTTAACTTGAGCATCTACAAGCAAGCGATTGGTTACATTCATGCCTTCAGCTTGATTGCCGTAGCCTTCCACTTCGTCCTCGCGGACACTATAGACGATTTCTTTTCCATCCTTGAAGCGAGGCAGGTTTTCAAAGCTATATTTCCAGCCCATCGCCTCATCAACACTTACGCTGATGCCTGTATCCTGTCCATCTGCAAGTAAGTGAACAAGGACACTCTGTGGTCGGCGACCTGCAGCGTTATCATTGTCAATCCAGATCACAGTGCCAGTAAGCGTAGTTGAGTCAGCTGCGAAAGTCCAAGTACCGACAAAGTGAACATCTGCACCATTAATAGTTGCTTCGTTCTTGTCATATGACTTAAAGGTCCAAGTACCATCTGCAGTCTTCACTTCCGTCTTGACTGGCTGTGTTGGAGTAGCTTTAGTGCCATCTGACAAGTTTGCTTGGTCGCTTGGAAGGAAGGATTTCACTTCTTGTGGTAATTCCTTACCTGCTGTGCCACTGACAAATTCATGTATAGCCTTATAAGTTGGTGCTGGGCTAGGCTTCGCCACAAATGTCCAAGTTCCAATAAATTTAGTGTCTACACCATTAATGGTTGATTCGTTCTTGTCATATGATTGGAAGCTCCATGTGCCATCAGATGTTTCAACTTCCGTCTTCACTGGTTGCGTTGGAGTAGCTTTCGTACCGTCAACTAAATCAGATTTATCAGTTGGAAGCAAAGCTTTCACTTCTTGTGGCAATTCCTTACCTGCTGTACCGCTGACAAATTCATGTGTAGTTTTGTAAGTTGGTACTGGGCTAGGCTTCGCCACAAACGTCCAAGTTCCAATAAATTTAGCGTCTGCACCATTAATGGTTGATTCGTTCTTGTCATATGACTGGAAGCTCCAGCTGCCATCAGATGTTTCAACTTCTGTCTTCACTGGTTGCGTTGGAGTGGTCTTAGTGCCGTCTGCCAAATCAGATTTATCAGTTGGAAGCAAAGCTTTCACTTCTTGTGGAAGTTCCTTACCTGCTGTGCCGCTAATGAACTCATGCACAGCTTTATAAGTTGATGACGGAGTTGCTGTGAATTCCCATGTACCAACAAAGTGCGCATCCGCTCCATTGATAGTCTCTTCTGTCTTGTCGTAAGACTTAAAGGTCCAGGTACCGTCGGTTGTTTTCACTTCTGTCTTCACTGGTTGCGTTGGAGTGGCTTTCGTACCGTCGGCTAAATCAGATTTATCGCTAGGAAGCAAGGATTTCACTTCTTGTGGAAGTTCTTTACTTGCTGTGCCACTGACAAATTCATGTGTAGCTTTATAAGTTGGCGCTAGGCTAGGCTTCGCCACAAACGTCCAAGTTCCAACAAATTTAGCATCTGCTCCATTAATGGTTGCTTCGTTCTTATCATATGACTGGAAGCTCCAGCTGCCATCAGATGTTTCAACTTCTGTCTTGACCGGCTGTGTTGGAGTGGCCTTAGTACCGTCCGCCAAGTCAGATTTATCAGCAGGAAGCAAAGCTTTCACTGCTTGTGGCAATTCCTTACCTACTGTTCCACTAACGAACTCGTGAGTAGCCTTATAAGTTGGATTTGGGGTAAAGTCCCAAGTGCCGACAAAGTGAGCATCCGCTCCGTTAATGGTCTCTTCCATCTTGTCGTAAGACTTGAAAGTCCAGTTGCCATCGGTGGCTTTCACTTCTGTCTTGGCTGGTTGTGTTGGAGTAGCTTTCGTACCATCTGCTAAATTAGGTTTATCAGTTGGAAGTAAATCCTTCACTTCTTGTGGAAGTTCCTTACCAGCTGTGCCGCTGACGAACTCGTGTGTCGCCTTATAGGTTGGCGCTGGAGTAAAATCCCATGTACCAACAAAGTGAGCATCCGCTCCGTTAATGGTCTCTTCTGTCTTGTCGTATGACTTGAAGGTCCAAGTACCGTCTGCGGTCTGCACTTCCGTCTTAGTTGGCTGCGTTGGAGTTACCTTTGTACCATTCTCCAGATTCTTTTCTGTTGCTGGTGTTAGGTCTTTGATTTCCTGCGGGAGTTCCTTACCAGCAGTACCGCTGACAAATTCATGTTTCTTTTCATAGAGCAAGTCAGTAGTAACTTGATTAGATGGTGCTGAAAGATTATCTACTTTCAAGGTCACTGTATTTTCAACCGTTGCAGCACCCTTTTCTGCTACCTTTTGATTGGTTGCAGTCTTGTAGGTAATGACTATATCTTGAGAAGAATTTGCTTTTACATACTCCGGTGTCATCTTGACCGTAACGGTCTGACCTTTCTTTTCAATCGTGTAATCACGACCTTCCTGCAAGACATTGCCGCCAGTCTCAACCTTGAGCTCCTTGTAATCCAGTCGCTCATCAAAGGTTTCAGTCATCTCAATAGTAGTCGGGGTAGCCAAAATATCCTTACCAGGAACTGGAATCTTGAAGGTTCCCTTATAAGTCACCTCTTGACCTTCCTTAGCTGGAATCTTAACTGGATCCACTTCTAAGACTGGCTTGGGATCAACTTTTTCAATATAAAGACCAAAGACTGCCGAGCAAACCTCTGTTGATGAATAACCAAAATTCATCTTATTACTATTTGACCGAAGCGCTAAACCAGAAATATTGTTCTCAGAATAGCTACCGCTTGTAATCTGAGTTGCTACCCAAGCAGTTCGTTCTCCTTGGTCTTCCTGTCTTAAGACATTGGCATTATTCATCAAACGAAGATTAACATCATTTTGATAATCTTTAACATAGAAGGTTTCCTTCAAGTTGTTGGCATCAATTGCATCGATGTCTGTTGGCTTCATAACCAACTTCAAATCTGTCTCGGAACCATCTGCATAACGCAACTCTGCTGTTACATCCGCATCAAGCCAAAAAGCCTTATTCATAATGTAGTCATGAGCTGCATCTACATAGGGAACATTCCCAATTTCAAAAGCATTATTTTCCCATAATTCCGAAATAGAGAAAAATTCTACCGTTTGCTTTTGAGCACTATTCATCTCTGACTCTGCCTGAGCAGTATTGAGGTAGTGTAAGGTTACCTTATTGAAATTCAGATAAGCATCCACTTGCTTACCGTGAACAGTTCCAATATTGGTAAATTTTAAAGCCAGGGGATTATCAAATACTTGATCCTGCTTCTTGCTTTTATCCACTTTGAGAGTGAAATTCTCCATCTCACCAGGATAAACCCCGCCACTCAGATATTCATAATGCGGATTGGACAAATGAAATTGATCAACAGCCGATGACTTAGATAAGACACTGACATTATTGATATTCAAATTAAACTTATGGATATCCAGAGTAGAAATATCCGTTGCATTCTTAATCTCCTCCAAGGCAGACAATGTCTGAATGGGGAGCAGAAAGATTGAAAAAAGCACAACAAATAATCCCATCAGCAGGCGAAACTTGCTGCCAAAAGGATTAACAGGACGCAGTGAGTCCTGAAGTGGTTTCCATTTCATTTCTTACCTCCTAAACTTTTTCAATGATCTCGCAATCATTACGCAAAAAGAAATGTTCCCTTCATTTTATCATAAAGACCTATGATTTAAAAGTACTTTTGCTAAAATTTTCAACTTTTTATTTTACGTCTTTGAAAATGTTTGTCCTTTATCATTCTCTTTTGATTAGAGACAATCTCCTTCACTTCTTTGCAAAATAAAAACTCCAAGAAAGTTCATCAATCAACTTTCTCGAATAGCCAACTTTCTTTGCTAAGCTCAAGAACTGAGAGCAAAAAGAAAAACCTGACATACTCGCCAAAGGCAAGTGTGTCAGGCTTTATTAACCAAAATTATTTTACAGCATCTTTAAGAGCTTTACCTGCTTTGAAAGCTGGTACTTTAGAAGCTGCGATTTTGATCTCTTTACCAGTTTGTGGGTTGCGACCTTTACGTGCTGCACGCTCACGAACTTCAAAGTTACCAAAACCGATAAGTTGAACTTTTTCACCTTTTGAAAGGTACTCAGTTACAGCTGCGAATACAGCGTCAACTGCTGCTGCTGAATCTTTTTTAGTCAATTCTGTAGCTTCTGCTACTTTTGCGATCAAATCTTGTTTGTTAGCCATTTAACAAATCCTCCAAATTTTTTCTGGGTTGATAACCCTAACAAATATTATCATATCTAAAAATAGCTTTCAGGTCAAGTACTAAGCCGCTATTTTCTAAATTATTATGGTTTTATTCGTAACGAATCAGCACAGCCCAAGCATTTTCCCCTGTATGTGTCTGAATAATGGACCCTGTTTCCAGCACTGAAATAGGTTTCTTGACATACGGCTGTAAACTTTCCTTCATTTCCTGGGCCAATTCTGGACCGCCAGCATAGGAAATTCCAATCTCAGCCACTTGCTTATTTTGCAGACTTGCTGTCAAATCATCCAACCATTTTTTAAAGGTCTTAGCGCCCCTGCCCTTGACAATGGGCTCTAGCTGATGGTCCTTCATTTGCATGATAACCCGAATATTAAGCAAGGAGCTAATCAGACCGGAAACTCGGCCTATACGGCCTCCTTTAACCAGATTTTCCAAGGTAGAAAGACCGATGTAGAGCTCTGTCTTTTCCTTCACTTCCTCGATTTTAGTCAGAATCTCCTCTAGGCTAACTCCTTCCTTGGCCAGTTTAGCTGCTTCGGTGACTTGGAACTTCATAGCCTGATCAGTGAAAGAACTATCAACAACCGTCACATCCGCATTAGCCAAAGTCGCTCCCTGACGGGCGGCTTCTACAGTTCCTGATAAGGCGTGAGACATGTGAATGGAGATAATCTGCGCTCCATCCTCTGCCAAGCGCTCAAAAACATCAGCAAAGACTCCGACAGGCGGCTGGCTGGTTTTAGGAAGATTGCGACTAGACTGCATGAGACGAAGAAACTCACCTTCCTCTAGATCTGCATCCGAATAGACCACCCCGTCCACCATAACAGAGAGAGGCACAATTGTAATGTCTAATTCCTTAGCAACCTCAGGTTCAATGGTTACAGATGAGTCTGTTACGATTTTTATTTTTGTCATAGATTTCCTACTCTGTATCTAAATTTTAACTTGTTATTACACTACATTATACCAAATTTTTATGGTTTTGTGGGGGAATATTCACTAAAATCACAGCTCAGACCAAGCGTTTCCTAAATTTAATCTGCTTGTTTTAGTTTTTTAATCTTTTTGCGCTTCTTTAAAATTAGATGAAAAAGTGTTTACATGCAACTTTTTTAGCTTTATTGGGGAAAATTATAGGAAAAAGCTGGTTTTCAAAGAGAATCTCAGCAAAAAAGAGAGTGGGACAGAAATCGGTAATTCGTTAGAATTCGATTTCGTCGTCCCACCTCCGCACAGTTGAGTAGGACTGTAAAAGCTGATGAAATCAGCGTAGTAGAGCCCACTCAACCACTGCGTCTTGCTCGACAATCCAAAGACAATTGAGAGGCTAGGACTTTTGTCCCAGCCTCTTTTTTCAGTCTTCAGCTACCAAACCATCATTTTTTATGGCATACCGCTCTATGATGCCATTATGACCAAAGACAACTCCGTGTAGGACTCCGCCATAAACAGCTCCGCCATCCATGCCAATCTTGCCATCCTCAGTCATCCATAGCTGATTAGTTCCCGGCGCCTTATGCAAGAGGTAAAATGTCGGTGTATGACCAAAGACAATCGTTTTGCCAGTCTGATTGCTGCCTTCGTGAAAAGGCGCGCGAATCCAAACTTTTTGATAATCACTGGTCTCTCGCCAGTCTCTCAGTTCCAAATCTAGACCAGCATGGACAAAAATGTACTGCTCCGTCTCCAATAGGAAGGGCATCTGACGAATAAAATCTACTAAATCTGCCGCCTCCGTCTTGACACGTTCCGCGTCCGCTACTCCATCTACAGGAGCATTGAGAGGTCTGCCTAAAAGCGAATTAATCGTCGTATCTCCGCCATTACGTCGGTAGTGGTCATAAGACTTTTCAGGATTGTCCAGCCAGGTCAGAAACATATACTCATGATTGCCAGACAGACAAACAGCTCCTGCTTGGTCCACTAGGTCCTTGACCCGCTCCAAAACTGCTCGGCTGTCCTCACCACGATCTATCAAGTCACCTAGAAAGACTAGTTGGCTGCGACCATCCCAGTGCTGGAGCAGCTCATCTAGCATACCAGCCTTGCCATGGACATCTCCGATCGCAAAATATTCTATCATAAGCGCCACCTCCTAAAGGAGACCGAAACACTAGTGTCTCAGCCTCGTTTGTTTATTTTTTTAATAATTCTCTGGCTTGAGTCAAAGCAGCCTCCGTCACATCTTCGCCAGCCAGCATCTTAGCGACTTCCTGAACACGCTCGTCAGCCGTCAGCAATCGAACCGTTGAGACGGTCGAATTCTCATCCGAGATCTTCTCAATAAAGAACTGATAATCTGCAATCGCAATGACCTGAGGTAGATGGGAAATAGCCAAGACTTGCCCGTTAGAGCCAATCTTGTGAATCTTCTGAGCAATAGCCTGGGCCACTCGGCCAGAAACACCCGTATCCACTTCGTCAAAGACAATGCTGGTCTTGCCTTCCTTACGAGAAAAAGCAGACTTGATAGCCAACATGAGACGGGAGAGTTCCCCGCCAGACGCAACCTTCACCAAAGGTTTAAAATCCTCGCCCGGATTTGCTGAGATGTAAAACTCTACTTGTTCATTGCCTTCACGGTTGAACTTGCCCTTACTGAACTGCACTTTAAAGCGCGCCTTTTCCATGTAGAGGTCTTGCAGCTCTTGCTTGATTTCCGCTTCCAGCTGGGCTGCTAGGCCGTGACGAGCCTGACTCAGCTCCTGGGCCAGCTCAACCAGCTCTCTCTCCAATACTTTCAGCTCTCGGTCCATATCCTCTGAGGACAAGTTACTTCCAGTTAAAAGGCTGTATTCTTTGGAAATCTGAGCAAAGTAATCCAGCACATCATCTACTTGGCCGCCGTATTTACGCGTGATGCTGTTAATCAAATCCAAACGACTCTCCACCTGCAACAGCCGATCTCCGTCAAAATCCAGTCCATCTAAAATGTCCTCTAGGCGCTTGCTGATATCTTCCAAGACATAATAAGTCTCTGACAAACTGCCTGAAAGCTCCTTGTAGGTTGGATCGTAATCCTCGATAGACTCAAGGTCATTCATAGCTGAGCGGACATTGGTTAGACTGGAAAAATCTTCATTATCCAGCATGGTATAGGCGTTGGTCAGCGTATCGGCAATGAACTTGTGGTTGAGCAAACGATCTCGCTCCTGATGCAGGGCAGTATCTTCACCACTTTTGAGAGCTGCGCTCTCAATCTCCGCCATCTGAAACTCCAGCATCTCAATCCTGGCCTTATGCTCCTGCTGATTTTTCTGCAAAGTCAGGACTTGCTTGCGCAGGCTTCGATAGCGGTCAAAGGTTTCCTGATAGCGGCCTTTGAGATACAAAAAGTCTGCTGAGCCAAACTCATCTAGCATGGCGATATGAAGCTGGGGTCTCATCAGCTCTTCCTGATCATGCTGACCATGGATATCAACCAAGTGCTGGCCGACAGCCTTTAGAACAGACAAATTAACCATCTGACCATTGATACGGCTGACACTTCGGCCGTTTTGCAGAATTTCCCGACGGATAATCAGCTCATCGGTCATCTCCCAGCCCTGCTCCTCAAAAATCTCTCGCAAAGCTCTGCTATTTTCCAGCGAAAAAAGTCCCTCTATCTCAGCTTTGGGTGCCCCATGACGAATAACATCCGTCGTAGCACGGCTGCCCAGCATCATGTTCATCGCATCAATAATAATAGACTTGCCGGCTCCGGTTTCCCCGGTCAAAACCGTCATACCTTGCTCAAAATTAAGG
This sequence comes from Streptococcus sp. IsoGale022, assembly GCF_031142805.1. Lineage (NCBI taxonomy): Bacteria > Bacillati > Bacillota > Bacilli > Lactobacillales > Streptococcaceae > Streptococcus > Streptococcus sp. IsoGale022. Next base: position 12,541 of record NZ_JAKZJI010000014.1, on the reverse strand, counting down.
GATATCTCCTCAATAATGGCAAAATTTTTAATCGAAATTTCTAATAACATAGGCTTTCCTACCAATGGTGAATGATGGTTGCAATCCTTGCGGCTGCTTCCTCTGTCATCATAACCATCAAAATACTGTCGTTGTCTGCCAAGATACTGAAAATATCCTCAGCAAATTCATTCCTAAGATGACGCTTGACCAGTGCTGTGCTCCCCGGTACCAGACTGAGATTAATCATATTTCCCAAAATCTGACAGGACAGGATGTTATTTTCAGCCAAGCCCAGACTGCTAGTCATGGTCTTAGGCAGCTCGTAGATATAAGTGTTGTCCTTGAGCGGTATCTTGACAATCCCCAGCTCCTTGATATCCCTAGAGACCGTGGCCTGGGTCGCTGTAATCCCAGATTCCCTGAGATGTTCTACAATTTCCTCCTGTGTGCCAATGTCATAGTCACTGACAAAGCGTCTAATCTTTTCTAATCTATCCTTCTTATTCATCCTTAAATTCCTTGTGTGCTGCCTCTACGACAGCTGTCATCAGTTCTGAATCAAGAGCCTGCGGTTCTGTACTCTTTTCTAAATAGGCCAGAAATTCTACATTGCCCTGACCGCCCTGAATAGGCGAAAAATCCAGTCCCCTAACAGAAAAACCAGCCTCCATCATAAATGCTGTGACCTTTTCCAGAACTGCTAAATGGACCTTTTTATCCTTGACAATCCCTTTTTTCCCAATCTGCTCGCGGCCCGCTTCAAATTGGGGCTTGATTAAAGCGACCACTTGGCCATCCCGAGTCAAAATCTCATGCAGAGCTGGCAAAATCAAGCTCAGCGATATAAAGCTGACATCAATACTGGCAAAGCTCGGCTCCTGCTCAAAGTCAGTCCTTTGGGCATAGCGAAAATTAAACTGCTCCATGCTGACAACCCGCTCATCCTGTCTGAGCTTCCAGGCCAGCTGATTGGTCCCCACATCCACTGCATAGACCAGCTTAGCTCCGTGCTGCAGCATGACATCTGTAAAACCGCCGGTCGAAGCTCCGATATCCAAGGTCACTCGGTCAGTGACCGAAATATCAAAGACTTGCAAAGCCTTTTCTAGCTTGAGCCCGCCTCGGCTGACATATCTGAGTTTCTCACCTTTTAAGCGCAGCTCTGTGGCTGTGTCAATCTTTTCACCAGGCTTGTCAAAGCGCTGGCCATTGACCGCAGCAATAACCAGCCCAGCCATTACACCACGCTTAGCCTGCTCTCTGGTCTCAAAGAGCCCTTGTCTGTAGGCCAGCACATCTACTCTTTCCTTAGCCATTCAATCTCAAACTTTCTATTATCTTTTGAATTTCTCCGCCTGAAAACTCTGTCTTCTCTTCCAAGTCTGTCAGAATGTCCACAGCTTCATCAAGGGTCTGATTGAAAAAGCTCTTAGCTCCATCTAGACCCAGAAAGGCTGGATAAGTCGACTTGGCCGCAACTAAATCTTTCTGCGGCGTTTTACCCAGCTCTTCAAAGCTGGCTGTCACATCCAAAATATCATCCCGCACTTGAAAGGCCAAGCCCAAGAGCTCTCCAATCCTACGAAGCTTGTCTTGAACAGACTGCTCGACCTCAGCAATCAAACCAGCTGCGACAAAGGGATACGCCAGAAGTTTTCCAGTCTTATTGACATGGATGGTTTTTAAATCTTCTAAACTAATTGCTTGTCCTTCGCCTTGCATGTCCAGAACCTGTCCTGCAACCATACCAAAACTCCCTGCTGCTAGAGACAGCTCAGCAATCAAGTCCACCTTGACCTGACTAGGCAGCTCGGTTCTTGCCAATAATCCATAGGGGTCTAAAAAGAGAGAATCACCCGCCAAAATAGCCATATCCTCTCCAAACTTCTTATGGCTAGTCAAGTGGCCTCGACGATAGTCATCATCATCCATAGCCGGCAAATCATCATGGATAAGGCTGCCAGTGTGAATCATCTCAAGAGCCGCCGCGACCTGATAGTGGGCCTCAGCCAGCTCTAGGCCAAAAGCTTGAATCAACTCCAATAGCAATAAGGGACGAATCCGCTTGCCGCCTGCCTGCACCGAGTACAAAATAACTTCAGACAAATCTGACGAAACTTGCTGAGATTTATAAAAATCTTCAATCGTCAGACCGATTTTTTCCAGTTTCTCGTTTCTTGTCATTCCATTTCCGTTTCTGTGCCGTCTGCCTGCATGACCTTAACTAAGGTCTTTTCAGCCTTGTCCAGACTAGCCTGGAGTTCCTTTGAAAGCTTCATCCCCTTTTGAAATTCCGCAATCGCCTCTTCTAGCGCTACGTCACCATTTTCCAGCTTTTGGACAATGACTTCCAAGTCTGCTAAATTTTCTTCAAATTTCTTTTCTTTGGACATGTTTTACCTCTACTTCCAGCTGCCCATCCCGCATAAGCAGGGTCAGCTCATCTTTTTCTTCAATGCCTGCACTTGACTCGACAACCTTTTGATTCTTTTGGACAATAGCATAGCCACGCGCCACGATTCGACTGGTATCCAGCATAAGCAAGGCCTCGGACAATCTCCTGACTTGAGCTACCTTATTATCATAAATGACTGCCATGTTGCTGCGCAGCAAACGCTCCAGCTGGGCAGTCTGCTCTTGAAAACGCTGAATGCGACTGAGCGGATTCAATGTTTCCAAACGATGCTGCAAGATTTTGACCCGCTGTTGCTCTTCACTATAATATTCGCGAATTTTTTGCTTGAGTCGCAGGTTGAGCTGGTCTAACTTCTGCAGATGGCCATCGTAAAGCCGCTCTGGCTGTCGGAAGATAACCGACTGGGTCAGTTTATTCAGTCGCTCTCGATAATAGCTCAGGCGATTGGAAATCGCTCGTGACATGCGGTTTTCCTGCTGCTGCAAATACCCCAGCAGATCCAGCTTGGTGACCGGTGTTGCTAGCTCAGCCGCAGCCGTTGGAGTCGCAGCTCTGCGATCTGCTACAAAGTCCGCCAAAGTCGTATCTGTCTCATGGCCGACACTAGAAATAACAGGAATCCGAGACTCAAAAATAGCCCGAACTGTTTCCTCTTCGTTGAAAGCCCAGAGATCTTCGATAGAACCACCACCTCGACCAATAATCAGTACATCCAAATCCGACCGCTCATTGGCCAGTCTGATGTGGTCAGCAACCTGAGCTGCAGCCCCATCTCCCTGCACTTTTGTCGGATAAAGGACAATCTCCACTCCCGGAAAGCGACGGCTGACCGTCGTGATAATATCCTGAATAACCGCTCCGCTGGGACTGGTTACGACGCCGATTTTCTTAGGAAATTGAGGTAAGGCCTGCTTGAATTTATCTTGAAAAAGCCCCTCTTCTCCCAGTTTTTTCTTGAGCTGTTCAAACTGGATAGCCAAGGCACCGATACCATCCGGCTCCGCTTTTTCAATGATGATAGAATAGGAACCGCTCGGCTCATAGAGCTGCACCCGGCCAATGACATTGATTTTCATACCTTCTTCTAGCTCAAAGCCTAGCTTCTGGTAGACACCAGACCAAATCGTAACCTGAATGACGGCCTTCTCATCCTTTAATGAAAAATACTGGTGATTGGGGCGCCGGCGGAAATTGGACACCTGGCCAGTCAGATAGACCCGCTCCAAATAAGGATCCCGCTCAAACTTCATCTTCAGATACTTGGTCAAGGTCGAAACCGACAAATACTCTGGCATGTCCTTTTCCTTTCTTTTCTAGTTTTTCCGTAACTTTTATTATAACAAAAAACTGCATAAAAAACCGATTACAAAGTCTAAAAATACCCTGAAAAGCAAGAAAAAAACTGGGCTTCCACAAAAGAAACCCAGCTGACTTAAAACCCAAGAAAAAGTCTACTGACTCATCTCCTTCATCCACTTTGGAATGACCCTGCTGATTGCCGTTGGCAGGACGACATAAACTTCATGACTCAGCTCATCTGCGATAAGGGAGTGAAGAAGAGTTGCAGCCGCCACTCGCTCAAAGAGACTGCTTGACTTGAACTGACCCGCAAAAGCGGCAATCATACCAGCCAGCGTATCCCCCATTCCGCCAGTTGCCTGATAAGGTCCGCCTACTGTCAGCTCAAAGACCTGCTCTTGCCCGCTTTGATAGATGGTCGTCCCATGCTTTTTCTGCACGACAATACTGTCCAGAGGCAGTTGATTGACCGCCGCCTGATTGGCTGCAGCTGTCTGATCTGATAAGCTCAAACCCGATAAACCTTCCCACTCCTTTTGGTGAGGGGTAAAAACTGTTTGGGCTTTTGGAAATGGCAAAGCTGCTTTGCTAAAGAGAGAAATGGCGCCGCCATCCATGATAAGTATCTGCTGTTCTGCCACAGTCTGGACTACCATTTGTAGGATATCTAGACCTAGTTGATTCTCCGCCAAGCCAGGACCAATCAAGACTAGATCTGATTTGGCCAGTTGCTCTGTCAATCGGTCTTGCTCCTCTAAGTCAAAGGCCATGGCCTCCGGTAAATGACTGTGCAGAGGGGCGATATTTTCTCTATCTGTAGCAACAGTCACCAGACCAGCTCCGCTATTGACTGCTGCTAAAGCTGCCATGATGATGGCACCCCCATAAGGATAGGTCCCTCCAATCAGTAAAAGACGACCGTAATCGCCCTTGTGACTATCCAAGGGACGTTCCCGAATGACTCTTTTTAAAATATTTTCAGCATTTTTTACCATGATATTCTCCTAGACCAACTTCATCCTGCACTTGTCTCAACATGACAAAACCTATCTTCATTATACACCAAAAGGCACCTAAACAGGTGCCTCGTATCGCAGGAAAGTTATTTTTCTCGGAAATCTGCAAATTTTTGTAAGATTCTTGCTGCGACTGCCTTGGGTAAATTTTCTTGAAAGGCGACCTGCTCATCCGCATAATCGCTCAAGCCTAGGAAATCCCCAACCTGCACAGCGTAGAGAGAATTCTTAAAGAGCTGAATATCATTTTGATCATTACCAAAAGCCACATAATCCGAACCGCATAGTTCCTTTACAGTTGAAGCTTTATTAGTTTCAGCCGGATTGATATAAAAACATTTCTCATGTTCATGATAGTCTAGACTCAGATTGGACAAGTTTGCAAAACGAGCCTGTAAATCGTCTAAGAGTTGCTCATGATTCCCCATGTAAATAACAAGCTTAATAGGATGCTGGAGTTCAGTCAGTTCCAACCGTCTTGCCCGCTTGAGAGGATCTACACTGGCAATAAAAGGGATTTTTTCTAAAATCTGGCCGCTGTAGTCAAAAGTATTATCAACGAAAAAAGGCAAATTATAGGTCAAACAAGTGTCTAGAATGGCTTGATAACTTGACTGATGCAGCTGACGCTCAAACATCAGCTGTCCATTCTGATAAGCTACTCCGCCATTCAGGCCAATCACTATCCGCTGGCTCAATTCTGGACCCAATAGTCCCAGACAATCTCGATAGGAACGCGCTGAAGCAAACAAAACTTCATGCCCAAACTGAGGAGCCGTTAGCAGAACCTGCTTAATCTCCTCATCAATCGTCATATAATCAAAGGACAAGGTCCCATCCAAATCAAAAACAAATTTCATGATTCAAGACTCCATTTAAAGGCTTGGTAGGTCTGCTCCATCAGCATGGTAATGGTCATGGGCCCAACACCTCCAGGTACAGGGGTAATCAGACTGGCAAGTTCAGACACTTCATCAAATTTAACGTCGCCAATCAGCTTGCCATTCTCATCTCGGTTCATACCGACATCAATGACAACAGCTCCTTCCTTGACAAAGTCCTTGGTCACAAAATGTCCACGACCGATAGCCACCACCAAAATATCTGCCCGCTTAGCAGTCTTAGCTAGATTGTGGGTCCGCGAATGCGTCAGAGTCACTGTTGCATTCTTAGCTAAAAGGAGCTGAGCCATGGGCTTACCGACAATATTACTCCGCCCGATGACGACCGCTCGCTTGCCTTCCAGTTCAACGCCATATTCATGGAACATTGCCATAATGCCTGCAGGAGTAGCCGGAATCATAACAGGATGGCCGCTCCATAGCTTGCCCATATTAAGCGGATGAAAGCCATCAACATCCTTGTCTGGATCAATGGCCAGCAGCACAGCTTCATCATCAATATGGTCAGGTAAGGGCAGTTGGACTAAAATGCCATGCCAATCAGGATTTTGATTATAAGTTTCAATCAAGCTCAAGAGTTCTTCTTGGCTGGTCTCTTCTGGCAGACGTTCTATCTTACTCCGAAAGCCAGCGGCCAAGGCCGAGCGCTCTTTATTACGCACGTAGATTTGACTGGCTGGATTATTTCCCACCACAATCACTACCAAGCCCGGAACCTGACCTGTCTTTTCTTTGAGGCGAGCCGTTTTTTCGGCTAATTTTTTCTGAAGCTTCTCTGCCAAACCTCTACCATCAATAATCTGCGCCATGTCATTCTCATTTCTTTTTCATTATCTTTTTCATTATACCAAAAAAATCTGTGCCCAGCCTATAACTTTTTCTTATACAAGGTTATAAGACGAGGTTTCATTGGCACCTAGTGGTAAAATTTTCAGACCTGCTAAATCTTTTTCAAAATAAGATAAAAAGGGTAAAAATAAAAAGCAGCTAAGTGCTTTTTAGTAGAGTAATTCATAAATTTCCATTGCAATCAAATCGATGCTGTCGAAAGTATAGGTCTCACGCGCTGCAACGTCACGCAAGGTGAAGACAGAGCCGTTTTCTTCGTCGTAACTGTAAGCTACTTCTGCTACAACCACTCCTTCACGCTCAAAATTACGTTTCAAATTTCCGCCATCCTTAGCCATAGCTTCTAAGCGGTTAATAATTCTAACTAAATGTGATTCCATTTTGTTTCTCCTATTTACTTAGTTCCCTCTTATTTTACCATAAATAGCGACTGAAATACCACTAAAAGCCCATTTTTTGTAATTTTTCAAGAATTTGTTTTCATTCTGCTCGGTCTAAGGGAGGATTTTGTAGTAAATTCTTGCAAAGTTCGAGAATACTGATATAATGAAACTATAAAACTTTGACTATTTTTGACCTTTAATTTTTTCTATAAATAGCTTGCACACTAAAAGAAAAGAGGTATCTGCATGCTTTGTCAAAATTGTAAAATCAATGAATCTACGATTCACCTTTATACCAACGTAAATGGCCATAAACAGCAGGTGGATTTGTGCCAAAACTGCTACCAAATCATGAAAACAGACCCCGAACATTCCTTGTTCGGTGGAATTGCTAATGCAAACAATCACGGAACAGATCCTATCGATGACTTCTTTAACAGCCTCAGCAATTTTCAACAGCCTCAGGAACCAACTACTCCTCCTACTCAATCTGGCGGAGCCTATGGAGGCGGTGGCGGCTACGGTTCCAATCCCAGCAAGGGTGGTCAGCCTCAGCCAAGTCCGCAAAAGCCAAAAGGTCTGCTGGAAGAGTTTGGTATCAATGTGACTGAGTTGGCTCGCCGAGGCGAGATTGATCCTGTTATTGGCCGTGATGAAGAAATCGTCCGTGTCATTGAAATCCTCAACCGCCGCACCAAAAACAATCCCGTTCTCATAGGAGAGCCAGGAGTCGGGAAAACAGCCGTGGTGGAAGGTCTGGCCCAGAAAATTATTGATGGTGATGTCCCTCATAAACTCCAAGGCAAAGAAGTTATCCGCCTAGACGTTGTCAGCTTAGTACAGGGAACTGGTATCCGTGGCCAATTTGAGGAGAGAATGCAGAAGCTCATTGATGAGATTCGTTCTCGTCAGGATGTCATTCTCTTTATTGATGAAATACATGAAATTGTCGGAGCAGGCTCTGCTGGCGATGGAAATATGGACGCTGGGAACATCCTCAAACCAGCTCTGGCTCGCGGTGAGCTCCAGATGGTCGGAGCAACCACCCTCAATGAATACCGTATCATTGAGAAGGATGCAGCACTGGAGCGCCGGATGCAGCCAGTTAAGGTAGACGAGCCGACTGTTGAAGAAACCATTACCATCCTCAAAGGGATTCAGAAAAAATACGAAGACTACCATCACGTCAAGTACACAGATGCGGCTATTGAAGCGGCTGCCCTTCTCTCCAACCGCTACATCCAAGATCGCTTCCTGCCAGACAAGGCTATTGACCTCTTGGATGAGGCTGGTTCCAAGATGAATCTGACCCTCAACTTCGTTGATCCCAAGGTCATTGACCAACGTCTGATTGAGGCCGAAAATCTCAAGGCTCAGGCAACCCGTGACGAAGATTTCGAGAAAGCGGCTTACTTCCGCGACCAGATTGCCAAGTACAAGGAACTCCAGCAGACAAGTGTGCTAGACAAGGATACTCCAATTATCAGCGAGAAAACGATTGAACACATCGTAGAGCAAAAGACCAATATCCCAGTTGGTGACCTCAAAGAAAAAGAACAGTCTCAACTAGTTAATCTCTCTAGTGACTTAAAGGCTCATGTCATCGGTCAAGACGATGCTGTGGATAAGATTGCCAAGGCCATCCGTCGGAACCGGGTCGGACTAGGAAGTCCTAATCGCCCAATCGGCAGCTTCCTCTTTGTCGGACCTACTGGTGTCGGTAAGACTGAGCTGTCTAAGCAACTAGCCATTGAGCTCTTTGGCTCGGCTGACAGCATGATTCGCTTTGATATGAGTGAATATATGGAAAAACACAGCGTGGCCAAGCTGGTCGGTGCCCCTCCGGGCTATGTCGGCTATGATGAAGCTGGCCAATTGACTGAGCGCGTCCGTCGTAATCCATACTCCTTCATTCTGCTGGATGAGGTGGAAAAAGCCCATCCCGATGTTATGCACATGTTCCTGCAGGTTCTGGATGATGGCCGCCTGACCGATGGCCAAGGCAGGACTGTCAGCTTCAAGGACACCATTATCATCATGACATCCAATGCCGGAACTGGCAAAGCTGAAGCCAGCGTTGGCTTTGGAGCAGCGCGTGAAGGCCGCACCAATTCCGTCTTGGGTGAATTGGGCAACTTCTTCAGTCCTGAGTTTATGAACCGCTTTGACGGCATTATCGAATTCCAGGCGCTCAGCAAGGACAACCTGCTTCAAATCGTCAACCTTATGCTGGACGATGTCAATCAACGCTTGGCAACCAACGATATTCATCTGGATGTTACGGAGAAGGTCAAGGAAAAATTGGTTGATCTGGGCTACGATCCGAAAATGGGGGCTCGCCCACTGCGCCGTACCATTCAGGACCATATCGAAGACGCTATCACTGACTTCTATCTGGAAAATCCAAGCGAAAAAGAGCTCAAAGCTATCATGACCAGCAATGGCAAGATTCTCATCAAGTCAGCCAAGAAAACTGAAAACGCAGAGTCCGTTAATTCATCACAAGAAGAAAAATAAATGTTGACAAAAGAGAGTGGGACAGAAATCGGGAATTCGTTAGAATTCGATTTCGTCGTCCCACTCAACCACTGCGTCTTGCTCGAAAATCCAAAGACAATTGAGAGGCTAGGACTTTTGTCCCAGCCTCTTTCTTTATTGTTCTTTCTGAACCTTGTAGCGCAGAATTGTTTTCAGCTTACTAGGGTCTGTCCTATTCAGATTATTGAGATAGATTTCCCTATGAGTGTGTGACATCCGTGTCAGCTGGTGATTCTGGCAAAAGGCATCCATTTTAGCGAAGGATTGAGGTTCTTCGTCAAAAGGACCCAGATGCAGTATGGAGACACACGCTCCTTCAGTCATTTCTTCAAAACGAATCTCGTCATAGAGAGGATTAGGCTTTTTGACACGGACTTGTTCCAGAGCCTTTTTCACCATCTCTCCAGTGATAAAGTCCGGCTGCCCAATCATAATAGTATAGATCAATTCTTCTTTAATCAGTTCTCCTGCTTGCTTTTGCTGCCAAAGTCCTTCCAAGGGATAGACTGTAAAATCAGTAAATTCTTGCTCGGTCGCTGTCTTTTTGTAGTTCATCTTGATAGCATAGGCTAAGCTGTACAGAGCACCAACTCGTTCCGAAAAGTCAGCAGCATTAGGATTGCCCTTGCCGTCAATCATGATAAAAGACTGGGCAGGAACATCTATGAGACAGGGTTCAGACTTGATTTGATATATTTCTCGATTGGCTTTTCTCCATTCATATTTCATGAGAGAGCCCTCCTTTCTTTACTACAAAAAGTATAGCAAAGAAAAGCTGACAACCTCTGTCAGCTTTTATAAATATCGGTAATAGCTTTTAACTTTTCTTTGAATTCTTCCCGTAACCGAGGCGGCTCCAAGATTTCAACTCCATCCAAAAAGGATAGCAAGTAGGTATAAAGACTATCGTGACTCAGCAAATACGTTTGGACATAAAGGCTCCCATCAGTCTCCTCTATCTCTGCTTCTGAAAACTCCTCGTACACTCGAAAGGCATGCTTCCGGTCAAATTTCAAGAGGACTTTTACAGTATCTCCTAGCCGCTCTTCAGGACTAAATTTCTCATCCAAGACTCTCTGTTTAAATCTTTCCTCTAACATCTGACAGTCTCTCATTCTGCTAAGTTTAAAAAAGCGGGGAGCTTGTCTTAAACGACAAAAGCCAGCAACATACCAATCTTGACTTTTAAATACTAACTTCAACGCCTCTATCTTTCGCTGCTCTCTTTCTCCCCGCCCATTCAAATAAGAAAATGACAAGACTCTTCTTTGCAATATTGCTTGCTTAATGGTATCAAACAGTTCTTTCTGATCTGCTTTCTTGCGCCAATCAGTGAAATCCACCTCTAGCCAGGATGTTGCCTGAACTTGAAACAAAGACTGCAACTTAGACAGGGTCTCTACTTGCTCGCCATCTGTTAAAATCTGCAAGCCTTGAAGAGCAGCTAATAGCTCATCCCTCTCAGACTCTGAAAATAAGGCCTTGTCTAAGACAAAATCCTTCATCAGAAAAATACCCCCGCCCTTGCCTGGGCTGCAATAGACGGGTATTCCTGCCAAACTCAGCTTGTCTACATCTCGATAGATGGTCCGAATAGATACTTCAAATAGTGAGGCCAATTCGGGAGCTGTTGTACGGCCTTGCTCTAAAAGAAGATATAAGATTCTAAAAAGTCTGCTTTCTGTCATAAAACTACCTCGCTCCTATTATAACAATTTCTTCTAAAAATTTTTTACCATTCCTATAAAGAAGAGTTTTTTAAACGGTCAGGAGAAGGAATTTATTATTTGAAGGGTATTCCTTTCAAAGACTATCATTCTTTTTCTGTCCAATAAACCGAGTAAATTCTTGACAGGTGGGCCTTAGTCCATTATGATAGATAGTAAACTGACTAGAGATTGAGGATATTAGAATGACAAATCCAACCTTTGGTGAAAAGGAAGCAAATGTAGAATATGTGACCCGCTACGGAGTCTATGCCGTTATCCCAGACGAAAAGAAAGAAAAGATTATTTTGGTTCAGGCGCCTAACGGGGCTTGGTTTCTGCCCGGTGGAGAGATTGAAGAGGGGGAAAACCATCAGACTGCCCTTGAACGCGAGCTGATGGAAGAACTTGGCTTCACAGCCCAGCTTGGACGCTATCTTGGACAAGCTGATGAATATTTTTACTCCCGCCATCGCGACACCTACTTTTACAACCCAGCCTACCTCTATGAGGTCACCTCTTTCCAAGAAGTCCAAAAACCGCTGGAAGATTTCAATCAGCTTGCCTGGTTCCCAGTCGAAGAAGCTATTGGAACACTCAAACGCGGCAGCCATAAATGGGGTATCCAAGCCTGGAAAAATACGCTTAAAGCTTAAAGAAATCATTCACAATTTATAGCAAACATGTTATAATAATAGCAGGTATAAAGCAGGAGGAAATCGTATGAAGCTTATTAATACAACAAACAGTCATGCTGACCTTGTCAAAAGCCAATTGGAAGCACCGATGCGATATTAGTCGAAGTTTATTCTGCTGGAAACAGCGATGTTGTTTTTACACAAGCTCCTCTTCACTATGAAATTTTGATTTCAAACATGCACCGTGCTGTACGCGAACAGGAAATCGAAAAAATCAGAGAATTTTTCTTGAAGAGAAAAATTGATGCAAATACTATTGATAAAGCTGCTATCCGCACGATTTACGCTAATAATCTAATCGAAATTTCCATTCCTGTTAAACAGTAAAAACTAAGGCCATCGCCTTAGTTTTTTTATTGGGCTCTATAATTTCTGTAGTGGGTAAAAGCACTATAGGAATGATGGAGTCTATTTTGTTGTAGAAAAAAAGTCCCATAAGACCTATAATGAAAAGCGACAAAACCATCATTAGAAAGACTCTTATGGAACAGTTCAATTTTATCACAAACTTACTAGGAATTAAAGACAAGAACATCATAATCTTGGATGTTCTAGATGCTGGAACGCATAAAGAAATCATGGCTAAGCTAGATTATCCAGCACCTGAATGCCCTCACTGTAAAGGACAAATGGCTAAATATGACTTCCAGAAAGAATCGAAAATTCCCTATCTAGAGTGTGTGGGATACAAAACGCTGATTCAGTTAAAGAAACGACGTTTCCGCTGTAAAGTCTGTAGGAAAGTGGCTGTG
>NZ_JAKZJI010000013.1:0-66280 GCF_031142805.1 Streptococcus sp. IsoGale022 | reverse complement strand
GCATATAAAAAGCCCAGTCAAACTGAGCTTTTGGATTTTTTGTTTTATTGATTTTTGAATCGTTCGACATCACGCGCAATGACCAATTCTTCGTCAGTCGGGATAACCAAGACTTTGACCTTGGCATCAGGACTGGAAATCACACCTTCTGCACCACGCACATTCTTTTCTGGGTCTACGTTACAGCCAAACCAAGAAATACCATTAATAACCAGTTCACGAATGGTCACAGAATTTTCACCAATTCCTGCGGTAAAGATAATAGCATCAGCTCCATTCAAGACAGCAAGATACTGACCAATGTATTTTTGAATCCGGTCCACAAAAATGTCATTAGCTAATTGAGCCTTGGCATCACCTGCCCGCATTGCTTCATGAATATCACGCATATCACTTGACTTCTCAGAAACTCCAAGCAAGCCAGATTCACGATTCAAAACGCGGCTAATATCTTCCGGAGTATTAAAGTCATCTGTGTATTGCATCAGGTAAGGAATGATGGCTGGGTCGATATCCCCAGTCCGCGTTCCCATCATGACACCGCCAAGTGGTGTGAATCCCATAGAGGTATCTACAGAAACGCCCTTGTCTACTGCTGTGATAGAAGCTCCGTTACCAATGTGGCAAGTGATAAGTTTGAGTTCTTCAATCGGACGTCCCAAAATTTTAGCAGCTTCCTTGGCTACATACTCATGGCTGGTCCCGTGAGCTCCGTACTTGCGGACCTTGTTTTCAGTGTAATATTTAGTCGGAATCGGATAGCGATATGCTTTTTCCGGCATAGTTGTATGGAAAGAGGTGTCAAAGACCACCACGCTGGTAATGTCTGGCAGAATTTCTCTAAAAGCACGGATGCCTGCAGCGTTGGCTGGATTATGCAATGGAGCCAGAAGAGACAACTCCTCTACCTTTTGAATCACTTCTTCATCAACGAGGGCTGAATCCTTAAAGTATTCACCACCAGCCACAACACGGTGACCCACACCGGTAATCTCATCATAAGATTCAATGATATTAAAGCGTTTCAAATCATCCAGCAAAATTTTTACGGCCTGCGTGTGATCTGCAATATCAAGAACCTGCTTTTCTGAACGACCGTCAAATTTCACTGTTGAAATAGAATCCTTGAGACCAATCCGTTCCAGCAAGCCCTTAGCCAAGACCTTTTCTTCCGGCATCAAGTAGAGTTGCCATTTTAAGCTTGAGCTTCCTGCATTAATAGAAATTGTTTTCGACATTTCTTCACCTCTTTAAGCGTTTTCAAAATTATTATATCAAAATTTTGTTTGAATTTCACTATCTTTGTACCAGTTTTGAAAACTTTGACGGAATTCAAACATTTCATCATGATCCTGCAAATCCCGCAGAGGATAGATAAAAGGCTGAATGTTATTCGCTTCCTGTTTCCTCAAGACAAAAAGAGTTTTGGCATGCTTGCTGCTTGAGAAAATAGACTCTGGCAAGGTTATCATCGCGATAAACTGAGCCTTGGCTAGGAGCCATTTTTTCAGCAGAGGAGCTTGAGCGCTGGTCAAGAGATCATTTGGCGCCAGAAATATAGCATAACCACCTGGCTTCAGATATTTGAGCGATTGCTCCATCAGGAGATGATGGGCATAAGTGTGCTCATCCGGACTAGCCACTTCATAGCGGGAGGCGATACTGTCGTCTGGATAATAACCAACCGGTAAATCACTGATAATGATATCACTCTCTTTCAGAACCTGAGGGCGAACTGCATCCCCCTGAGCAAAGTGAGCCTTAGAATTCATAACCTCTGCAATGCTGGCAGAAAGGTCAATTAATAAATCATCTAGCTCCAGACCTAAGTAGTCAATCTTCTTTTGGGTATGATTGAGAACAGTCTCAGCCAAATTTCCTGTTCCGCTGCCGATTTCTAATACATCAGCTTCCTCTCCGTGAGCTAGCTGGTCCAATAAGAAAGTAATCAGAAAACCAATTGTGTCAGGTGTGAATTGATGATTGACCTGCATGGGCTCCGTCTGGGCAGCCTTCATCAGGATAAACTGATAGACTCTCCGCCACTCTTCCTTGGTCAAATGCAGAGCGCGGATTTTTTCATCGTTGGTCAGAACCTCTTGTAAATCAGTATCTCCATCTAGGTAAATGCCATTCTGCTCAATCAGAGCATCGTAAAAATTGGTCGCCAGAGTGTTTTGGATATTCTGGACGTTTTCGAGAATCAGAGTATAAGCTTGTTCTATCTTTTCAAAATTCATGGAATCCTCCGTTCATCCTATCATACCAAAAATAAGGCCCCATTCCAAGATATATAAAATTACAAAGATTTTACAGTTATATTAGCCCGACTTACCAGCTTCGTCCGAAATTGCTTTCTCTTTTTTGTCAGTTGGTTTCTTGTCTTCCTTTGCTTTATCCTCATCTTTCTTAGAAGTACTAAAAGTAAAAGAATAGGAATGCCCGCTGCTGAACTGACTGCCGATTTCCAGTTCCTTCCCTTTCTTACGGTAGACCGCCTTGCCCTGCTCAAACTCCATCTCACCGCTATCATCCTTGGCTGTAGCTTTTGTCAGAACTGCCATTGCATAGGCTTCTGTCCTTTCCCTGTTGAAAAGCTGCAAACGCTGACTGCTGACTTGACGGTTGAGATAAAACTGCAGGAGCAGGCTAAAGACTGCGGCCATCAGCAGCGCATACAGTAAAATACCTGCCTCAACTTTCTTCTTCCACACGATAGACGAACTCCCTCTCTAAGCCTTTTTCAAAGCGAAAATGAAGATGGACAAGCTTACCTTCCTGACGCACATCAGCTGCTTCCAAACCATAAATCATCGGCTGGTAGCCGCGACCGCTCTTATCTGTTTTACGGAAATCATCTCCCTTGGATTTACCCAAGGCCAAGTCCCTGCCATCCTGTCTGATGTAGATTTTATTGTCTTCAACCTTGTCAAATTGACTTCGCGAAAGCTCCGTCTCCAGTTGGTCGGCAAACAAAAGCCACTCTTGCTGCTGATTATTCTCCTGCTGATGCAGTTCTGAAGATAAGAGCTGGGTCATAGCCTGAAAGACCAGTATTCCACCACTGAGAACCAGCAAGGCTACTAAAGCCTCCAAGAGAGTAAAGGCCTTGACTTTAAGGTTTTTGGACACGGATGACTACCTCCCCTTCGTGATAGACCAGCAGCTGCTTATCTGTCTTAAGCTGACTTACAGCAATTCCATTGATATGAAGCTCTTCTTGTCCTGTTTGCAGAGCCATACGGGCTACCCGAAGCACCTCTTCCTGCTGCAGAAGGAGCTGCTGCTCTTTACGAGACCGGCTAATCTGTCCCAGAAGCAGACTGGCAATAGCCGCAAAAACTGCCATGGCCATCAGAGCTTCCAGCAGAATGCTAGCCTGAAGCTGTCGTCTTTTTAAACTTGCCATTGCCCATATAAAGCTGGTAAACAACTGTCCTGTCCTCCGTCTGAAAAATAATCTTGCTGAGTGATGAATTTCCCCCAGCCCGGTCAAACTTAATGACCTGCTGCTCATGCTCCTGCAAAGTTTGTGGAAAATCCAGCTCTTGATAACCGTTGGAAATCTGCCGTCCTGAAATCTTGAGAGAAAGCTTATCATGCCCAGCCAAGCTCAGCCTCTGCGTCTCCTGATAGAGCCTCTCAAACTCTAAAAAGAAGAGTTGCTCTTGAACCTGATTGAAGCCAGCCCTGACCGAGCCAGATAATACTAGTAGTAGAAAACTAACAACAAAAAGAACTAAGAGACTTTCCAGCAATGTAAAAGCCTTAATTGGCAACCGCTTGAGTTTCGCCACTGTGTTTTCCATAGTAAGCCTTATAAGAATCTGCCTGTTTCTGGCTGATATTTCCTGCGCTGACCAGCTTGCTCAGGCTAGCCTTTTCATTGGTATTCTTCAGTTCATACAGCTCTGCCTGGCTTTCTACTACCTTGACCACCGCTGCAGTTCCTGTATCTGAAACAGCATCTTTTTGCTTGGTCAGATTAGGCACAAAGAGCAGCAAGAGAACGCTGATAACCAGCAAGACAATCAGCATTTCCACAAGGGTAAATGCTTGAACTTTTAAGGTATTAAGTTTTTTCATTACAAATGAACCTCCATATTCTGATAAATGGGCAAGAGCATTGCCGCATAAAGTAAAACAATCACTAAGGCAACAAAAATAAATACTAGGGGCTGAATGAAATTCATGGCTCGGTTGATACGTAGGAAAAATTCCTCCCAAGTCTTTTCAGCATAGACTTCCAGCTCACTACCTAACTTGGATTTGACCTCGCCATACTCAATCATCAAGGACAATTCTTTCTTAAAGAAAGGATAACTAGCCACCTTGTCCGCATAGCCTTGTCCAGCTTGCAAAGCAGCAGCCATATCTGCTCCGATTTCCTGAAAGAGCTGGGAAGGCTGGTCTTGCATAATCGCAAAAATCTGACTCAATTCCAAGCCCTGACCAATCATATTGCCCCATTCACGAGCATAATAAGCGGTCAAGTAGGCCTGTACCAAGCGTCCAAAAAAGGGCAGAGCTGCTAGTTTGCTGAAAAAACGAATCTTGGATGACTTTCGATAGTAAAAGAGAGCCACTGAAACCAAGACAGCTAAAGCAAGGATGCTCCAAAAAAAGATCTGAGGCAGGTGATTAATCAGCTGAGTAGCTAGATTCTGGCTGTCCAATTGAGGCAGAAGATAGTTGCGCAATCCCAGCATGATAAGGACCAAAAAGCCCAGCAGCATGAGAGGATAGGTTCCTACCTCTATCAATTTTTTCTTAACCTTGAATAGATTTTCCAGATAGGCCTCAATTTTTCCCAGACTTAGAGTCAAATTGCCATGTAGCTCAGATAAGGACAGCTGGGTTACAACACTGTCGGAAAATCCCAGTCGACTGACAATCTCTGAAAAGGACTGACCAGCTGACAATCCTGCCCGCATTTCAGTGACATATATCTCCTCCAGCAAGGCACTTCGCCTCAGAAAGTCTACAATCTCTGCTAAGTGAAAACCGCTACTGAAGAGATTATGAAAGAGCTCAATAATCTTTTTCTGCTTAGGCGTAGATAATTTTTTCGGTCTGCCTTTGCTCAGCACTGATATGTCCTTCTGCAAAAAGCTGATCAATCTGCTGATTCCAGACTGCGGCTTCGTGCTCTTGATAGTTTTGACTGACAAAATCAACGACACCTCCTCCCCCAATTAAACGCTGGTAACACACACCTTGCAGCACCATTCTTAGCTCATCCTCGCTAACACCCAATTCCAAAAGCCGCTCATAGACACCTCGAACACTCTTAGCATGAAGCGTTGAAAAGACCGTAGCTCCAGTCAAACTTGCCCGAACCACTGCTCTAGCTGTCTCTCGATCACGGATTTCCCCGATAATCAAGAGATCCGGCCGATGTCGCAGAGACAGCTTAATCAGACTATCATAAGTCATGCCAATGGTTTCGTTCAGCTGCAGCTGCAGCATAGCCTCTTGCTTAATCTCAACCGGATCTTCAATCGACATGACTTGCTGACCAGAAAATTTAAGCTGAGCCAAATGGTACATCAAAGTCGTCTTGCCACTGCCGACTGGGCCTGAGAATAGATAGAGGCCGCGAGCCTGAATTTTCTTGCGCAACTCCGGCAATTGCTCAAACCAAAAGCGTAGCTCCCTGTCTTCATCATGCAGGAGCCGGATGACCAGACTTTCAAAACCACGATAATCACCAACTGTCGACAGCCGGATTGAAACCTTGGCTTCCTCACAATCATAATCGCAAGACCCAAGTTGACTGCGGCGCTTCTCTCCAACATTCATACCTGCGACAAACTTAAAGTGGCTGATAACCGCTGACAAAAGCTCAAAATCATAAGTCTTTATAAAGCGACGTTCATCACCAATTCTCATATAAAGCTCATAGCAAGTAGTCTTAGGAATGAGGTAAATATCCTGAGCCCCTTCTTGCCGAGCCTGCCTAATCATTTCTTTTGCAATTTCTTGAACCATACATCCTCCTCACCTTACTATTCGCAAAAAATCCAGAAAAAGAAAAAACAGCGGAAGAAACTTAACTTCTAACAAGTTAGGTCTCTTCTGCTGCTCTATTATCAGATTTGCAAAATATATTCTGTCGATTTAAAGAGGCTTAGCGGATTTTAGTTTGACTGAGCAAGCTCGGTGCTTTTCAAGGCCGTTCTGCTTAGTATAGCCTGGCCGGTACTTGCTCTTAGGAATCTTGCACTCATTCTCCAGCAAAAACAGAGAGTGGTACTGCTGAACATTCTCATCGCACTCCTCGCACCAGCGCTGATCCTCCGGATCCCAAAAAATTGTCATTAAATCACTACGGCTCTTATACAAAGGTGACTGCTCTGCCATCTGCAGCCAGCGGCTTTTATAATATTTAAGGGCTTCATAATAATCATCGAAGTGCTTCTTTGCAATGACATTTTCTTCCCAGCCATCCAGGAACCACCACGGTTCATAGTCCCCGTACATCTCAATTACACAATACATACTCGTCCTCTCTTTGTACCGTATATTATATATAAATTCTTTGGCGAACAAAACTATTTTGCTCAGAATCAGAAAACAATATAAAAACCCCTTTTAACCAAAGATTAAAAGGGATAGGCAAAAGACAACTTAAGAATTTTATTGGACTGGAGAGAGGTCATTTTCTATAATAACCTTAATGGCATGATGGTTCGCAGCTTGGCCGAAAACCTTGAAAGCTTCTTCGATTTCACTCAGTTTAAAATAGTGAGTCACCAGCTTTTCTGGCTCAATCTTATGACTTTCCAGGGCTTTCAGAAGCTGAGGAGTAGTATTGGTAGATACCAGCCCGGTCGTCACATTGATGTTGCGAATCCAGAGCCGATCTAACTCAAACTCGACAGGTTTTCCATGTACCCCACAGTTGGCAATGGTTCCATCAATAGCAATAACTTTCTGACAAAGATCAAAGCTAGCTGGAATACCTACTGCTTCAATGGCTACATCAACTCCACGTCCATCTGTCAAGTCAAAGATAGCCTGCACAGCTTTTTCAGGGTCTGCAGAGTTGACCTTATCCGTCGCACCAAAAGCCATAGCTGTGTCTAAACGGTTCTCATCTATATCAACCATGATAATCTTTGACGGAGAATAAAACTGAGCTGTCAGCAGAGACGCGAGACCAATTGGCCCAGAGCCAACGATAGCTACTGTACATCCAGGCTCTACTTTACCTTTTAAAACTCCTATTTCATAAGCTGTTGGCAGGATGTCTGACAGCATGACTAAGGCTTCATCTGATAAATCAGACGGTGTGTGATAGAGAGTATTATCAGCATGCGGCACGCGCAGATACTCCGCTTGTGTCCCGTTAATCAAATGCCCGAAAATCCATCCACCTTCATCTTCACAATGGGCGTAAATGCCCTTCTTGCAATAGTAGCACTTGCCACAAGCACAAACACAGGAAATCAGAACCTTATCGCCCTTCTTGAAATTGGTTACACTGTCACCAACTTCTTCAACAATACCGATGCCTTCATGTCCCAGAATAGTACCGCTCTTGCAGGCAGGTACGTCTCCTTTAATAATATGAAGATCAGTCCCGCAGATAGTGGTCTTAACCATACGGACAATAGCGTCTGTTGGCTTGCGTACGACAGGTTTATCAACATCTATAAACTGGGCAAGTCCCGGCTTAACATAAGTATAGGCTTTCATAGGCTATCCTTTCTATTGTTATGTTATGATGAATGTTTTCCATTTTATTTTAACAGTTTGTGAAAAAAATCGCAAGGTTTTTCCTCCAAAAAAGTGGGACAAACACCGTTTTGTCCCACCCTATTGTCTGCATGATCTTAAGCAAAATTTTCATCTTACTTGTTTCTGCATTATAAAGTTTCTAAAGCAATCATCGTCGTCACAGCCGCGTCATAGTAATTATCTGACGGTAAACCTTGCATGAAGAGATATTTATTTTGCTGCACCAATTTGCGGAATTCTATATTGTTGTTAGCCGCATAGAATACTGGAGCAGTAAAGCTGCCAGCCTGATTGCTATTGAGAGCCTTGCCTTTCAGGTTGTAGCCCGCATAAATCTTTTCTTGATTGAGGAAGAAGCTCAACATCTTCTTCAGCATTTTTTGACTTTTTTCATCCTTGCTTTGAGCCAGGTTGTAAGGAAGTCGGCAGGCATTATAAGAATAATAGCCATCATTTGCAGATTCTACCGTATCAGGCTCAGCAGCCCGAACTTTGTCACCGTCAACCCAGATAAAGTCTGGTATCAAACCAGTCTTGTTATCAGCGCTGATTGCTTCAAGTTTGCTGAGCATGTTATCTCGGATTGTCAGCCACTGCTTATCTTTGGTCAACTCATAGAAAGCTTGGAACTGCTGCGGCAATGTATCAGAAGTCCGCATGAGATTATAAAATTTCGATTCTGCATTTGCCCAGTTCCCAACCGTCAAAACGCCATTGCTTTCATTATAGTTATAAGCCAAGACATCTTTCAGAATAGCCTGAGCCTGTTCTTGGTATTCTTTAGCCTTGTCCGGCCACTGTTTAGCCGCCTGAATCAAAGCATAGGCGATGTAGAGATCGCCGTCTGTAGCATTGTTTTCGTCTTCATGATTGCTCTTTCCGTCCTTAATCGTTTGTTTCCAAGACATGAGTTGGGTATCTTTCAGACGATGAGCTAGATAATATTGGTAGAGCTTTTCAAAATCAGACGAACTGGCATCGCCTTGCTTAGCTGCATCCACAGCAATCACCATGCCATAACCCTGTGCTTCAGACAGCACAACATCTTCAGTCTTACTGTTTGTCGTCCTGATATAAGACAATTTGTCCTTGGTTACGACATATTCTTTAGACCATTGGCTGTATATATTCTTTTTGATGTTCGGAGTACTGCCCATGCGGGTGTACAAGAGGATACTAGCCAAGACAGCCAGAATTATCACAAACCAAATAAATCTTAATCTTGTTCTTTTCACACTTTCTCCTAACCTGCAAATCGTTTTGTTTTAACCCACTTGGTTTCTTTCCGCTTCAAAATCTTGTCCAAGATAACAGATCCTACTGCATCTAAAGAGACAACGATAAAGAGCTGAGAGTAAGTCAAATAGGACACAAGGGCCAGCCAAATCTGTTTGGTAGTCGCCTGTCCAAACTGAGAAGCCAGGGCAATATTGATCTGCAAAAGATAAAGCAAAATCATCAGAAGCCAGTTAAAGAGCATCAGCTGGACGATATAGATATTCTGAGCATCAAAAGCGAAAGGAATCCGCACATCCGGTATAAAGAGCTGGGTAATCATCGCCGCTACATTGGCAAAGAAAACCAAGTCAGATAAGACAATCGCCAGATTGAACCAGAAGAAGATACAAGAATAATTGAAAACTTCTAACTTCACGCGCCAGTTACCGCCGCTAAAAAGATGCTTGAAGTTGTCAATAATCACCTCGTAATTCCCCTTAGCCCAGCGCTTACGCTGCAAGTAATAGGACTTGAGGGTCTCAGGTTCTTGCTGGAAAGCCTCTGAGTTATAAGCCAAGGCAATCAGCTTGCCGCTTTGCATAATCTTAAAGGAAATTTCCGTGTCCTCTGTCAAGGCACCATTTTTCCAAC
The DNA here is from genome assembly GCF_031142805.1 of Streptococcus sp. IsoGale022. Taxonomy (NCBI): domain Bacteria; kingdom Bacillati; phylum Bacillota; class Bacilli; order Lactobacillales; family Streptococcaceae; genus Streptococcus; species Streptococcus sp. IsoGale022. The sequence goes on along the minus strand of NZ_JAKZJI010000013.1, from coordinate 56,668 downwards.
CACCAATACTCTTAACAAACTCAGTGTTAATCAAGAAGTTCGTACCTGGGATCCGTCCAATCTTGAAGAGATGCCACATACCTACGTGGTAAACACGCTGAGTTACAACGATTTCTTGGTTGATACAACGGGTCAGGAAGTTCTGGTTGGCATTACGGGTTTTATTGCGTCCAAAGGAAGCAACGTGACGTTCTGGATCTTCTAAGACTTTCTTGACTAGGAAGTAGAGGGCATTCTTTTCTGGCATAGCATCCGCATCGTAGACACAGATATATTCGCCCTTGGCCATCTTCAGGGCATCATTCAGCACCCCAGCCTTACCTCCCGTACCTGTACGGTCTGTAATTATAACATTGCGTCCAGCATACTCAGGCATAGCCTGTACTTTCAGCATTTCCTGATAAGTATCATCCGAGCAGTTGTCCGCAAAGAGCAGAACTTCCACTCGGTCGTGAGGATAATCCAAATCCAGAATAGCCTTGGTCGTCTGAGCGATAACCACATCTTCATTGCGGGCAGGAACAACGACTGTAACCATAGGATAATGCTCCAAGGGACTGGTATCCACATTGAAGTCACTGCGCTTCATCCAGAAATGCACTGAAGAGCATAGGATAACCAAAGCCCAAGCCAGAGACATCCAGATGGAGAACAGGGTGATAATCATAATAAGCTGACTAATCATGACGAGTCACCGCCCTAAAATTTTTATTAACCCGATTGTAGATAACCAGATAATAGATGAAGAGGACAAAAAAACTAATAGCAAAAAAGATACTTAGCACCATAGATACGATAAAAAATACTTCAGTTAAAGACATGAGTTTACCTCCTAATATTCTACGATAATGTCGGTTTCAAGCTGACGCTCCAGATTGCTCAAAGCGTCGTCAAAATTATGGAATTTATCAATATTTTGAGCATTCAGTTTTAAGCTGCCAGACTGAAACTGAATTTCTTGGTCAGTTTTCTTATTTTCAAAGCGCATTGTCGTCAAATCGGCACGCACTTTTTCTTGGAAATATTCCTTGACTTCCTGATCCAGATCTTCTACCAGAACGAGAAAGTTACCATTGGATACATAGTAAACTGTTTCTACATTCTGGAAGTCCCAGTTGAGTAGTCGTAAAATTCTCTTGAGCATCCGCTTGTACTCCCGAGAGTGAATTTGATAAAAATGATGATTGTGCGCCCAATGGACTAGCAAGGCCTGAAAGGCTGGAGCTTCTTCCAGATGCACTTTCTTAACTAGCTCATCATAGGCCTCAGCAGCATCTTCACTGTCATCCTGCACTAATCCCAAGCGCTGATGGAGATAGAAATTCACTCGGCTGGTCAGCCAAGCGCTGACAGGGAAGACATAGAGCAAGAAGAGAATCTGATTATCCGGCAGATAAGTTACATCAAAGAGCAAGACCAGGGTTGCAATAACTACACCTAAAATCATAGCCCAGGTCACCAAGAGATCAGATAGGACAAAGACACTAAAAATACCTAATAAAATCAGTGCGATTCCGATATAAAATATGTTAGCTGCAAAATTCCAACTGTAGAAAAGAATTAGTCCAATTGCCAGTACAAAGACTGCTAATGATTTTTCTAGTCCTTTTTTCCTAAACATTTTTTACTCCTGTCTTAAATTCTTCCGGCCTAGCCGTATGCTTAAAATAGTGAGCTATTGCTTGAGCAATCCGCTCAGAAGCCTTGCCATCACCATATGGATTGCTGGCTTGAGCCATCTCTTGATAGAGTGACTCATCTGTCAGCAGGGTTTCCATCGCCTCTGCTACTGCTTGAGTTTCTGTACCAACCAGCTTCAATGTGCCGGCTTCAACTCCTTCTGGTCTCTCTGTTGTATCACGAAGTACCAGTACAGGCTTACCTAAGGAAGGCGCTTCTTCCTGTACTCCACCTGAGTCTGACATGATAAAGTAGCTTTTAGCTGCGATATTGTGGAAATCCAACACATCCAAAGGCTCAATCAGATGAATCTTCTCATTGTCACTCAGAATATCTCTGGCTGCTTCCTGAACCGCTGGGCTCAGGTGAACGGGATAGACAATTTCCACATCATCATGGGCATCTACAATCTGCCGCAGAGTTCGAAAGACCCTTCTCATCGGCTCGCCTTGATTTTCCCGACGATGCATAGTCACCAAAATCATCTTGCGAGCTGGATCAATACGGTCAAGCACCTCGTGCTGATAATCAGCCTGGACTGTCAGCTTAAGAGCGTCGATAGCTGTATTTCCTGTCACAAAAACCGTTTCTGCTGGATGGTTTTCCTTGAGCAAGTTAGCCTTGCTCTGATCTGTTGGCGCAAAATACAAATCTGTCAAAGAGTCTGTCATCTGACGATTCATCTCTTCTGGGAAAGGAGAGTATTTGTTCCAAGTCCGCAAACCAGCTTCCACGTGGCCGATACGAACTTGATTATAAAATGCTGCAAGACTAGCCGCAAAAGTCGTTGTCGTATCACCGTGCACCAGCATGATATCTGGCTTGTTTTCCTTTAAGATATCATCCAGCTTATGCAGAATCTTGACAGTAATATCTGTCAGGGTTTGATTCTTCCCCATAATGTCCAAATCATAATCAGGCTTAATCTTAAAAGTTTCAAGCACCTGATCCAACATCTGACGATGCTGAGCAGTCACAACCGTTGTTGTTTCAAACAGGGCTGCCTGCTTCTTCAGTTCAATAACCAGCGGAGCCATCTTAATTGCTTCTGGACGAGTTCCAAAAACAACCATTACCTTAATTTTCTTCATTTTTCCTCACCAAAAATCAACATTGTTATATTAACTTTTTACTAAAAAATGTTTGTTTTAAGCAACCTTAGTTATTTTACCATCAAGCGTTTCAATAATCAAAGCATGAACTATTATTTTATACTTTCTTAATAGTAATTTACACATTGGTAACTTATTTAAGATTATTTTAATTTTCTTAACTTAACTGTAACTTAAAATTGCTGAAATTTTTCGGTTTTCCCAAAAAAATAAATAAAAAGGAAAGAATTTATGGGCTTCAATCTATATTTTATGCAAAATTTTGTGTTTTTAACCTGTATATTTTAATTTTTATTCATTGTAATAAAATATTATCCTATTTGTAATCTAATTGTTTTCTATTCTTTATCTTCCAAAAAAACTCCCTTCATGAATGAAACAGCTAGATAAATGCCAGTTACTGATCTTTACAATCTCCGACCACCACCATTAAAACCAACCTCCTCTTTTTAAAAATTTCAAACCTACCCCTCCTACTATTTTAGGAATTTTAAAATAGTATAACCTAGCGCTATCATACCACTAGAAACTATTGATCTTTCTGATTCAAAATAGATTTGGCATCTCCTATCCTAAAAAAACTGAAACACGAAATCTTGAGTGATTCTTCTATAATCGTTCAATCATAAAGGGGACTTAAAAAGCACTGTTCCTAATTATATTATAGGATAATATTTAGTGGCGGGCAAGAAATTATAGGCTGCAACAAAAAAACCTCCCGAAAATCGGGAGGGAAAGTTCTTTATTTAAGAACAATATTTTCTTCAGTTTCAAATCCATCTGGCAGTTCTGTCACTTCGTTGATAATTTCAACTTCATTGACAGCCTGAGGTTCCAGATTGCGGTAGCGGGCCATACCAGTACCAGCTGGGATAATCTTACCGATGATAACATTTTCCTTGAGGCCAAGCAGATGGTCTTTCTTACCACGGATAGCAGCATCTGTCAGGACACGAGTTGTTTCCTGGAAGGAAGCTGCAGACAGGAAGCTATTTGTCTCAAGGGAAGCCTTGGTGATTCCCATGAGGACTGGACGAGCTGTCGCAGGCACACCGCCTGAGATAACCACATCACGGTTAGCATCTGTAAAGTCTGTAATATCCATGAGAGTTCCCATGAGAAGATCTGTATCTCCTGGATCCATGACACGCACCTTGCGAATCATTTGACGAACCATTACTTCGATGTGTTTGTCGCCAATTTCTACCCCTTGGCTGCGGTAAACTTTTTGTACTTCAGCAAGCAGATAAGTTTCAACAGACAAGACATCGCGGACGGCCAGCAAGTGCTTCGGCTGGATAGAACCTTCAGTCAAGGCAGCACCGCGAGAGACTTGGTCGCCCACTTCAACCTTCATGCGGGCTGTAAATGGCACCACATATTCACCTTCGCCAGTCGCACCTGTAACAAAGACTTTCTTGGTCCGAGTAGAAGCATCTTCTTCGATGGCAGTAACTTCACCCTTGACTTCAGTGATGACCGCTTCCCCTTTCGGATTGCGGGCTTCAAAGATTTCTTGGACACGAGGAAGACCTTGTGTGATATCGGTATTAGAGGCAACACCACCCGTGTGGAAGGTCCGCATGGTCAGCTGTGTACCAGGTTCCCCGATAGACTGGGCAGCGATGGTTCCGACTGCTTCACCGACTTCAACTGCATCACCCGTTGCCAAGTTGATACCGTAACAATGACGGCAGACACCATGGCGGGTGTTACATGTAAAGACAGATCGAATCGTCACTTCGTCAACACCAGCATTAACAATTTCGCGCGCCTTGTCTTCTGTGATCAATTCATTCGGACCAATAATGACAGCACCAGTTTCTGGATGTTTAACTGTTTTCTTAGTGTAACGACCATTGAGACGCTCTTCCAGAGACTCGATCATTTCCTTGCCTTCTGTGATAGAAGTGATCAGCAAACCTCGGTCTGTACCACAGTCGTCTTCACGGATAATCACATCTTGGGCAACGTCAACTAGACGACGAGTCAGGTAACCCGAGTCGGCTGTCTTAAGGGCCGTATCGGTCATACCCTTACGAGCACCGTGGGTAGAGAAGAACATTTCCAGAACGGACAGACCTTCACGGAAGTTAGACAAGATTGGCAATTCCATGATACGTCCATTTGGCGCAGCCATCAGACCACGCATACCGGCCAACTGGGAGAAGTTAGAGATGTTACCCCGGGCTCCAGAGTCCATCATCATAACGATAGGGTTCTTCGGATCCTGGTTGGCAACCAGACGTTTTTCCAATTTCTCACGAGCCGCCCGCCACTCAGCAGTAACTGCATTGTAGCGTTCGTCATCAGTAATCATACCGCGACGGAATTGTTTAGTAATTTGGTCCACGCGCTTGTGGGATTCTTCAATAATCTCAGCCTTGTCTTCAACAACTGGAATATCAGCGATACCCACTGTCAGACCAGCCAAAGTAGAATGATGGTAACCCAAGTTCTTCAAGCGGTCAAGAAGAGCAGATGTTTCTGTTGTACGGAAGCGTTTAAAGATTTCTGCAATGATATTTCCAAGATTTTTCTTCTTAAACGGAACATTGATCTCAAGCTGTTCAATAACTTCCTTGATATCTTGCCCTGACTCCAAGAAATACTTAGCTGGCACACCCTCTGTCAAGTTAGCATTGGTTGGCTCTTGCAGATAAGGCAATTCCTCTGGCATAATCGCATTAAAGAGTATTTTACCGACAGTAGTAATTAAAATCTTATGCTTCTGGTCTTCTGTCCAAGGCTTATTAAGACTGTCTGTTGCGATACCAACACGAGTATGCAAGTGAACATAGCCGTTGCGGAAGGCCATGACCGCCTCATCCATATCTTTGAAAATCATGCCTTCGCCTTCGCGACCAGCCTCTTCCATGGTCAGGTAGTAGTTCCCCAAGACCATATCCTGAGATGGTGTTACAACTGGCTTACCATCTTTCGGATTCAAGATGTGCTCAGCAGCCAGCATGAGGATACGAGCTTCAGCTTGCGCTTCCTCTGACAATGGTACGTGGATAGCCATCTGGTCACCATCAAAGTCGGCATTGTAGGCTTCACAAACCAGCGGATGCAAACGAAGAGCTTTACCATCAATCAGAACTGGCTCGAAAGCCTGAATTCCCAAACGGTGAAGGGTCGGTGCGCGGTTAAGAAGCACTGGGTGCTCCTTGATCACTTCTTCCAGAATATCCCAGATACGCTCATCTCCACGTTCTACCAAGCGTTTAGCAGCTTTTACGTTCTGCACGATGTCGCGAGCAACGATTTCCCGCATCACAAACGGCTTAAAGAGCTCAATGGCCATTTCACGCGGCACACCACATTGATACATTTTCAATGTAGGACCAACCGCGATAACGGAACGACCTGAGAAGTCAACCCGTTTACCCAGCAAGTTTTGACGGAAACGGCCTTGTTTCCCTTTGAGCATGTGACTCAGTGACTTGAGCGGACGGCTACCTGGTCCGGTAATTGGACGACCACGGCGTCCATTATCAATCAAAGCGTCAACCGCTTCTTGAAGCATCCGCTTCTCATTTTGAACGATGATACCAGGGGCATTGAGTTCCAACAAACGAGCCAAACGGTTGTTTCGGTTGATAACCCGGCGATAGAGATCATTGAGATCAGAAGCCGCAAAACGACCACCATCCAGCTGAACCATCGGGCGCAAATCTGGCGGAATAACCGGCAGGATGTTAAGAACCATCCATTCTGGCTTGTTGCCAGACTTGTAGAAGGCGTCCAAAACATCCAAGCGACGAACAGCCTTAATCCGTTTTTGACCTGAAGCAGTTTTCAATTCTTCTTTGAGGACAGCAATCTCAGCTTCCAAGTCCACTTGTTTCAAGAGGTCTTGAATAGCTTCTGCTCCCATTTTGGCTACAAATGACCCTGCACCGTACTCGCGTAAACGTTCACGGTACTCACGTTCCGTCATGATTGACTTGTGCTCTAGCGGTGTATCCTTAGGATCAATCACCACATAAGCCGCAAAATAAATGACTTCTTCCAGGGCACGTGGGCTCATATCCAAAGTGAGCCCCATGCGGCTTGGAATTCCTTTAAAGTACCAAATATGTGAAACAGGTGCCTTCAATTCGATATGGCCCATACGCTCACGGCGAACCTTGGCCCGGGTTACTTCAACACCACAGCGGTCACAGACGATTCCTTTGTAACGAATCCGTTTGTACTTACCACAGGCACATTCCCAGTCCTTGGTTGGACCGAAGATCACTTCGTCAAAAAGGCCTTCGCGTTCTGGTTTCAGGGTTCGGTAATTGATTGTTTCAGGTTTCTTCACTTCCCCATAAGACCATGAACGGACCTTATTGGGAGAAGCTAGGGTGATTTGCATACTTTTAAAACGATTTACATCAACCACTATTTCTTACCTTTCTTCATTTTCTAATCAGTGTGTATTCTTATTCTTTTCCTTCAGCCTCAAAAGCTGCTTTCGCTTCTTGAGCTGCTTTTTCACGCGCTTTTTCAAGATCGTCAACGTGAATCACATCATCATCTTCACCTTCGTCTAGGTCACGCAGTTCTACTTCATTGTCATCTTCATCGAGAACGCGCATGTCCAGACCAAGAGATTGCAATTCTTTGACAAGAACGCGGAAGGATTCTGGCACACCTGGTTTTGGAATTGGTTTCCCTTTGGTAATAGCTTCATAAGCTTTCAAACGGCCATTGACATCATCTGACTTGTAAGTCAGGATTTCTTGCAGAACGTTAGAAGCACCGTAAGCTTCCAAGGCCCAAACTTCCATCTCACCAAAACGTTGTCCACCAAACTGAGCTTTACCTCCAAGCGGCTGTTGGGTAACCATTGAGTAAGGTCCTACTGAGCGGGCGTGGAGTTTGTCATCTACCATGTGGTGGAGCTTGATCATGTACATGACACCGACAGATACACGGTTGTCAAACGGCTCACCGGTACGTCCGTCATAAAGAATCGTCTTGGCATCGCTGTCCATACCAGCTTCGCGGACGGTATCCCAGAGGTCTTCTGAGCTTGCTCCATCAAAGACTGGTGTTGCAATATGGATGCCCAAGTTACGAGCTGCCATACCAAGGTGAAGCTCCATAACCTGACCGATGTTCATACGAGATGGTACCCCGAGTGGGTTCAACATGATATCAACTGGTGTTCCATCTGGTAAGTAAGGCATGTCTTCCACAGGAACGATACGGGATACAACCCCCTTGTTTCCGTGACGACCAGCCATCTTATCTCCGACCTTAATCTTACGTTTTTGAGCGATGTAGACGCGAACCAGCATATTTACGCCGGATTGCAGCTCATCACCATTAGCACGGGTAAAGATCTTCACGTCACGAACCACTCCGTCGGCACCGTGCGGCACACGCAGAGAGGTGTCACGAACTTCACGAGATTTGTCTCCGAAGATAGCGTGCAAGAGACGCTCTTCAGCAGAAAGGTCTTTTTCACCCTTTGGAGTGACTTTCCCGACTAGAATATCGCCTTCTTTGACTTCCGCCCCGATGCGGATAATCCCCATTTCATCCAGGTTGCGCAGGGCATCTTCCCCTACGTTTGGAATTTCGCGGGTAATCTCTTCAGGGCCAAGCTTGGTGTCACGAGTTTCTGATTCGTATTCTTCCAAGTGAACAGAGGTGTAGACATCGTCTTTGACCAGACGCTCACTCATGATAACCGCATCCTCGAAGTTGTAACCTTCCCATGTCATGTAGGCAACGATTGGGTTTTGTCCCAGGGCCATTTCTCCCTTTTCCATAGAAGGTCCGTCAGCGATAAAGTCACCTTTTTCAACGACATCGCCAACTTTCACCAAGGTACGTTGGTTGTAAGCAGTTCCTGAGTTAGAACGGCGGAATTTTTGAATTTGGTAAACATCAAGAGAACCATCTTCACGGCGGACTTCAACCTTGTCGGCATCCGCATAGGTAACCTTACCATCATGCTGAGCAATAACTGCTGCACCAGAGTCGTGGGCAGCTTGGTATTCCATACCCGTACCGACATAAGGTGCTTTTGGATCAATCAAAGGCACAGCCTGACGTTGCATGTTGGCACCCATGAGGGCACGGTTGGAGTCGTCATTTTCCAAGAAAGGAATACATGCTGTCGCTACGGCAACTACCTGCTTAGGCGATACATCCATGTAGTCTACTTGGTCTGATGGGAATTCTTGGTTATTACCTTGGTGGCGTCCCATAACGATAGGCTCCGCAAAGCCACCTTTTTCATTCAGCTTAGAGTTAGCCTGCGCTACGATAAATTCATCTTCCTCGTCAGCGGTCAACCAAACGATTTCGTTGGTTACTACACCAGCTTCACGGTCTACCTTACGGTAAGGCGTTTGAATAAATCCGTATTTGTTAAGGTGTCCATAAGAAGACAAGTTATTAATCAAACCGATGTTCGGTCCTTCAGGCGTTTCAATCGGACACATACGACCGTAGTGAGTATAGTGTACGTCCCGCACTTCATAACCAGCGCGGTCACGTGTCAAACCACCAGGTCCTAAGGCAGATAGACGGCGCTTGTGAGAAAGCTCAGACAGCGGATTGTGTTGGTCCATGAACTGAGACAACTGAGAAGAACCAAAGAATTCTTTAATAGCTGCAGTTACTGGACGGATGTTGATGATTTGTTGCGGAGTCAGTACTTCATTATCCTGAACAGACATCCGTTCACGAACATTACGCTCCATCCGAGAAAGTCCCAGACGAACTTGGTTGGCCAAAAGCTCACCAACTGCACGAATACGACGGTTCCCCAAGTGGTCAATATCATCTACCCGACCAATGCCTTCAGCTAAGTTGAGGAAGTAGCTCATCTCAGCCAAGATGTCAGCTGGTGTTACAATCCGAACCTTGTCAGAAGGATTTGCGTTACCGATGATAGTCACAACGCGATCTGGATCAGTCGGTGCCACAACCTTGAACTTCTGCAACTCTACAGGAGCTGTCAAAACAGCTGAGTCGTTTGGAATATAAGTGATTTTGTTCAAACCATTGTCCAGCTGCTCTGCAATGCTGTCAATCACACTGCGGGTCATAACTGTACCAGCTTCAACCAAGATTTCTCCTGTTTCAGCATCTACCAATGGCTCTGCAATGGTTTGGTTCAGCAAGCGTGTCTTGACGCTGAGTTTCTTATTAATCTTGTAACGACCAACTGCTGCCAAGTCATAACGATGCGGATCAAAGAAACGCGCCTCAAGGAGAGAGCGAGAGCTTTCAGCCGTCTTAGGCTCACCTGGACGAAGACGCTCATAGATTTCTTTCAAGGCTTCATCTGTACGAGAGTCCATTGGATTCTTGTGGATATCTTTTTCAATGGTATTGCGCACCAAGTCGCTGTCACCAAAGATGTCCAAGATCTCATCATCACCTGAGAAACCAAGCGCACGCACCAACGTGGTAAATGGAATCTTCCGTGTCCGGTCAATACGAGTGTAGGCAATGTCTTTTGAGTCTGTTTCCAACTCTAACCAAGCTCCGCGGTTAGGAATAACCGTTGAACCATAGCCAACTTTTCCATTTTTGTCAACTTTATCGTTAAAGTAAACCCCTGGAGAACGCACCAACTGGGATACGATAATCCGCTCACCACCATTGATGATGAAGGTTCCCATTTCAGTCATGATTGGGAAATCACCAAAGAAGACTTCCTGAGTCTTGATTTCACCAGTTTCCTTGTTAATCAGACGGAAAGTCACAAAGATTGGCGCTGAATAGCTGGCATCGTGAATGCGTGCTTCTTCCAGCGTATATTTAGGCTCACGGATTTCATAGCCGACAAATTCCAATTCCATGGTGTCGGTAAAGTTTGAAATAGGAAGTACATCTTCAAAGACTTCCTTCAGACCATGATCCAAGAAATCTTGGAACGAATCCGTTTGGATTTCAATCAAATTTGGTAAATCAAGAACTTCCTTAATTCTTGAGAAACTACGACGGGTACGGTGTTTACCGTATCGAACTTCATGTCCTGCCAAGTTTTTACTCCTTTATGATAAGATACTGAGCCCTCTATAAAGCGAGAAGAAAGGTATCTTTTTTCTCAATGCTTTGAGGGCGAGTTCTGTGAAATGTTTTCAGAGAAAAATCCTCTGTCATTTACAATGCTGCAAAACAGCCACAATCAGTCCCTTTTGTTTAATTTTCAGAAAAATTAAATTATGGTTACATTATTCGTTTTTCCTAAAAATAGGCACAAAAAGAGCAGCTAAATCTGACTTATTCAAGTTTGATTTAACTGCTGTAAGCTTCTATTTGGACAATATTTCAAATAAAGCACACGACAAATTATTGTTATCATTATACCTTATTTAGCTAGAAATTGCAAGGATTTCATCCGCTTTCTGAAAAGTTAAAACTGTTCTTGATGCGCTAGTTCCCCTGCCGGTTATTGTTAGAATTGGAACTTGAATTAGAATTGGAGGTAGAACCGCCCAGAATAGCTGACCAAGCCTTCTGATAATCCGCATCTGATGCCCCGATACCAAAGCGGTAGGTCGTAGTCGGAGCACCGTTTTTAGCCCAATAGCTAGGCACCGTCGGACCACTGAGATTAACAGAACGGCCGTTTACCGTTACTGTACCTGGTTTTTCCCCTGTGGACTTGAGTACGTCAGACTTAATCACACTCGGATCAAGAGTGAACTTATCACCAACGCCCCAAGCATTCGGATCCGCTTGATAGATAGCGTCTGCCATATAAGCCATGTAGGAGGCATTGTTATTATAACCAGTCAACGCCGCCATAGAGCTATTATCATCATGACCAATCCATCCTCCCAAAGTCATCTTAGGAGTAGAAAGCATCAGCCACATATCGCCGTTGGTGTTGGTCGTTCCAGTCTTACCAATCCAGTCGGCTCCAGCCAAGGTTCCGTTGACCTGACTGATTCTGGATTTATAGGTCGTAGTAGCTCCAGAATTGATAACTCCCCGCATGAGCTCCTGCATAATCGTAGCTGCTGCTGGACTGTATATCTGAACCGGGTCGGCCTTATGCTGGTATATTACCTTCCCATCTCGGTCCGTAATTTTCTCAACCATGTATTTTTTCTGATAGGTTCCATTATTAGCCAAGGTTTGGAAACCATTGGTGTGCTGAGCTACAGATACTTCGATTCCGCCGCCCATTGGGAGACTCTCAATGCTGTAGTCATCGATGTAATAACCCATTTTTTCCATATAGCCACGGACATTGACACCTTTTTCGCGTAATCCGCGGTAAGTCCAATAAGCCGGGATATTCCAAGAAGTATTAAGCGCTTCTTGCAGATCCATCATGGCTGTACCACGGCTGTCCACGTGCATGATTGGATCGCCGCTTGAAAAGTTAGTCGGATAATTAGAAAGAACGCTGGCGCTGCCCATCAGACCTTGGTCAATGGCAATTCCATAAGCCAGAATTGGCTTAATAGTCGAACCCGGCGACCGTTCCGTATCAAAGGCGTGATTGTTCTGATTGGAAGCGTAGTCTCTGCCGCCGACAAAGCCAATCACAGCACCGGTTTTATTATCCAAGAGGACATTTCCCACTTCAACTGCACCAGTTCCGTCATCCAAGATGCCGCCATAGTTGGCTACTGCATTTTGCATAGCGGTGTGGATGTTCTTGTTAATAGTGGTGGTAACAGTATAGCCACCATCGCTCAGTTCTTTAGCAGCCAATTCCTTGTAGGCCTTGACAGTATCGTTGTTTTTCAGCTCTTGCTGGGAAACATTGTCCCGCTGAATCAAGTACTCGTACATGGTCTGCTGGGCTTCTTCGACAGCTGTGTAATAAAGGTAGCCATGTGAAGATTTTTCCGAGCTTTCAGAAGGCTTGAAATCCTTGGTCAAGTCGTAGTCCTTGTACTCCTTGTACTCTTTCTCGCTTAGATGGCCCGTCCGATACATATTATAGAGCACATCCTTGGCACGTTCCAAGCCCAAAGCCATATCCCCTTCACTCTTGAGACTGCCATCGGCTGCATAAGGCGAATAAACAATCGGGCTCTGTGGCAAGCCAGCAATAAAAGCAGACTGGGGCACAGTCAAATCTTTAGCAGAAACACCAAAAATCCCTTGAGCCGCTTCTTCCACACCAGCGATATTCTGACCCTTATTGTTGCGCCCAAAAGGTGAAACGTTCAAGTAAGTCGTCAAAATATCATCCTTGGACATGTAGCGTTCCAAAGCCAGCGCATCAACAATCTCCGCCGCTTTCCGCTTGAAGGTCGGTGCATCACCCACCACCTGCTGCTTGATCAACTGCTGGGTAATGGTTGACCCCCCGCTAGACGAGCCAACTCCAACAACTGAACCGAGCGTAGCCCGAAGCACAGCCTTGGGAACAACTCCGTTATGCGTCTCAAAATTCTCATCTTCTGTAGCGATAACGGCTTTTTTTACATTTTCAGAGATGGCGTCACTCTTAACAGGAATGCGGAGCAAATCATTGTCCACTTCTGCAATCAAGCTGCCATCGGCATAGGTTAGCTTAGAAATACCAGAGATATTATTCGCCTGCTTGACTAGCTCTTCCTGCTTGGGCACTTCCACCTTACTGAAAAGACTAGCTGCATAGCCTATCCCAATCCCGGCACCGATGACGGCACCGAAGAAGATAAACACAAAAGCCATATTCATCAGAAGTTTAAAAGTCCGCAAGAAAACAGCAAAAACATCACCGATAGACCAGCCGTTGTTGCCACTGCCAATCTTCTTGCTCCATTTTGGAAGATGTATTTTTTTGATAAACTGCTGGGCTTTTCCCCAGAACTCTTTTAATTTTTCTATTAATTGTTCCAAGTTTGATTCTCCTTGTTATCCTCCCATTATACCAAATATCTATGATTTATTTCAAGGAATCATTGCTATTTAAAAGCTTTATGATACAATAGAGTAACATAAATTTAAAATATAGATAAGCCAATCTCTTGGCTTTTAGAATAGGAGAGACATGATGCACATTTTTGATGAGCTAAAAGAACGTGGCTTGGTATTCCAAACTACTGATGAAGCAGCTTTACGCAAGGCCTTAGAAGAAGGACAAGTCTCTTATTATACCGGATACGACCCAACCGCTGACAGCCTGCACCTAGGCCACTTGGTAGCCATTCTGACTAGCCGCCGCCTGCAACTAGCTGGCCATAAACCCTACGCTCTGGTCGGAGGAGCAACTGGATTGATTGGCGATCCATCTTTTAAGGATGCAGAGCGCAGTCTCCAAACCAAGGAAACCGTGGAAGGCTGGGTGAAATCTATCCAAAATCAGCTTTCTCGTTTTCTGGACTTTGAAAAGGGCGATAATAAGGCCGAAATGGTCAACAATTATGACTGGTTTAGCAGCATTAGCTTTATCGACTTCCTGCGTGACGTCGGCAAATACTTCACTGTCAACTACATGATGAGTAAAGATTCCGTCAAGAGCCGGATTGAGACAGGGATTTCCTATACAGAATTCGCCTACCAGATCATGCAAGGATATGACTTCTACGTCCTCAATCAAAACCACGGCGTAACCCTGCAAATCGGTGGTTCCGACCAGTGGGGCAATATGACAGCTGGTACAGAGCTCCTGCGCCGCAAGGCCGACAAGATTGGTCATGTGATGACCGTTCCGCTCATTACCGACGCTACTGGCAAAAAATTCGGCAAGTCAGAAGGTAATGCTGTCTGGCTCAATCCTGACAAGACTTCCCCTTACGAAATGTACCAATTCTGGATGAATGTCATGGACGCAGACGCTATCCGCTTCCTGAAAATTTTTACCTTCCTGTCCTTGGATGAGATTGAAGAGATTCGCCAGCAGTTTGAAGCAGCACCTCACGAACGCTTAGCGCAGAAAGTCCTAGCTCGCGAAGTTGTCAGTCTGGTTCACGGTCAAGAAGCTTACCAGGAAGCCCTCAACATTACTGAGCAGCTCTTTGCTGGAAATATCAAAAATTTGTCCGTCAAGGAACTCAAACAAGGTCTGCGAGGTGTGCCTAACTATCAGGTCCAAGCAGAAGACAATCTCAATATTGTAGAACTGCTTGTGACAGCAGGTGTGGTCAACTCAAAACGTCAAGCTCGCGAGGACGTTCAAAACGGCGCTATCTACCTCAATGGTGAGCGTATCCAAGATTTAGACTATGTCCTCAACGTCTCAGATAAACTGGAAGACGAGCTAACAGTTATCCGCCGCGGTAAGAAGAAATACTTTGTCCTGACCTACTAAAGATAAAAATCCGATTACCTGAATCGGATTTTTCTATGTCTTACCAAAAAGAAGTCATTCAGCTATATAAAAACAATAGAAAGAGAGCAACTATGAAACCAAAACTTGCCCGATTTGCCCAAGCTCCGGCTCTGGCCTGTCCACTCTGCCAGCAAAGCTTAGCTATGGAAGAAAACAGCCTCAAGTGCGCCAATCGCCATTCCTACGACATCGCCAAATTCGGTTATGTCAATCTAGCTCCTCAAGCCAAACAAGCTAAAGACTATGACAAAACAAGCTTTCAAAATAGGCAAGCCATCTTGGAAGCCGGCTTTTATCAGCATATCCTAGACGAGTTGCAGGATCTGCTGCAGGCCCTACCTGAAGAACAGACCATTCTAGACGTCGCTTGCGGAGAGGGATATTATGCTCGAAAAATCCAGGAAGAATTTCCCAACAAAGAAATTTACGCTTTTGATCTATCCAAAGATTCCATCCAGTTAGCCGCAAAAAGTGATCAGAGCTTTGCTGTAAAATGGTTCGTCGGTGATTTAGCACACTTGCCCGTTCAGGATCAAAGCATGGATGTATTGCTGGACATCTTCTCACCAGCTAACTATCATGAATTTCAGCGAGTATTGAAAAAAGAGGGACTTATCATTAAAGTCATCCCAACAGAGAATCATCTCCAGGAAATTAGAGATAAAGTAGCTGACCAGCTCCGTCAAAAAGATTATTCTAATCAGCAGGTCATCCAACATCTGGAGGAGAACTTCCAGATTATCCATAAACAGGATGTACAAGCTCTCGTCTCCTTAACCCCTAAAACAAAAGAAGCCATTCTCAAAATGACTCCTTTGCTCTTTCATGTCCGTCAGGACGAAATAGACTGGTCGAATCTCAATCAAGTTACTATCGCCGCCAAAATTCTCCTCGCTAAAAGAAGAGTGTAATTCCTATCTCTACCGAATTCTCTATTTTTAGACCCAAACGCTATAATTTACTGTCAACTTTTATCCACACCCTGAAAATCTAAGCTGGAATCCACAATAATATTCATATCAAGAACCGCTTCAGCAGGCTCATCCAAGGCCCGCTGAATTTTTTCAGCCTCTATTTTTACAGCTTCCTGTTCATTGAACTGACTGATAACAAAATCTATGCAGGCCTGTTGCCTTTCTGGAGATTCTAATTGATGAAAATAGCCCGCCATAGCTTCAAGCTTTTTTTCGCTGCCTAGCTGCTCTATCGCCGAACGATCGCAAGTCCTAAAAGATAATCCGCTGAAACATGAAAAAGACTACTCATATTCTTGAGCTCCATAACCTTAGGAAGATTAGTATTGCTTTCCCACTTGTAGACTGCTGCCTTACTAACATGTAAAATCTCTGCTAGGCGCGCTTGAGTAAATCCTTGAGCAATCCGCAGCTTTCTTATTCTTTCCCCTACTGTTGCCATTGATTAGTCTCCTAAAAAATCTATCTTTTCCAAATAGATTATACCAGCAAGGAGAGAATAAATCAACGAAAATGTAAAGAAAATGTAATAATATCTACAAAGCCCATGAAACCGCCTTTATAGCTTATTTAAAAAAGCTATATTTTAAAAGAATTGATTTTAAATCAACAATTCTATTGATAAAATAAAAAAAGAGTATATAATTTTAGTCATAAAATTTGAGGAGTCTTCTATGGTAACGATAGCAGAATTGCGGGCGCGCAATAATAAAATGACACAAGCTCAACTAGCAAAATTACTAGGTGTTTCTCAAATGACCGTTTCTCATATGGAGCGCAATCAACTGAACATCAGAGGCGATAAACTAATCAAACTTGCGAAAATTTTTAACGTAAACACAGACGAGCTCTTGAAAATCGATTGATTTTAAATCAACTTTATTTTAGGACCGTTAACTGATTTACAGAGGAGCAACGTTTCATGGAAATTAAGATTATATTTTTGGAAGACAAGCTGAAATACTTTAGGAAACAGAGCAAAGATGAGCAAAATCAAGAAATTATCAACTGCATGTTACTGGGCTATAGCCCCTATAACATGTGCCTAGAAATCGGCATCAATGTCTATGGTGGACAGCGTCCCATTAGCAAGTCCCTATCCAAAGAATTCAGTGAAGAAGAAGTTGACGAAATCTTTGAAACCTACTATCGCCTTCTTTACTTCCCTCTGCTTCAATTCGAAGAGGGTCTAATGACTAAGCGCTTTATTGATAAATGTAATGACTTCTTAAAAAGTTTGACTTATCAAAATTTTATTAATTACTTGAAGGATCCTGCTATCATCATTGCTGAGCATCTCATTGATACAGATATCTTAGCCCGGTTCTTCTCAAGAGAGATGCAACAGAAGCAGATTAAAAAAGTTGAAGCTGAGTTGGGCATTGAGTTCAATGTCCGTGACAAGATTACCTCTTGGCTGAGAAAAGCCAATGTCATGTACTATAAAGGGCAATACATTGATATGAAAACTCAAGAGCCCCTAACTTTTGTCTATGAATAAGAATTTGACAAAAATAGGTCAGTCCTGCTTGATACCCGACTGACCTTTGTATTGTAGCTGACTTGATTGCCTCATCTTACCCATAATTTCCTTTCATTTTAGATAGATATATAAAATCAGGCACTGATTCGTTTCAGCGCCTGATTTTATAATATTTCAATACCATCTTCAAATAATGCCTTTAGTTTTTCTGGAAGCTGTTCTGGATTATCAATTTTCACCAAACCAACCTTGGTCCCGTCATACTCTTGGATTACAACTGGGAAGTCTTGAGCTATTTCCTGTATTAGTTTTTCTCCATGGATGACTAAATATTTCTTATCATCGGGTTTTTGCTTCATTCATTTTGACTCCTCTTTTATTTCTATCATCTCGTCTAGGTCTTGTACTCTGCCTGTCAGAACACCAATTTATCCTCTTGCGTCCATTTATCCGAAACCGCTTATTGAGTCTCGAATCATACCTCGGTAAGAGTTTTAAGGAGCAAGAATTGTCGTCAAAAAAGGTGGAATTTCTACTTTAAGAGTATACCACAATTCTTAAAAAATTCTATAAATTTAACCAAAAACTTTTTTGTTAAATTTTATTCAGTCCAGTCTTACAACATAGCTCTAAAAAGTCATTGCCTAATGCTGTCCAGCACTTTACTGGATGCGTAATTTAAAGGGCAGAAGAGAATAACTGCTGCTATCTGCATCAAACTGATAGAGGGAGCTCTGTAAATCCTCATGCTGCGCGCTGTCCAAATCAAAAAATAGGATATTAGCTTCATAAGCAGATAAGTCATACTTGTGACTAACTTCCTCTACACGATCCCAAGAATCCACAATCAGAACCAAATAGCGATAAGGATCCTCTAACACAGACCAATGTTGTAAAATCAGCAGAAGTTCCTCCAAGTCTGCTTCCGTCACGAGAGGGTAGAGGTCAAAGACATATTGCAATCTAGGATTTTCAAAGAGCAACTCTCCTTGCAAAAGAGCCTGACGCAAAAAAATCTGTTTTTCTGTCTGGGTCTTCTTCTCTTCTCCCAACGAATTCATTTTCTTTTTGGTCTGTTTAATGGTATAGGGCTGGGGTACCAACATTTTCTGAGGCAAGAAACCTTTGTAATGAGCTGATAATTTGAAAATCTGATAGGTGTCTACGATTTTCCAAAAGCGAAGAGGCTGATAAAGATCATCTTCAAATAAATTTTCCTGCTTATAGTACTCCTGCTGCTCGATTAATTGAAAATAGCGCAGCAAGCGATAGCCATTTTGGCTGATAGAATAAGCAGCTGCACTAACTTCAGGCTTGTCCTGTCGCGGAAATTCCCAAGTCTCAATCAAAAAATACTGGCATAGTTTTTGAACCGCCTTTTCAATACGCTTCCCCGAGACATTGCTTCCCATCTCTTTTTGAATATGAAGTTTCTGGACATTGCGAAAACGAGCAATAAAGACTAGAATGTCTTTCTCCAGTTGGGACAGTTCTCGTCCTACCAAAAGAAAATCCGCTTCATTCTGGTAACTAATTTCATACAGACCGTTTAAGCGAAAAGGAAAGGAACGGCTAGGGTGGAGTCGTCTCATATAAAAGCTTTGGTAATAATCTTTACTAAAACAGGACGGAACAATGGCCACATACTTTCCGGTTTCGGTTTGTTTGATTCTATGTTTACTTAGGATATTGGACAATCCTTTTTCACCTCCTTTTTATAATATTTCTTACTTAAAATTATACAGGAAAGATTACCTATAGAGCTTTATCATAAAGAGAGAAAAAAGAAAAAGTCTGAATACAAATCAGACTTTTAAACTTAGAAAGTTATGTTGAGAAATCACTCAGTTTTTTTACGTTTAAACCCAACAAGAGCTAATACCGATAGCATGGCAGTACCTATTAAAGCAAGAAAACTTTGGTTCGTTCCAGTGGCAGGAAGGACTGGGGCAGTTGGAGTAGCAACAGGCTTGTTCTCCTTCGCCTTATTCTTCAAATTCTCCGCTGAACCTTGCACAGAAATGGTTGGATCCGCAGCATTTGGCCCTGCTCCATTTCCTTTCGCCACCTGATCAGCCGACTTCTGGCTAGCTTTCGGTTTGGAAGGAGCTTTCGGCGCAGGTTGCTGGTCAGATGGATCTGGTACCGCTGGCTTGGGATCTGGTTGGTTCGGCTGACCAGGACGGTTCGGCTGGATAGGATCCCCATCATCACTTGGTGGGGTCGGCTGATTATTGCCGCCGCCGTTGTTATTGCCACCATTATCATTACCGCCATTACCATTTCCACCGCCGTTACCGCCGCCATTGTTGCCGCCGTTATCAGCAGGCGGTGGGGTCGGTTGGTTATTATTGCCGTTGTTATCTACAGGTGGAGTGGGTTGGACTGGGTTCCCATCATCGCTTGGCGGGGTTGGCTGATTATTACCGCCGCCGTTGTTATTACCACCATTACCATTGCCGCCATTGTTGCCACCGTTATCATTACCGCCATTATTATCAGAAGGTGGTGGGGTTGGTTGGTTATTATTGCCGTTGTTATCTACAGGTGGAGTGGGTTGGACTGGATTCCCGTCATCGCTTGGTGGGGTCGGCTGATTATTGCCGCCGCCGTTGTTATTACCACCATTACCATTGCCGCCATTGTTGCCACCGTTATCATTACCGCCATTATTATCAGAAGGTGGTGGGGTTGGTTGGTTGTTATTGCCGTTGTTATCTACCGGCGGAGTCGGCTGAACTGGGCGTTCATCGCTCGGTGGGGTCACTGGATTCGGATCATCAGCATGGACAAGATTAACACCAATAGATGCTGCAAGTAGAACAGAGGCTGATAGAAGGATTATTTTATTCTTTTTCATAACAGAATGTCCTTTCAATTATTTGCTATTCCTATTATAGCTCAGGAGTAAGCGTTTTTCTGTTTATCGTAAATAGTTTTACTATTTTTCTGTGACCTTTCGCAACCACTTTCACTCTGGATTGTTGGAACCAAGCAATAAAATAAGATGCGAATAATTATAAAAGCACCGCTAAAATTAGCAGTGCTTACTTGTTTTCTTTTTCTAAATCATCCTCTGGTTTGTTGGAAACTAAGAGAAGCATGAGAAAAGTTACAATAGAAAGGAAGAGTAAGTTTAAGATAGATTGAAAATTTTTACCACTGAATAAGCTTCCACCAGAAAAAATCCAAAGCAATAAAAGAATCAAAGCTACTGTGAAAAAGAGAAAGCCAAACAACCTAACATAATCACGGTCGCGAACCCAAACAGAGTGAGCCTTCGGAACAAAGCCGTTATAGGCAACTTCGTGAAAAGTAAACATCAAAGGCTCCTGATCTTCTGCTAAGCGTTCATTAATTCTGAGTTCCATCTCGTAGACCAGGAGAGGATCCAAATCCGCTGCATTCAGCTCGCCACTTTGGCATTGCTCAATTAGATGATCCAATTCTATTGCATTTAAATGACTATGCATACAACCTCTCCTTTTGCTTTTCTGTCTTCTAGTATAACCTAAACCGATTTATTTCACCAGTTGCAGTGAGAATATACAGCAATAGTTAATGAATAAAGTCAGTCTCCCCGAACTCTGATATTGCCACCGTGGTAGGAAGCAATCTGAAGCTGGCCGGTATAGTCATTGTAGTTACCGACAAAATAGGAATTTTCCTTCCCTTCCTTGGTCATGACACAGAGGAACTGAAGCACATCATCACTGTAAGACTTAAAAACCTCTGTTTTACTTTCATCTATGTTATAACCAGCTAAATTTATGGCCATAGCAAACGTTAGGACCATGGGGCTAGAAGTAGAGGCTAAATGATTATCCATATTCCCGGAGATATTTGCTGTATCAGGATGCTTTTTGATATCCTCGACCGCTATTTTTAAAGCTTCAGCCACTTTATTTTTTTTTCTCTTCAGTCACCACGCTCTCTGGTCTCTCTAGGGTTGCACGCGCATACTGATAATTTTTCTCGTTAGGTGTTGGTTCACGGTACGACTGAGATGAATAGCTTTCAGAAGACCCATCTGTAGAGCTCGTCTGAGAAATCTCCGCTTCTCTTGCCTTCTTCCTAGCCTGCCTATTTAAAAACACTGTTACAAGCATGGCTATGAAGAGCACCGTACCTAAGCAAATTAGGGTGATCATTAATTTTCTTTTCTTTCTCGGATTCATCATTACCTCTTTTCGTCTGGCTAGTTACTCGCTCCCGTTTTATTACCGCCTAGATTAGGCTCTCTATCATCTGGATAAGCAAACTCATAATGTTTTTCTGCCTGCTCAGCCGGCCTAATCACACAGTAGTGCCAAGTAAAAGGTTTACCTGCATTTGTACCACTAACTGAACTATTCTGCTCACAGGTCAGGATACTGCCGTCTTCAAAGACATGACAGACAATCCCAGTATGCCCTGCAGGATTCCCGCTGTCACTTAGACAGGAAAAGATAGCTCCTTTTTTGGGTGCTTTCTTTGTAGAATTCCCAAAGATTCTTGCCCAGGCATCTGCTTGGTCAATTCCGTTCCCAATGACAACTCCCTTGTGGCCCCACAGAATATTCCCAAAGCTGATAGTCAGATTAACACACTGACCAGCCAGATAGAACTCATCAGGGTGTTCCCAGTTAGCTCCACTGCCACCATATTCCATACCAAAAGCTCTTGGATCTAAAAGATAAGGATTTAAGCTAGCTGGAAGAGTACTTGGAGTATAGATTGCAGCAGTTATATCCTCTGGCACCTTGCCTGAACCATCAACAGCATCACCATTGGTCCCAGTCGAACTGCCATCTTTACAACCTTTTTTCTTAGGTCCGCTGGATGAAGGGGAACCGCTATCCGTTTCACTGCCCGAAGAATCACCGCCAGAAGAAGTTAATGTTACAGGGCTAGAGCCATACTGGGAGATGGCCTTCTCATCTAGCCACTTAAACTTAGAGCCCAAGCTGTTGTAAAGGTCGTGCAACTTAGTCTTGTAGGATGGATCCGTTGCCCAACCACCATCTGCAATGGCACTAAGCGTACTGATTCCGTCCGTATTGTTAATAGCCCCCTTATAGAGAGTCTGATTTTTCATAAACTCTGCCTTGCCGACAATACCAGAATCAAAGGTTGAGAAGAATGCATATTCTCCTCCAGTCCCATCTCCAACTTTTGTACCTGGTCCGCTCTCAGCTACGGAGCTATTTCCATATAAAGAAATAGTCTGAGTAAAATCTGACCTTTTATTCCATTTGACCCCACCCATATTATGAGCCTGACCAAAAGATGGGACGCTCTGATCAAAAGAGGTCTCAATCTGGGTCTGTACGATAGAGGCAGACGGCAAAAAGCCACCTACTTTCCAGGAGTCTAAATAGGCTTTCTCATGCTGTTTGACAAATTCTTCTATAGAGCTATTGGCCGATGTTGTTTCTTCTGTTGTATTGGGAGAGGTTTGACCACTTGGATTACAATCACTGGATCCGCCGCTACTTTCAGCTCCTCCTCCCATCAGGATAGCTGCCAATAGAAACATAATCAGCAAGATAAGCAGAACAGGAATTCCAATCCAAAGAAAGACTTTTAAAAAGATAGCCTTTTTAACCGCACCCTTCACTGCTTTCTTAGCTGCTTTCTTGGCTGTTTCTGATACCATACTTCTCTACACCTCTCAAAAAAAAGTTCGTAAAAGCCAGTACAATACAACGAGGACAGCTACAACCAGACCGTATTTTAAGAGCTTTTTGATAAATTCACGGTCTCTTTTGTACTGCTCCTGAATCTGCCAGTCATCACCATGATCATAGTAGGTTTTTTGCTCATCTACCATGTTTTGGTAATAGTTGCTGACAGATTCCTTTTTGGCACGATAGGATTCTACGGTATCCTTATAGAGGGAAATAGGGCCTCGGATACGTCTTTTTGTAGAATGCGAAGACTCCGCCTCCCTCTCCTCATGCATTTCAGCTTTTTTTACATCTGGCCGGACAAGTCTGTACTTTACCATTTACATTTTCCTCAGGCAGAGGGAGTCCCCTTTCTGCCTGAAGTCCTTTCTATATTGATTTTACGCATTAAATTTTTCGTCTGACAGAAAAACGGCCTTTTTGGGGACTAGTGTAGAGCTCATCAGTAATAGTTGTCGAGCCCCATAAACCCTTGATTTTGAAAGTTCTGGTGATTTCTTTTTCATTCAGCCCTGTGACTTTGTCTGATACTGTCTTAGTCACTTCCTTGGTCAGCCGAAAATCATCAGGATTCAACAGTTCCAACACCATATAGGCATGACGATAAGCCCGATATTGCTTCTTATTATTCAGACGTTTGCTATATAGAGGAGAAAATTCTTTACTCAGCTTAGCTATTACACTAACCACAAACCGGCGATGAACAGACTCTAAATAACAGATAAACAGCAACAAAACCAAATATAAATCCGCGGTCACCCCAAACTCTGTCAAGAGCGTAGAAGGGAGAAAAGTCAGCAGCAAAACTGGAACAATGGCCTGATACTTTCCCTGAGCAAGGAGAAAGCAAAGAACAACTGCTCCAACAATTAAGGAGACAGAAAAAGTCATCGTCACCAAGCGACCTCCAGATAGCGCCATTAAATAGGCTAAGTTCAGACCAAAGCCGAGCAGAAAAGCAGCACCAAAAGCTACTGTTGCAATCCAACGCAGCCAAAAGAAGGTTTTTAAGGTTTTGGTTGAGTAAAACCAGTTGTTAAACCGTAAAACAAGCATATCATCTCCTAATCTACACTGGCATATCTTTCTAGTTCGTTCCCTAAAAATTCCTGGTTAAAGACAACATTCCCATGCCCAGCGATATTGAGAAAGAGCTGCCCCTGAACTAGGTTAGGCAAAGTTTCCAGCTCAGACTCTGTCATGGACTCTCTCAGAGCGTCTGCCAGTAGGTGGACTGTAGTCTCATCTGTATTAGCAAAGACACGATACTGCATCAAGGAGAAAATCCGCCTGATGGATGATGCATAAATATCTAGGGTTGTATTTCCGCTGGCAACCAAAACATTCTGCAGGGAGGACATTTCCAGTACAACTCCTGCATAGTTCGTCCCCATTTCCTCAATCATATCAGCCAGGAAAGTTACTGACTGAGAATAGCGGATATCCAAAACCATCTGTGCTGAAGAAATATTAATCACATAGTGAGTCAACTGATCATGAGTCAGGGACAGATTTTGCTTGCGCTTCTGCCGCTGAATTTTCCCGTTATTAACCACATAAGAAGAAATCAGAGACAAAACCTGGGTCAACTGAAGATTAAGCAGCATAGGTGTCTTAGTCAGCTCCGACAGATCAATCGTCACCACTTGCTCCTCTGACAAGTCTTCAAAGTTGGTGTAGACATCAAAGATTGGACCGTAGTTTTTATTGAGAGAGCTGAAAGTTTTGGAAATACGCCCTACAGATCTCGTATCATGATCATTTCCGGCCTTTCCTGCTGCCCGATAACGCTGTTCCAAAAACGAACAAAACTGGGACAGACGAGGATGCTCATCATTAACAATCGTTGTGATATGAATCTTTTCGGCATTCTTCTCTGCATTGTGCTGCCATAAGCCAATAGATACATAAAAATCTGTAATCAAATCTTCTAAGCGCAGCAAATCGTCAGAAGTGATCTCCTGGTTCAGCACCTGAGCAATACTTTTTAGCTTAGCCACATGTAGACGGAAAGAACCGATTTCATCAACTTCAACTCCATTTTCCTTGGTCATGGTTGGGAGAACCTGCATGATATTGATCTTATTAGCTCCACCAGACATACTAAGCACTTTTCCGTATTGAAACTTTGTCAAATCATGAAAAGTTCCATCCAAGTCAATATTGATAATCTTGTGTCCTCTAGCATAGAGGGAATCCGTGTGTTTGAGGACGAACTTCTTTTGATACATTTTAGGAGCACCGGCTACAAACATAAAAGGCCGAGTCCGAATATCATCATTCTGTAGGAAATCTAGATTGACTGCACCGCTGGTTGGCGTGTAGCCAAAGTAAGTTCCATGCGGATCTGCCAGCTTGGTGTGGTTAAACCAATAACCACCAGACAAATCCCGTACCGGCACCGGCTGGGGTTGACGGTGATTGGGCAAATCCTTCTGACGCAAAGGTGGAACAAAAGGTGAATGATACTCAATGTCCTGCTCACCGATAAAGGACGTCATGGAAAATTTCGGCGCCCCATTTTTAATCTCAGACATTTTTTCAAACAGCTCTTTTTCAGTATTCCCCGAAGCATAGATACGGGTCCAAATACCCTTAACGCCCGAGTTATTGTGGCGAATATCCTGTTCCAGCAACATCAAATCCTGCACTTCATCCAGTTCGGCCTGATTCTTAGTAGCTTTTTGATTTTCATCAATCCGTGAACTCTTTTCTTCGACAGCCTTGGAGGCCTTTTCCTGCACCAGCTTATTATCTAAGCGAGTGACATGCATAAAGGCTCTAGTTCCCTGTACCTGCATCAGTTCCGTACCCCAGTAGTCATTCAGGCCACCTGTAGGATATCCCGTTACAAACAAGGTTGCATGATAACCATCTCCTGACTTCCAATAGCGGTCATCGGATTTAAAGTCAATATTCCCCTGAGGCTGAATCCGGCTGATGAAGGGCAAGTCATAGCCTCTAGCTATCAACTTTTTAACTTTTCGTTTCTTTAAAAACATCTCTACTACACCTTTTCATTTTGATTGTTGTACTGCTTAAGAATCTGCTCTTTTTTGCTAGCCGAAACAATAACTGGAACAAAATCCCCATTTCCGCTAGTCTGGGCCTTACGCACCTGCCTATGCAAGTCTTCAATAGTGTCTCCGTAAAGCCAGATTAAAAATTCTGCATTGTATAACTCCTGCTCGACAGCTTCTTCCGACAGAATATTCTGCATGAGAATACTTTCCCGATCCTTCAGCTGCTCCATTCGGTTTTCACTGATTCCGGTCTTGCTCATTTCTCGCCGAACTTCATTTAAAATCCGTCTAGACTCAATAATCTGTTCGGAAGTATCTGTCGGTAGAGTTGTAGACTCAAACATATAGTCAAAGGTGATCTCAGAGTTCCATTTCCTGAAGTTCTGAATGGTTCGCTGCCGCTCATTGTCCGAAAGAGAATTCAAATCTTTCCCTCTCACTTCCATGATTTGCAGATAGCCTGAATAGCCATTTTCCAAAGCAATCGGCTGTCCCTTGACGTTGTTTAAGATCGCCTTAGTGTCCAGCAATTCGACCGTAGAAAGAAAATCGCGATTTTCAAACTCCTTTGTATCATAAGAAAATTGATTTTCCGCAATCTTCCCAAGCCGACTATTACCGTTTCCGGTTGTTTCTTGTTTTTTCTTTTTTCCCATTTTTTTGGAAGAACTTGGTTTTTTTAGAGCCATAAATCCTATCCTTTTCTCTATTTTAAGTATTATAAAAACATTATACTTTATCAAAATCTCATAAGGCTTTATGATAAAGCAGAAGCCCTTGTTTTAGATTGATTTTTGCCCTTTCTTGGGATAAAATAGGAAGAAATATAACCTAAGAGGCAGTTTATTGATTTCCAGTTTTATCCAACAACATCCCTTTCTAACTCTACTAGTCTGGCTGCTTTGGCAAATTCCTGTCGCTTTCAGCTATTCTAGTCTAGCTCACTCCAAACTTAAACGTATTCTCATTCTCACACTAACATCCATCTGCGGCGGTCTTGGTGGAAGTTTTGGAGTCACTTGGAACGATTTAAAAAATCCTCGCTTTCAGCTAGCCTCCTACACCTTTGCGATTTTCCTAGGTTTCATCACCTCGGGACTACTGTTCGGCTATATCTTGCTCAATTGGTTATCAAAGTTCCTGCCTTTTCTAGCGGGAACATAATCCAAATAGCCCAAAAATTTCTGTATTTGGTATAAAAAACAGGTTGATAAAATAGAGAAGTTAGGGTATAATAAAGACTCTTGACTAGGGTCTAAGCATTTGCTTATTACCCCCCAAAGCCCTTATCTACTGCAGTAGATAAGGGCTTTTTACGTTCTCTATACATTGAATACAAGGGCGGCAGAACTATTTCTTTCTGCGGCGTGTCGGGAACCGGCGCGGTTTCTTCGCGCTGTTCTTACGACTTTTGATAGTATCAAACCAGCAAAAAACTTTCAAAGCAAGATAAAGAACACTGAAAAAGACCTTTCTTTAAGTTGATCCCCATTGACAAAATTGAAAAATAGGGTATACTAAAGTTCCGAATAGGTTCTAAGCATTTGCTTATTACCCCCAAAGCCCTTATCTACTGCAGTAGATAAGGGCTTTTTACGTTCTCTATACATTGAACACAAGGGCGGCAGAACTATTTCTTTCTGCGGCGTGTCGGAAACCGGCGCGGTTTTTTCGCGCGGTTCTTACGACTTCTAACAGTCTCAAACCAGCAAAAAACTTTCAAAGTAAGATAAAGAACACTGAAAAAGACCTTTCTTTAAGTTGATCCCCATTGACAAAATTGGGAAAATAGGGTATACTGAAGTCCCGAATAGGGTCTAAGCATTTGCTTATTACCCCAAAGCCCTTATCTATTGCAGTAGATAAGGGCTTTTTTACGTTCTCTATATATTGAACACAGGGGCGGCAGAACTATTTCTTTCTGCGGCGTGTCGGGAACCGGCGTGGTTTTTTCGCGCTGTTCTTACGACTTCTGATAGTATCAAACCAGCAAAAAACTTTCAAAGTAAGTTAAATCGCATTGAAAAATCTTTCTTCAAGAAATCAATTCATCAACATAGATGTTCGGGTCTCTATATAAATTCTTTTCAAAACTCTCGTCTATAAGCTTCGCAGATTTTATCTCGCATTCTGACACTGACTCTTGGGGAACTAGCATAAGAATGTCCATTCTGGAAGACAAAAAAACTGGAAAGATAAGTTTCTTTCCAGTTCCATCTTTATTCAACATCAATCCCTTTAGTTTTTAAGGTATCCAGTTTGAATTCATTCTTACTACGAGTGACAAAGAGCGGCTTGTGATCGTCTTCTGTTTCAAAACCATTATAAGTACTATTATAAACCTTGGTTGTGCTCGTAACATGTTTTAATTTCAAAGTATAATTCCAAAAAGTCCCAAAATTCCGGTCCGGCTTACTAATATCTAAAAAATCAATTTCAATATTCTCGCTAGCAATATTCTTACCAGTATCATCCGTTACAAGTTTAACCTGAAAATCAGCCGTTGGTAACTTGCCCTTACCATCTCCATAAGGCTTCAGCGCTTCTGCTAATTCCTTATATTGAGTCTCGTCTGGAAATTGTTCTGCATTGCTGGCAGTCACATCATAGATATGTTTCAAAAAAGTCCCTTCCTGACTTTCATAATATTCCATGATTTCTTCATCGGTCATTTTAGACAGTTCGCCAAAGGATTTACCTTCATCCCTATTAAAAGTTGTATACCCTTTGACTTTTCCTTTATTAAAAACATAGACAGCAAAAGGATGACTCTCCTTAGATACTTCATCTGCCACATACCAAATTTCATTCTTCGCATTTTTCAGATGCTCATAAATTCCCTCTTCCGTTTTTTGCACTTCAGAGCTGGAATCATTGGTATTGCCTCCTTTATAACTGCAGGCTGATAAAAACAGAAGGAAAATTGAGGAAACTGCTAAAAGCAGGGGGAGATATTTTTCTTCATCATATGACACCTTTACTTTCTTTATTTGCTATATTATAACGAAATTTCGGAAAAAAACAATCTATGATAAAAAGTTCTCCTAAACTTCAGAATCAGTCCATCTTAGGTATAAAAAATAGCTTGACAAAATAGAAAAATTAAGGTACAATGAAGACTCCCAAACAGGTTTTAAGCATTTGCTTATTACCCCAAAGCCCTTATCTACGGCAATAGATAAGGGCTTTTTTACGTTCTCTATATATTGAACACAGGGGCGGCAGAATTATTTCTTTCTGCGGCGTGTCGGGAACCGGCGCGGTTTCTTCGTGCTGTTCTTACGACTTCTGATAGTATCAAACCAGCAGTCAATACATTTATAAAAAATATATGACAGAACTGACTTGACAACATGAAAAATGATTTCCCAAACAGGATTTACCATTTACATTCCCCCCTTTCGTTAAAGATGCATTGACTTCTAGTCTATTAGACACTAAATCAACACTCGAAAGGGAGCTTGTTTTAGATTGAGCTCACAATCTTTTCGATACATAAGATCACCTCCTTTATTGATGCGTCCATAAGTCTGTCCAAACAAAAAAAGCCACACTCGTAGCTTACCATTTGAACACCTGTGAAATCAGAATTTTTTCCAACTGGAAATACTTTCTGATTCGACATTCATTTGTTCAGCAAAAAAGACCCTTCAAACAAGTTCAAAGCACACCAAAAAACGATTCTAATAACAAAACATCCTATTTAGTCAGTTTTGAAAAAATCTTTCTTAGTGTTCTTCAAGCCATAGCCCGAAAAGTCATAATATTACCGATAGTCATAAATGTCTAAGCTGTTACACAAAATCTTTCAAAATACCAATCCCATAGCTTCGTAGATTGTTTTTCTGTATTTTGGCACTATCTCTTAAGCAGTCTAAGTCTCAGTAAAGAGTAGAAAGTCAGTTCTTAAAGATAGAATGAAGCCGACAGGCCTCATACCCAACTGAAAAGTAATAAATAATTTATACAAGTTCATTATACTATATCTCAAATGATTGTCAAGACAGTAAAAACGGAAAGATAAGTTTCTTTCCGTTTCCATTTTTATTCTATTTCCAGTCCCTTAGCATTTGTTTTAGTAGTATCTAAGTCAAACTGCTTTTTACTACGAGTAACAAATAAAGGTTTCGCAGCATCCTCTGTTTCAAAACCATTATAGGTGCTATCAAAAATCTTAGTAGTGCTTGTTACATGCTTCAAGACAGCAGTATAATGTGGAAATTCTCCAACTCTTGATGCATGTTGACCGACACCCAAGAGATTGATATCAATATTCTCACTTTCGACACCAGTCCCACTTTCATCTGTCACTAGCTTAACCGTGTACTTAACAGCAGGAAGCTCGCCATTCCCGTCTGCGTATTTTTTATACGCTTCAGATGTTGCCTTAGACACCTCATTTTGATTGATATTCGCATAAAACGAATCTGCCTGCTCAGAGAGACCTTTTAAAGCTGCCCCTTCCTGACTTTCATAGTAATCAATAATTTCCTTATCGGACATCTGCGCTAAATCTCCGAAAGATTTCCCTTCTATATTGGCATCAAATAAATTATAACCTTTGACTTCTCCCTTGTTGAAGATATAGATATAAGAAGGATAAGAGGTTTTTGATACTTCCTTAGTTACATACCAAATTTCATTCTTCGCATTTTTCAGATGCTCATAAATTCCCTCTTTCGTTTTTTGCACTTCGGAACTGGAACCATTAGTATCGCCTTCCTTATTGGAGCTGCAGGCTGATAAAAACAGAAGGAAAACTACGGAAGCTGCTAAAAGCAAGAGAATAGGTTTTTTCTTCATCATACGACACCTTTACTTTCTTTATTTACTATATTATAACGCAATTTCAGAAAAAAACAATCTATGATAAAAAGTTCTCCTAAACTTCAGAACCAGTCCATCTTAGGTATAAAAAATAGGTTGACAAAATAAAAAAAAAGGATATAATAAAGGTCCCAGAATTGGTTTTAAGCCATTGCTTATTACCCCAAAGCCCTTATCTACTGCAATAGATAAGGGCTTTTTTACGTTCTCTATGAATGGAACACAGGGGCGGCAGAACTATTTCTTTCTGCGGCGTGTCGGGAACCGGCGTGGTTTCTTCGCGCTGTTCTTACGACCTCTAATAGTCTCAAACCAGCAGTCAATACATTTATAACAAATATATGCTAGGACTGATTTGACAACATAAAGAATGATATCCCAGAATTGACTTACCATTACACTACCCCCTTTCGTTAAGATGCATTGACTTCTAGTCTATTAGACACTAAATCAACACTCGAAAGGGAGCTTGTTTTAGATTGAGCTCACAATCTTTTCGATACATAAGATCACCTCCTTTATTGATGCGTTCATAAGTCTGTCCAAACAAAAAAAGCCACACTTGTAGCTTGCCATTTGAACACCTGTGAAATCAGAATTTTTTCCAACTGGAAATACCTTCTGATTCGACATTCATTTGTTCAGCAAAAAAAGACCTCTCAAACAAGTTCAAAGCACACCAAAAACCGATTCTAATAACAAAACATCCTATGTAGTCAGTTCTGAAAAAATCTTCCTTAGTGTTCTTCAAGCCATAGCCCGAAAAGTCATAATATTACCGATAGTCATAATAAATGTCTAAGCTGTTACATAAAATCTTTCAAAATACCAATCCCATAGCTTCGTAGATTGTTTTTCTGTATTTTGGCACTATCTCTTAAGCAGTCTAAATCTCAGTAAAGAGTAGAAAGTCAGTTCTTAAAGATAGAATGAAGCCGACAGGCCTCATACTCAACTGAAAAGCAATAAATAATTTATACAAGTTCATTATACTATATCTCAAATGATTGTCAAGACAGTAAAAACGGAAAGATAAGTTTCTTTCCGTTTTTACATTATTTTTTACCAGAATCTTTCTTGTTGATACCGCCATTGTTTGAAGAACTGGACGGTTTATTATTAGTATTATTAGAAATCTGCGAGCCAGATGCTCCACCAATTCCCTGCTTAGCTTGATTCGGCTTATTCGCATTTGTCGCAGCATTTCCGACACCTGATGCTTCACTTTTAGTTCCTGCCTTCGAGTTGGCTCCAGAAGCTAAAGTATTAGAAACCGCTGTTCTTCCAGCATTATAGTTTTCTCTAGCAGCACTGCCAACATTTTAACAGAATTCTTAACTCCTTCTGCCGTGCCTTTAACAGAGTTCTTCGCGCTATCATAAGCACTATCAATACCTGCTTTAGCATGAGAACCTAGATTGGCTGCTGCCTTACCAACCCCGCCAGCCTGCTTAATGCCTTCCATAGCACCCTTAGCGCCGCCAACAGTTCGAGCAGCTCCAGCTCCAATTCCTTTGACTGCTGCACCAGCACCTCGAGCAGCTCCTTTAGCGCCGCCAACCGCTTTCCGAGCTGCAGTTCCAACGCCACGAGCAGACTTCTTAGCCACACCAGGGGCTGCTTTAGCCATTTTCATGCCAGAGCGGGAAGCTGCTGCACCCGCAGCCATACCAGCGCCGGCCATACCGGCCAGTTTGCTTCCTCCGCCTTGAGACGGAGAAACACCTAACCAACGCTCAACAGCACTATTACCACTAGTTAAAGCAAAATACACTCCTGCATAAATAATTATAGAAGCCATGATATTTTCCCAATAACCAAGCCCTGTGCTAAAACCATCTTCAGATAGGCCAGAAATCCCTTTAACCAATATGGTAGGAAAGTCTCTTAAAATACTCATAGCAACTCGAAGTAGGATAACCTCAAAGAAAATACCTGTAATAGTGCCAAAAATGGTCTGAAGCAATTCCTTGAACTTATCTGAGTTTTCAACAGAAGTATAGCCAACGATTGGAGCAATCATACCAGCCACAATAACTTGAAAAACCGATTGAACAAATTTAATTGACATACTGATGAGCAAGGCTATTAAAATAATCTGTTGAACAATAAGTCCAATCCAGTTAACATTATAGCGAAGATAAACTGCAGAGAAAACATTCTCTAAATCGCTCCAAAAACCTGGCTTAACTTCCGCAATCCGAACATTATCTGGCTCATTGGATATTAGAACCGAACTCAGGAGGTGACCAACTCCTTTCAGTTCTGAGTTATTGTCAAATTCTTTCAAAACTTCTTGGTCCGTTCCTCCATACCAAGCAGCAAAATCAGTCTGTAACAAATTATCATCACTTAAATTATTTAATTTAGTCTCTGATGGATTCAAGAAACCTTTACTGTCCATCCCTAGCACATTGATATCAAATTTATTCTGGATGACCACGTATAAATCAACTACATTTTTTTCATAAGGCTTTAGGGATAAGGAGGTAAAACCAGATTTCCCATCGTCTGACATTGTTCTTACTGTTTGCGCATCACGAGCCAAGAATCCAGAAAACTGCTTAATAGCCTGGGGCAGTAATCCTACAACTGCTGTAACCAAAAGAAAGTGGCCAATAATATCTTTATATCTTGCTAGACCTGTAACAAAATTCGCTGTTACAAACATAATCAAAAGTAAGACAAAAACAACAATCCCAAGTTTTTGCAGGCCATCAAAAATCTGTCCGACAAAGGTATCATTCTTTTCAAGATAATCAAAGAAACCAAATAACTTAAATAAATTATTATATATCGTTTCTAAGGATAGACTAATAGAATACAGTGCTTTGGTAATCCAACCTGGAAGGTAGAGAAAATAAGCAAAAACCTGAGGAATAGATGATAAATAATTAGACCATTGTACATAAAAATTAGCTCCAGCTTGAGTCTCCGGGGCATTATAAGTCCATTTATCCCCTACACCACCAGCTCTTATAGGAGGAGCCTTACTAAATAGGTCTTGAAGGTTTTCGTAACGCGTACCCACTCATATCACTTCCCTTCTTCGGAAGAGGCTTGGCTGGATTCAGACGGCTGGGATTGCTCTGAGCTGCCTTCTGTTTCAGATTTTTTATCGCCTTCTTCCGACTGCTTCTCTGAATTTTCTTCATCAGCTTTTTTCTCACTGATGTAGATACTGGTGACAGGTTCAGAAGTAATCAAGAAACCATATTCAGCCTTGCTATCTTCTTTAATACCAAATGAAAGGCGTTTGATTTTATTGACTCCTTCAGCTGTCGAAAAAGTAATCACATAAGTCAAGGTAAAAGAACCATCTTTTTCCAATTTGACACTTTCCAGTAGATTACTGATAACCTGAGCCTGCTCTGGCTGAGTATATTTGGCATCTCCAGAAGAGAGGAAAGGGTTGAGCGCTTCCTTATTTCCAGAATAGTAATTTGGAATAAAGAAACGTCCAAACACATCCGCTGCATGCTCTTTTGCTTGAAGTTTTTGGATGTTTTGCTGCTCTTGATAAAGATAAGCGGTCTGAGCCTCTAGCTCTGCTCGCTTGTTATTACCCATGATACCAATCACGACACCTACAAGGCCAATCAACAAACCTGCTATCCCAAGCCCCAGAGCAATTTTGCTCAAGAGCGGATTTTGTTCTCCCATTTCAGATACTCCTTTATTTCTAATCTTTTTAGAACTAGCTCTTTGCAGGGCTCCCTGCACGTCTGACTCAATAGGGAAATAAGGAAGGTCCGCCTGAGATAAGCCCAGACTTTCCGCATATGTTCTTAAAATCCCATTTTCTTTATCCGTAAAATAAAGAGCCAAGTCATCATAAGTGTATTCTTTGAAACGGGGATCGCGCAAGGAAGCTTCCATCAGCTTGGTCATCAGATTATCATAAGTATGATCAATCAGAAAAGGGCTGATACTGGGCTCATCTTCAATAGAGGGCTTGCCGCTTTCGTTATTAGCTAGAGAGACCTTAGCAAAAGTAAAATCCCCAAATTGATCCCGCAAGGCACGAAAAAGAACCTCCGCCTGAAGAAAAGTCAGATAAGGCAGACTGTCCTCCATGGTCCCAGTGTCTAGAAAATGCTCTTCGTCCAGATCTTCGATTAAATCCTTAATCGCTGCATTGTGCTTGGGAGAGTCCTTGCCTTCCCATTCAATATAAACAAATGAGGAGTCTTTGATAACTCCTCCTTTTCCTAAACCAAATCCTGCCATAGATTAACCACCAAACATTTGCTGAATAAATGGAACGGCTTGACTGGCAAGGACAATGACAACAACACCGATGATTACATAAACAATATGCCCTTTAGCCCATTCACGCATCTTTTGTGATAACATCAGACCAATACCAGCTACAACCAACATAGCAACGGCAATAGTAAAACCAAGGGCAGTAAAATTTTGCGTCGCCTTATCTGCTCCCTGATTGACTGAATCAAACGGGTTCTTCCCGCCTGCAAAAACTGGACTAGAAGTCAGAAATGTAGCGAGGGCAGTCATCACTGCTAGCCATTTTTGTTTAACTTTAAGATTTTTCAAGGTAGTATCTCCTTTTCTTATTTATCATGCTTTATTATAGCCTAGTTGCATATCGGTTTCGCTGTATCATAAAGAGAAATGAAGATTTTCCCAAAAGATTTATCTGATTCTCTTTTAGAAAATACAAGCTCATGCAAAAGCAAAATAGATTTTTATCTGCAATTCAACCTAAAGCAACGAACCTCTTAATCAGC
Source organism: Streptococcus sp. IsoGale022 (assembly GCF_031142805.1). Taxonomy (NCBI): domain Bacteria; kingdom Bacillati; phylum Bacillota; class Bacilli; order Lactobacillales; family Streptococcaceae; genus Streptococcus; species Streptococcus sp. IsoGale022. The sequence goes on along the minus strand of NZ_JAKZJI010000013.1, from coordinate 20,911 downwards.
CAATCAAAAGATTAAAGTCTGCTTGGGATAACTGATTACTCCACTTTCGTAGCTTCAAAATCCAGTGTCCGCTTGTCAATATGGTGAAAAATACCATCCGGTGCCTCTCCAATGACTTTGATTAGAACATTGTACTTGGCTCCTCGACGTTGCAACAGAAAAAGCTTCTCAGCGATGGGACCGGTCACCCGATCCTGAATCAGACGCTCCAAAGGACGAGCACCATTTTCTACACTGGTCCCCTTAGACCGCAGAAAATCATAAAATTCTGCCTTGTCTTCATATTGAAGATAGACCTTTTGCTCAGCCAGCCGTTTTTCTTCTTTCTTCCAAGCCAAATCTACGATAGCCTCAATGATATCAGCTGTCAACATATTAAAGACTACCTTGTTACCAAAACGGTTGATGAACTCAGGCCGGAAGGTCAGACTTAGTTCTTCTACAATCCGATTCATAAAACCTTCATAAGCTAGGTCAGTCATCTCTCCGAAGTTACCCTCGTTAGCGTAGGTCTTTTTGATTTCATCAGCACCTGAGTTGGTTGTCGCAATCACGATAGTATTTTTAAAGTTAATCTTGCGCCCTGTCCCTGTCGTCAAGTGACCTTCATCTAACACCTGCAGGAGAATATCGTAGATGTCTGGGTGGGCTTTCTCCAACTCATCCAGGAGAACTACAGAGTAAGGATTGTTTTTTACCGGCTCCGTTAGGAGACCTTTAGATCCAACAATGTTTTTACCAATCAGCTTATCCTTGTCACCTTTAGAGGAATACTCGGAACAGTCAATCCGTATCATAGCATCAACATTGTCAAAAAGAATCTTGGCTAGGGCTTTGGCCAACTCTGTTTTCCCAACCCCAGTTGTTCCTAGAAAGAGAAAGCTTCCCAGAGGTTTATTAGGCCGTTGAAAACCTTCTTTTGAGATATAAATGGTATTAGCCACCTGTGAAACTGCAAAATCCTGACCTTTTACATACTTCTTCAGCTCATCAGTGAAGTTCATCAGCCTCTCTGAGTCATCCTTCAGAATGGTTGTAACTGGAATCTTCTTCATTTTCTGGATAACGCGGGCAATATCTTCAATATCAACTACCTTGCGCTTCTCAAAATAAGCCTGAGCGGTCGCATCATCCAGCAAGTCAATAGCCTTATCAGGCAGAAAACGCTCAGGAATGTAACGGACAGCCAACCGAACAGCCTGCTCTACTGCATCGTCCGTGATGGTGATATTCCTTTCTTTTTCAAAACGCCGACGAATGTTCCCAAGGATAAAAATAGCTTGGTCTTCAGTAGGCTCCTCGACTGGTACCATCTGGACCCGCCGCTCCAAAGCCTTATCGGTTTCGATGGAACTTTGGTATTCTTCGTAGGTCGTCGCAGAAATCATCTGAATTTCCCCACGCGCCAAAGGCGGCTTGATAACATTTCCGGCATCCAACATACTGCCGTCACCACCGGCTCCAACAATGGTATGGACCTCATCAATAAAGAGGATATTTTCACCCTTGGTTACCTTTAACTCCTCAATAATCCGCTTGAGCCGCGAAACCATGTCCTCTCCATCTGACTTGCTGGAGATATTAGACAACTCCAAGGAACGAACTGTTACATGCTTAAACTCATCTGGGACATTGCCTTTTAGAATTTCTACCACCAATCCGTCCACAATCGCTGTTTTACCGGTCCCGGCTTCTCCGACTAAGATAGGGGAGTTTTTAGTCTGCCGCAGAAGAGATACAATGACTTGCTCTACCTCTTTATCCCGGCCAAAAACTGTAAAATTGTCAATCTTCTTGCGAATCTTTTCAGTAACATTCTCTGTGTATTTATCCAGATAAGGTGTTAAGCTCTCCTCTTCCTCAATTGACACTGAGTCTTGGAATTTCAAGGTATCGGGCATGATTTTTTCTTGGTATTCTTCTTTTTGCTGCAGTTTTTCAGTCTGTAACATTATCTTCTACCTATCCCTCTCTTTTCTGTTTTAGCGACTTCCTTGCTCCTCATACGGTCAATGGATTGGTATCTTTTACGTCGACGCGTTAAGAAAATCCTAATCGCATGAAGATTGTTTTTTCCGCCGTTAAAAGGGAACATCAGATAAAGAGCAATGATAAAAGTCAGCACAACGAAACTGATGTATTCAACCGCTTGTTGCTTAGGAAAGACTTTCCCACTGCCTGTGAACTGCATAGCAAGAATTGGAGCCCCAAATACAAAGAGCAAACTGAAAAGGCGGATACCGTAAAGTTTGACAGACGCAAAAAGATCTCGCGGAAAACCATAGGGACGGTTCTCATAGTTGTTTTCTTCTGACATAAGATTCTCCTTTAACTTTTTCGTTGCAGTTGAGCTGGCATAAACAGAGACTAGGCTAGCCAGAAGCAGCTAGTCCTAGTTCCCTTTTTCTTAAAAATCCATCTCAACTGAAGTAATTGGTGCATTAAACTGATAAGTCCCGTCATGGACTTCTTGCATGGAGCGATCCAGCGCATCAACAGCATTCTGCAGGGTAGAAATATTATCCTTAGCCTGATTAATCTTCATCTGCTTCCCGTTGATTTCTTTTTCAACATTTTCAATCTTCTCTTGATTTTCGGTCAAATTACTGCCAACCAGATACTGGCCTGACCGCTCTAAATCTTCCAGTGTCGTCCTATTTTCCTCAATGGAAGCTTCCAACTTTTCAATGGCTTTCTGGAGTTTCTCAATTTGCTTCATCTGGAATTTCTTTTCCTCTTCAAAAGCATTGAGAGCAAACTTTTCCCGAGACAAATCCTGCAGATAGGCATGTTTAAGTTTATCACTCTGAGCAGCCACCATGAACTGCACTTCATTGCTCAGCTCTGCCGTATCCGTTTTTTTCTTTTTCTTTTTAGATGAATAGCGTGTTTCGCTGGAAGTGATATCGTTATACTCTTCAATATCAACATCTACATCTTTGTTAGCCATTGTCTTATTGGTAATATTAAGGGCGATGGCTTCAAAATCCTCTGGAACATTTCTGACAATGACATCAATTTTATGGTTAGCTAGAGGAATAACCTCCATCTTAGTATCCTCACCCTGCTTTTTGGCATAGAGCATCCACTCTAAGTTCTTGGCATTGATACCTTTAGCAATAGAAGAAGTATAATCCGATGTCTCAAATTCCAGGAGCAGGATGCCATTTTTTTCTGAATAGACCTGCTTAGTCAGCATAATACGCCCAGAATCATTTTCAAAGTCTCGGCTCGTAGCTAGCTGCGCCTCTGTATACTCAATCCGCTGAGGAGACAAATAAGCATTGATTAGCAAAAAGAGCCACATTGATATCAGAACTAAAAAAGTTAAAAATTTCCTTAGGATAGCCCTACGTTTCAAGGTCTGAACGACTGCATTTCCAACGATATATTTCTCAATAAATACATCCAAAGCATCGTTATTATTCTTTTTATTGTCCATGTCTGTATTATAGCCCAAAAAAACAAGATAAATGTTTATGATAAAAAGAAAAAGACAGCCGCAAAAGCTGACCGTCTCTATTCTTCAAGCAAGTTACTTTTTGTTTCATCTTACAAAACAAAAAACTAGAAGAGCTGAGAATAAGGCTTCCCCCAGCTCCTCCAAATAAAAAGATTTAAAGTAAATAAGGTGTCGTAAAACCTTATTTAGGAGATACCAACAAACAGCAGTCATCAACACTGCTCCCAATTAGAAAAAAGTTAAAAAAGGAATTGTTGCTTGCCGGTATCATCAGTATATCATAACTCTACCTTCTTCTAGTTTATGATAAAAAGTAGGTAACCTAGTCTGCACTTAGCAAAACACTCGTTTCTGAAAGGGCTGAACTTCCTGCAGAAAAGAAAACGTACTTCTACTTGTTGTCTATATTAAGAATCTGAACCACGTAGTCTAACTCAGCTTGATTAAGAGTGATTCGCTCATCGTCTTCCTTAGTCGCCAGACTATAGAGCTTGTAACCCCTATCTTCCCAGACCATGGCCGTCGCGGCCTGATCTACACCATAACGCTGTGCTGCCTTTCCCCCTGCCTCTGAGGATATATCAATAAAAAGAATCTTATCCTGGTCTTGAACTTGCGCTAAAAGTTCAGGAACAGCGCGCTGACACTTTCTGCAGGCAAGCTTATAAAACAGAATAACCCGCTTATCTTTACTCTCTATCTTCTCAAGCAACTCGGAATAGCTTCCAGCTTCCATACTAAAAATCTGCTTGGCTTGCTGGCTATCTTTATGGATGAAGATGGTCTTATCAAAACTAAACTGATTGGAAAAGAAGCTACTTACCACACCACCTAAAAGCAAGAGTAAAAAGACAAAACACAGACAAGCAAGAGAAAGTTTCATATCACTGGCCTGGCTATATTTCTTCCCAAAAAGAAGAGGCAGCCTTGCAGAAGTCCTAGAAACGAGGTAATGGTAGGCAAAAATCAGATAGAAAAAAGGAAAGGAAAGGGAGAGAACGGACGACCAAATAAGTCTGTGACCGATATTGATTCGATATTGCCATAAAAACCAGGCAAAACAAAGGGTAAGAATAAAGCCACCTAGAACAGCAATATCCTCTTTCTTAGTTAAGCTTGACTGGGGTTCAGTTGTCATAAGAGGCTCCTTCTATTATGAATATTTAATCGTCCATCATCGGATTATACTTTTTGGAAACATGTGGTTTTGCAGCCTCAGAGAATGCCTCAATACTTGGAGCATCATCCTTGCTCTGAGCATCTGATGTAGAATTAGCAGCCGACTCTGAACTAGACGGCTGAGCCGAAGCAGGCTCAACTGGTCGGTCGGATAAACCGCTTTCTTGACTGCTTTTCTGAACTGCTGACCGGGACTTCCCTTTATGGTCACTGCTCTTGGACGCAGCTGATTGTTTTCCTCCTTCAGACGAGCGCTTAGCTTTGTTTTTTCTAGGTTTTTCTAGAGACTTATGTTCCTCATCTAATCCAAGAATAATACGCTGCTCTTCTGGTGTAAAGCGGTCAAAAGGAATGACACCTTCCGAATGGCGCTCAACATAATAGCGCTCAACCTGTTCTTTCCAAATTTCGTAAGCACGGCGATCTTCTTCATTTTCCTCTATATTAAATGGTGCCTTGTAGTTAGGATCCTTGAAAATCGGAAGCTCAAAGGATGGTGTCGGCGTAACCTTGACTAGCTCGCTCTCTTCATCATCAATGACATGAACTCCAGCAAACTGGAATTTTTCCAAGCGGAAGAGCTCAGAGCTATTAGTCACATCTTCCTCTGCAATTTCCTCTCGGTAAGATGAAGCATTGTTGTCATTGCCTGCCAACATATCTACGCTACCTTTATTGGTCATGCGGCTGACCTTCTTTTCCGTTCCGGCCCGCTCTACGATAGTTTCTGTTGACTTATTGGAACTACCTTGGAAAACAAAAATATTCCGATAAGAGTTGAGCAGAGCAGCCGTATCTGAAGCTCCCAGGCTAGCCTCAATCTGCTCATAATTCTGGTAAAGACCCAGCACTGCCGTATTATACTTGCGGCATTGATTGAGGAAGCGCTCGGTATTGGGTGTTGTCACCCAGCCGTACTCATCTTCGATAATGGAAAAGAATGGATCCAACGTGCTAGAATTCCGTCTGAGAACCCCTTTCTGCACAATCATATCCGTAATCTGACCAATCATACGGGAGCTGTCATCGTCTACAGGACCACGGGCTGTATTGACCAATAGAAAGCCCCCCGTTTTCAGAAGAATATCAATATCCTTGGTAGACTGGGAGAAGAAAATCCGTCGCACCAAGTCAGAAGAAGCCAGTTTACGAATGGTATTTTTCATACCTTCAATATTAGCATCGTGGGTGATGTACTCAACACCCGTCCGCGGGTCTTCTTTATAAGCATCTGCAAAGTAATGGTAGGTCGTATTGATGATTTTATTTTTAGACTCAGCATCTCGTTTTTGATTAAACGCCTTGCGCAACTTAGGCGACATATGGGAATCAAAGCGAGATGGGAGACCACCTTGTTTGACAAATTCTTCCTTTTCAAGATTGTAAAGCTCCTGATAAGGTCTTTCATAGAGTCGTTGGAACTCTCGCTCACTGGCATCTCGATACACTTTAAAGAGCTTTAAGCGCTTGATGACCAGAGAAGGAATTTCCAGCAAATCATAAAACTCGCTGAGAGTTGGGGATCCACCATTGAGATTCACATCAAGATAGCTATTTTCAATCCGAGATGTAGATTTTAGCATGAAGACCAGATTGCGGACATAGGCCTGCTCTGCATTTTTAAAGAAAGTATTTCCACCGCTGCTACCACCTTCATCCGCGAAATTACGTATCAAATCCGAAGTCAGACCTGCGGCTGTATTTGTCTCTGCATCAAAGATATTAATTCCATCTGTGTCTTCCTTAGTCGGATCAACCAGCCAGATCATCTCTTCCGGAAATCCGGTTCGCTTGATAATATCCTCCGCATCATGAATCAAGTCACCTGAAGGCTCATTGACATAGAAACCGTTGATTAACTGCTTGCCCAAACCTTTCTCATACCATTTTTCATAGAAATCTCGCTTAGTCTCCAACAAAGTTTGCTCGTCAGAAATACCCAAAGCTGCAATCTGCTGATCCTGCTCCTGGATAAACTTGGCATATTCTCGCAGATAAACAGTCACATTGCGGGCGTCCTGAACAATGGTCGGCTTAGCAATGGCAACAGACTTACCAGAGCCTATCGGACCAAACCCTGCTGTGTGCAAGCGTCTGACATCCGTTTTGAGAATAACATCATCACCAATGTCCGAATTGCGTCCCAAACGGATATAGGCATCGCCGTCTCTGTCCAAATCGTTAAATAAATGAGTAACTTTCTTATGCTTAAAGAAGCGTTTTTTCAACCACCGCTTCATCATATCATCATAGACAACAATCTCACTGCTGTAGGAGTTATAGAGCAGATAGACAAAGAGAAAAACTGGTGCAATCAAAAGCAAAGTATTCCAAAATTGATTACCAATCAGTGGCGATAGAGTTTTATAGTCAAAATAGGTATTCCCTTCTTTGAGAAAGTCGCTGGCAGCCACATACATCTGATTGAGCATGGCAATGATATAATTATTCAAAGTCAAAACAATAATATCTATGCTGGATATCAGAGCTGATAGAAAGGATAGAAAAATATAACGTCGCATAGTCTGACTGCGATCATTTTCTTTGAAATCTTTCCTTTCTTTAAACAGCAGGTAGCGTTGGCGGCTAGTCAGATTCGTGTGCCACAGCCCTAGATAAAGAGACAGGAAGACGGACAAAAAGAGAACAATAAACAGAAATAGAAACAAGCCAAAACTAACTTGCTTTCTCATGACAGCCAGCAGCATGACTCCTGTAAGACTAGCAGCACCAAAAAGGAAAAGTGCCCAAATCACCTTTCTCAGCAAAAAGATCACATAATCAACACTTCGATGCCCTTTTAGTTTATAAGGTAATTTTGAAAGTAAAAATAGCATGAAAACCTCACTTCACCAACCCAATCATAATCTCTAATAAGCCAACAATACCGGCCGTCATTGCAAAAGCGACGTAAAAATACAGACGCTGACGCTGTCGGCTCTCTTCCCGCTCAATAATCAAATATTGATAACGATAGATATAGTGCTGAATAATGGAAAAAGTCGGTACCAGAGCTAGAACCAAAACCTGCAGAATACGCAGCAAATAAACCAAACTCTTTTCCTCCATTCCAGGCAAACTCCCCTTTGAAAAGAGCAGAGCTAGAACTGCGATAGAGCCAAAGCGAAAAATATAAAACAATGACACCGAAATCAGGAAGGCCAGCCCAGACTTCCGTTTTCGTTCGACATTGTTGGTCTGATCGCCAACTACCCAACCAATTCCGGATATGATAATGGCTAGTCCGATAATAATTTCAGCAACAATAATCACATAGTACATGATATGATTTAAAAAAGTTGAGTCCAACTTGCTGCTCCTTTTCTAAAAGAGGCTGAGAAAATCATGTTTCAGCCTCACCTTGTTATAGCAAAAGCTTCCTGCCATCCCAACCACTTGCTCAATAGCAGAGGATTGCTTGTAGATACAAGCCGAGATGAAAAAGCGAGAGGAACGAAATATTTATCATTTCATCTCGTTCCGCCACCATTCTACCTGTCAAAGAAATCCTCCAAGCCAGCATGCTCACTAAACGTTGAGTTATAAACAACAGTAGCTCGAATTTTCAGATAAGATTTACCCGCTTTGTCTGTGACCGTCTCATAACTGCCTTGACGCAGAACCACTGATATTTTCTGCTTTCTCTGAAAAAGTTGAGGTGTCAAACGTTCATTGGCTACCAACCGAACTGGGTAACCATAAGCTCCGTCCATTTCAAAATAATGCCCCTTGATTTCGTTGAAGTCTGTGATATAGCCCGAAGCAACTGTTCCCGGGCCAGCATCAATAAAATCTCTGACAACCGCTTCCGGATCTTTTTCCAAAGAAAGTCGCTCGCCAACTAAGTTGGGGGAGTTCCCCTCAATTCCTAGGCGTTGTCGTTTGTCGTCCGCCTGTTCATAACGGCCGCGCAAAAATTTGAAATCCACCAACTCTCCGATAGCTGCATAATCTTCTGTCTTCAAAATGCGCGAATGATAACGATAGCTAAAAAGTTTGTTGGGAATAAAAACCCGTTCCAGATTGGCGGTCAGCACAAAAACACCATTGTCAGAAATATAGTTAATCATGCCCTTTTGCACATCATGGATAGGCGAGTGATCTCCACCTTCTTCCAATTCCTGCAACACTTGACTGTTGAGCAGGTACTCTGCGATATTAATGTCACCCAGAGCTACATATTCATTTTCAAGTGGTTGGTCTTCTTGCTTTTTTAGGGCATCATAACGTTTAGCAAAAACAACCTGCTTCAAGTCAATAATCTTAACTGGAAAAACCTGACCAACCATCCGTCTCAGATCGGCAGGTTGGTAGAAGCCAGCGATATGCTGAGACACATAAATCGTCAGCCCCTGAAATTCTTTCTTGGTTGGCCGACAGATGACAATATCTTCAAAAAAGACCTGTCCCTGACTTTCTGACACATGCTTCGCAGAGTCTATGATTCCTACTGCGCGACAAGAAATGATAGATGAAAGAGCCGCCGTTTCCTTGGCCTTGTTGCCAATGTCATGGCGATTGAAATTCCGTCCAACTGCATTAGCATAGCCTTCCAGACTACGAGGAATCCTATCAGCCGTCTCCAGCCAGTCTTTATCGGTCTCTAAGAGACTAGCCACATATTTCGAATCAATCGTAAGGCCATTTTTAACAACCTTTTTGACATCAGGGTGAGTCCGTTCAATTTCCTTAATTCTTTTCATAACAGCCTTTCTATACCAAAGAATGAGAGTTTATACTAGTATCTATTATATAGAAAAATCCAGCTATTAATGTTTATGATAAAAAGAGACATCTTGCTGCAGCAAAAAAGCTGAGACAGCTTGCCTCAACCTTTAGAGAAAACTATTATACATCTATTTGAATCTAACAGTAAGTGACAACATTACCACAAAAACCGCCAGATCTGATAGCCTAGAAAAAGTGTCAGACTCGGCACTAGCAATGCCCAATAGGGAAAGTGCTTTTTTCGAATGCCAAGCAGCACATAAAAAGTAAAAACAAGATCCAAAATCAACAAACGAACATAATCATTGCCCAGTAAATGATACCAAGAGCTTCCCATGTAGCTCCTCCTATTTCTTACAGTATTTTCACTTTCAGGTCTAATTCAGTAGCTTTGTCCTGTAGTTGAAAGCAATTCCTGCTAAAATTATAGCATATTCTCAACTCTATGCCCATCTATGATCAATACGCATCAAGCAGTAAACAACGCAGACAAGCCTGTCTGCGTTGTTTGTTTATCAACTGATTAATAGACTGTCTTCTCTGTCTCTGGATCAAAGAAGTGCGCTTTATTGAGGTCAAAGCCTAGGTCAATACCTGCACCAGTTTCTAGGTAATCCCGTGAATCCACACGCGCTACAAACTCACTAGAACCCACTTGGCAGTAGAGATGAGACTCTGCTCCCAGCAATTCTGAAACAGAAATCTTAGCATGCACAACTGAATTCGGGAAAGTTTCCAAGAAAGCAGCTTCTGCATTAACATCCTCTGGACGAATACCGAAGATCAGCTCCTTGCCCTCGTAACCTTTCTCCCGCAGAACCTTGAGAGCTCCTTCTGGCACAGTCAAACGCAGGCCTTCTGCTACAATCTCATTCCCTTCAAGCTTAACTGGGATGAAGTTCATAGCTGGGCTGCCAATGAAGCCGGCAACGAACTTATTAACTGGGTTGTTGTAGACTTCCTGCGGAGTACCAATCTGTTCCACTCGTCCAATCGTTCCAGTTCCAGCAGGATTCTTGGTCGCTGACATGATAACGATACGATCCGCCAAGGTCATAGCTTCTGTTTGGTCGTGCGTTACGTAGATAGTTGTTGCTCCGATACGACGGTGAATTTTAGCGATTTCAGCACGCATAGAAACACGCAGCTTAGCATCCAAGTTAGACAGAGGCTCATCCATAAGGAAAACCTTTGCATCACGAACAATAGCGCGTCCCATAGCTACCCGCTGACGCTGACCACCAGACAAATCAGCTGGCTTGCGCTGCAAGAATTCCTTCAAGCCTAGGATTTCTGCTGCTTCGTTGACACGTTTGTCAATATCTTCCTTGCTGTACTTGCGCAGCTTGAGACCAAAGGCCATGTTATCATAGACAGTCATGTGTGGATAAAGGGCATAGTTCTGGAAGACCATAGCAATATCACGGTCTTTTGGCGCCACATCATTGACCACTGTACCGTCAATAGAGGCAGTTCCTTCTGTAATATCCTCCAAGCCTGCAATCATACGCAGCGTAGTTGATTTTCCGCAACCAGACGGACCAACAAATACGATAAATTCCTTGTCCTTGATATCTAGATTAAAGTCTTCCACTGAGTAGTGGTCGCTGTTGGGATATTTTTTATAGATATTTTTCAGATTTAATTCGACCATAATAAGCCCCTTCTTTTGATTAAAAATATTTTCTTTTAAGCTCTCGTTTGCAAAGCGCTTTCACATTGTCCATTATATCGTTTTTTTTTTACTTTTTCAAGCACTTTTAGTAAAACGTTTGCATAATTTTTAAAAATTTTCTCCATCAAAAAAGAGACCAATAGGCCGCTTTAAAATTTATTCTTCTTTTTTCTACTACGGAGTGACAATCCAGCTGCGCTTAGAGCAATCTATAAATTATTCCATTTAACAATGTGTAAACTTTTTTAGTAAAAATTCTGGGCTATTTTCTAGCTTATTTCAGACAGAAAAAGTAAAATGGTATAGGAGGGATAAAATTATGGCTCTTAATACACGAGATAGGATTTTGGATGCATTTTTTGAATTAGCAGATAAACAGCCAGACAGGCTGCGTTTTACCTTTACAGAAATCGCTAAAAAAGCCGGTTTGTCAAGACAGGCCATTTACAAACGACACTTTAATAACACTACTGAAATTATCGAATACATTCGCCAAGATATGGTAAAGCAAGCCTTTGCTCCCAATTGGAATAGCAACAATTCTGAAGCGGGCTTAGATCCTTTCGCCTTTTTGGCTCAAACGATTCTTCCCGCTATTTATGAGCAACGCCAACGCATTAAAATATTATATACTAGTTCTGTCGATCCTCTGTGGAGCGATTTTATTACTGCCAGTTACAAGGACTGGATCGAGCAGAATCTAAATCTTGACCACCAAAAATTAGGTATTCCTGAAGACCTGGCCAATCAACTGCTGGCCGGCTGGATTAGTTCTCTTATCAAGAATTGGATCACTCAGGATGACCCCGTTCCTTGCAAGCAGTTTTCTAAGACATTTCTCAACCTTGTATCTTCGCCCCTAACCAGCTTTGCTGCCTATGATAGTCCAGCTGGTCCTTCAAACAAAATTGTTATCGCATAACCAATTAGAAGAAAAGCAGAGAAATGGCAGAACCAGTCCTTGTAAGGGAAGACTGGTTTTTTATATTAAATTTTAAAAATAATTGGACATTTTCTCTATAAAGTGTTATCATTTTAGTTGACAAATGGTAAACTACTTTGTTGGAGTCTGCTCTATTTTTTAGACATACCAGCAAGAACTTAATATAAAAGAAGGAAGGTACTTATGCCCCAAGATACTCGAGACAAAGTCGTCAATGCCTTAATTGAGCTGGCAGAGCAAAATCCTGAAAAGTCTTATTTTACTTTTTCAGAGATTGCTAAACAAGCCGGTCTATCGCGCCAGGCCATCTATAAAAAGCATTTTAGTAATGTTGAAGACATTATCCAATACATCCGCCAGACAATTATGGCTCCGTTTTTGCCCCTGTATGAAAGCTACGAAGAAGGAAATGGAGAAAATCCATTCTGCTTCTTTGCCAAGCATATGATTCCTACCCTCTATGAACATAGGAAATGGATGAAGGTGCTCTACACTACAGCTATCGATCCTTTCTGGAGTGACTATCTATCTACCTTCTTCACTCAGTGGGTCGTACAAAATTTAGAAATTGACTCTAAGAAATTGGGGATTTCGAAAGAGATGGCTACTGAAATTGTCGTCAGATGGATTAATTCCCTCATTGAGATTTGGATCATCAAAGAAGACCCTATGCCTGCAGAGGATTTCGCCAAATTGTTCCTGAATGTAATTTCAACCCCTATGGATCAATTTATAACGCCTCATAGTGAGTCCTAATTCAACTCAAAATTATGAAGCCCGCCTAATTTAGGCAGGCTTTTTTATCTGTAAAATTTCTTACTCTACCAAAGAAAAAAGAGCAGATGTTTTTCTGCTCTCCTCAATATATAAGTTATAAAACTAAAAGCCAAGCTACGTTTAATCTACTCGATAATAGAAGCTGCCTTGCTCGTCAAAGCTATTCATGCCAACACCTGTCCAGATTCTATCTTGGCCAGCATCTGAGTTGTCTGTAAAGTTTTCCTTGTCAGCGACCTTAACTCCCTTAGGAAGAAACTCAATCAGAAAACCTCCGCTTTCTCCGCCGTAGACACCGCCAGCAGCAGTCCCATAGTCTGTCAGTGAAGCTCCGTACAATTCATAAACACTTGAAACCAAGCCCTTGTCATCAAAAACAAGCTGGTTGCCAGAAGCATCCTGCCAGGTTCCTTTAACGCTGGCATAATTGCCATTTGCAAGTGCTGAAATGTCCATCGCTTCCTTCTTTTCCTTGTTTTTTTCTGTGCTTGCACTCTCTGAGCTAGTGCTGCTAGCCGCTGAAGTTGCTGCTGCAGTTGATTGACTGGATACCTGCTCCACAGAACTTGTTACCGAGCCAGTACTGCTAGTAGACGTCTCTGATTGATTCGTAGCACTGCCCTTTGAGCAAGCTGTCATAGCTAATAAAGCAGCTCCTGCTAGTAAAAAAAGGTAAAGCTTTTTTCTTCATTTTTCTCCTCTTTCTCACGGTAAGATAAATCATGTGATTAGTAACATTATAGATTATTTTATCGCTTTTTACAAGAAGAATTCTAGCAACTGGGCAGGCGCAAAGCTACTGACTTTATTCATTCAGCTTCTGCCACATCCAGAACCCTGTAGATTGTCTTTGCCAGAGCAACTTCATAATCAGCTGTCCCATAAGGCTTATCAGTCGTGACGTGGGCTGTCTGCTGTTCTAGATCTACCGCCACATCTGACACTCCCTCCATAGATAGGAAGTGCTGGGTGACATGTTTAACACAGTTTTGACAAGATAAGTTTTCTAATTGAACTGTTTGTTTCATAGATTCATTCCTCCGTATATTTAGTTCATTTTAAAGCGTCCTAGACGCAGAGCATTGGCCACTACTGACACTGAGCTCAAGCTCATGGCCAGACCAGCCAGCATAGGATTGAGCAAGGGACCGCCGAAAAGATGCAGTAGACCCATAGCAATCGGGATGCCTAGTGTATTGTAGGCAAAAGCCCAGAAGAGATTTTCCTTGATATTACGGATGGTTGCCTGACTGAGCTTGATAGCCTTGACTACATCCTGCAAATCACTATGCATGAGCACTACATCTGCCGACTCAATAGCTACATCAGCGCCTGAACCGATGGCAATTCCCACATCTGCCTGAACCAGAGCCGGCGCATCATTGATACCGTCTCCGACCATGGCTAGTTTTTTTCCAGCTTCCTGTAAGTTCTTGATAGCAGCGACCTTACCATCTGGCAATACACCTGCGATGACTTTTTGGATTCCAGCTTTCTGGGCAATAGCTGTCGCTGTTTCTTCACGATCTCCTGTCAGCATGATGACTTCTAGCCCCATAGACTGAAGCTCCTGCACAGCCGACAGGCTACTAGATTTCATCTCATCTGCTACCGCTAGAATACCAGCCAACTGTCCATCTACTGCGACAAACATGGCTGTCTTCCCTTCTTGGGATAGCTCCAACAACTGTTCTTGAAAAGCATTGCTGTCAATGTTCTTTTCTTTCATCAAAGACTCATTTCCCACCAGAAGCTGTCTGTTCTCAACCCGAGCTGACAAACCTCGGCCAACAATGGCCTCAAAATGATTGACAGGCAGTAAGCCAAGCTCCTCCTCTTCAGCTGCTGCCAAAATAGCCTGAGCCAAAGGATGCTCAGAATGCTGCTCAGCACTGGCTATTAACCGCAACAAGTCGGACCGATTCAAATCACTCAAGGGCAGCAGATCTGTCAGACTGGGCTTACCAACCGTAATCGTCCCCGTCTTATCAAGAACAATAGTATCCAGTTGATAAGCTGCTTCCAAAGCTTGTCCAGACTTAATCAGAATTCCATTTTCAGCCCCTTTACCAGTCCCAACCATAATGGCTGTCGGAGTGGCTAATCCCAGCGCACAAGGGCAGGCAATGACCAGAACTGCGATAAAGATTGACAGAGAAAAGCCAAGGCTCTCACCAGCTAGAACATACCAGCCCAGCGCAGACAAAGCAGCCAAGCTCAGCACGATTGGGACAAAATAAAGCGAAATTTTATCGGCCAAAGCCGCTATTGGCGCCTTAGACCCCTGCGCTTCCTCCACCAATCTAACAATCTGGGCTAAGGTCGTATCCGAACCCACTCTAGTTGCTTGGTAGTCAATACTACCATTTTGATTGATTGTTGCACTGGTAATGGTATCGCCGACCTTCTTTTCAATCGGGACACTTTCACCAGTCATCATGGACTCATCCACAAAGGTCTGCCCTTCCGTCACAAGGCCGTCTACCGGCATACGCTCCCCTGGCTTGATACGGATAATGTCCCCAACTCGGATATCCTCCGTATCAATGGTCACAGCTTCACCATAACGAATCACTGTCGCCTGACTAGGCACTAGCTCAAGCAGAGACTGAATTGCCTGAGACGTTCTCCCTTTAGCTGAACTTTCCAGATATTTCCCCAGAAGAACCAAGGCAATAATCACTGCAACCGACTCAAAATAGAGCTGATGAACAAAGGCATGATAGCCTAGAAAAACCTGACCAACCGAGTAGAGGCTGTAAAAAAATGCTGCGCCGGTTCCCACTGCAATCAGACTATCCATATTGGGATGTTGCTTGATAAGATTGCGAAATCCTCTCTGATAGAAGCCACGCCCAATCCACACAGCAGGCAGAGTCAAAAGAAGTTGTGACAGAACGAAGACCAAGGGATGCGCCATATGGTCCAAAAAGCTAGGTAGAGGAAGACCGACCATACTGCCCATAGAGATATAAAGCAAAGGCAGAGCTGTAGCCAAAAGAATTAGTAATTCTTGCTTTTTCCTTTTCAATTCCTTCGCTTTCATCGCAGCCTCTTCATTCACATCGGACGGTCGGTCTTTTCCTTTTTCTTCCGCCTGATAACCAGCCTCGGCTACTGCATCCAGCACTTGCTGGCTGTCAAATCCCTCCTTAGGAACCAAACTAAGACGTTCTGTTGCCAGATTGACACTGACCTCCTCAACCGTTTCTAAGTCCTTGACCGCCATCTCAACTGTCATAGCACAAGATGCACAGGTCATTCCTGAGAGTTTGTATTCTTTCTTCTCGCTCATCAATGCTCCTCCTTTCCGTGCCCGCAACGACACTGACCTTGCGGACAGTGACATTTGATTTCTAACGGAGCTGAAGCCCTTTCCTTATCAATGACTTGGCTGAGCCGCTCCAAGTCCCCTTGGCTGAACTGACTTCTCTCAATCATCGAAATCAAAAGTTCTCCATGCTTGGTGTTGCAGATATTATCAAAGAGATCCTGTAAAGTACTTTCCAGATGATCCGATTCTAAAATCTGAGCATCATAGTAAAACTTACCCTCTATTTTTTCCATAGCAATAAATTCTTTGGTTTTGAGACGATTCAAAAGGGTCTTGATGGTTGCCGGCTTCCAGGAAAAATCGGCTTCCAACCGTGCTATAATCTCTGTACTGCGACTGTGTGGATAGGCCCATAACACACGCATGACTTGCCATTCTGCTTGACTAATATTTTGCTGTTCCATTGTTTAACACTCCCTTATCATTTACATTTGTAATCTAACTCTTTATTAGTTTACATTTGTAATCGTAATTTGTCAAGTAATTTTATCATCATTTTCCGATATACAAAAAAGAAGGCGGGATAGTCCCGTCTTCTTACTTTATTTATATTAATGCGCCAACATCTCTTGGGCAATTTCTTGACCTGTCAATTTACTTGGATAGTAGGTCGGCCAGTTTTCCAGTTCATCAAAGAGTGCTTCCTGGCTTTCGCCGCCATAGAAGATATGGAAATGAGCTGCCTTGGTTGGTGCAATGTTGTGGTCACTAAACTGAACATACTTGTACTCACCAGCATCCTCGTCTGTCGCTTCAAACATAAAGCGTACCCCTCGATTTCCCTTAGAGTAAGTCAGAGTATGCTTACCAACGTATTTATAAGTATATTTCTTAGATTTTCCATCTACCACAAATTCCATGGTCTTATCTGTGATATTGATATTGGAAACATCTGTCTTGTAGCCCTTGTCATAGTAGTCCTTGTATTCAGCTGCCGTCATTTTTCCAGTCAGCTTAGCCTTGTAGTCAAAGACTTGGTCCAAGGTCCCGTCCTTCAAATAAGGGTAAACAGACTGCCACTCGCCAGCATAGTCAGACAAGGTCCGATCCTTGACGGCACTGTCTTCAAAGTAACCGTTTTGGACTGTCTTATCGTCTTCTTCTTTCTCGGCTGCAATCTCTGCTCCCTCTTGGTCAGTTGTCTTCTTGAGAGCCTTTAGATTGGCCTGCATGATAGAAATATAGTCTGCCCCATCCTTGGTCTGCTCTTCAGTCAAGCTTTCCAGCGGATTCAAGACATCTAGTTCTACCCCTGTTTCCTTAGCCAGAGTAGAAGCCAAAGCCTGAGAGGCATTCTCTTCAAAGTAGATATACTTGATTTTATTTTTCTTGATATACTCGGTCAATTCAGCCAAGCGTGAAGCGGATGGCTCGCTATCTGGTGAAAGTCCAGAAATTGGCACTTGCTTCAAGCCATAGTCCAATGCCAGATAATTAAAGGCTGCGTGCTGAGTTACAAAGCTCTTTTGCTTGGCATTAGCCAAACCATCTTCATATTCCTTGTCTAAGGCTTCCAGTTTCTTGATATAAGTCGCTGCATTTTTCTCAAAAGCAGCTTTCTTGTCAGGATAAGACTTGCTCAGGCTATCACGGATGTGCTCCACCATTTTAATAGCCCGCTTCGGAGATAGCCAGACATGGGGATCATAGGCATGATGATGCCCCTCTTCACCATGGTCGTGGTCTTCTTCCTCTTCACCACCAGGCAACAAGAGCATGTCTCCTGTCGCTTTGATAACCGTTTCTTCCTTATTTTTCAAAGTTTTTAACAGTTCAGGAACCCAAGTCTCCATATTTTCATTTTCATAGACAAAGGCATCTGCATCCTGAATGGTCGCAACAGCTTTGGCTGAGGGTTCATAATCATGCGGCTCTGTACCAGCCCCGATCAAAAGTTCAACATTGGCTTCATCTCCAGCCACCTGCTTGGTAAACTCATAAACCGGATAAAAAGTTGTGACAATATTGAGCTTGCCATCTGCATTTTTTTGATTGGAACAAGCTACTAAGAAAATACTCAGTAAACCCGCTAATAGTAAGCTAATTTTTTTCATTTTCTGCTCCTATTTCATAAATTTTTTGACCAGGTTGACCAGCAAGAACAAGCTGACAAAGATAATCGTAATGCTAGCGCTTGCTGGTGTCTCTGCATAGTAAGAAATATAAAGTCCGGCAATCATACCAAAGAAGCCGATGGCATTTGCCAGCAAAATGACCGACTTGAAATTTTTCCCAATCCGCAGGGCAATACTAGCCGGCAAGACCATAATGGTCGAAACAAGCAAGGCTCCCGCAGCTGGAATCATGAGGGCAATCGCAACACCCGTCACAATATTAAAGAGGATAGACATGGTCCGCACAGGCAGCCCATCCACAAAGGCCGTATCCTCATCAAAGGTCAAGATGTACATGGGGCGAATGAAGAGGAAGGTCAAGACAAGAACCACAGCAGCAATCACAAAAAGAGAAATCACCTGCTCCGTACTGATAGTCACAATGGAGCCAAACAAATACTGGTCCAGACTCATGGAACTGGAACTCTTACCCTTACTCATAACAATCAAGGAAATGGCTAAACCAGTTGACATGAGAATAGCAGTACCGATTTCCATAAAATTCTTATAAATAGTGCGCAAGTACTCTAAAAAGACTGCTGCAATCATTACCACAAGCACCGTTGTGAGAGTCGGTGACAGCCCAAGAACCAAACCAAAAGCTACACCTGCCAATGAAACGTGACTGAGAGTGTCACTCATAAGGCTCTGCCGACGTAAGATCAGGAAGGTCCCCAGAATCGGTGAGAAGAGGCTCATGGCAATAACTGCTAAGAAGGCTCGCTGCATAAAATCATAGGAAAATAGATTAAACATGACTCACCTCCTGCACATTGTCGCTTTCATGCACATTGAAACAGCGCCAAGGTGAGTCCTGATTACGGACCAGATGAATGTTGCGGTCGGCATATTTACGAACTTCTTCCGGATCGTGTGTAATCATCAAGACAGCTTTTCCATGCTGATGAGCACTATGGTGCATGAGCTTGTAAAATTCATCCTTGCTGCCTGCATCCATCCCTGTTGTCGGCTCATCA
This sequence comes from Streptococcus sp. IsoGale022, assembly GCF_031142805.1. Lineage (NCBI taxonomy): Bacteria > Bacillati > Bacillota > Bacilli > Lactobacillales > Streptococcaceae > Streptococcus > Streptococcus sp. IsoGale022. The sequence continues at coordinate 1,721 of NZ_JAKZJI010000013.1, read as the reverse complement.
AGGACAAAAATATCCGGATCCGAAGCAAACATCCGAGCAATCACAGCCCTCTGCTTTTGCCCGCCAGAGAGAGAACCAATTCGCTTATCTCGATGTTCCCACATTCCAACCGACTCCAGACTTACCTTAATATGCTCCTCATCATGCTCATTCAAACGGCGAAACCAACCCTTACGTGGATAACGTCCCGATTTGACAAACTCATACACAGTACTAGGAAAACCAGCATTAAAACTAGCAATCTGCTGAGGAAGGTAGGCAATCCGCAGTTTCTTGCCTCGCACATTGGTCTTGGAAATCTTCACTTCCCCATGCTTAGGCTGCAAAATACCCAAACTAGCCTTGATAAGCGTCGTCTTAGCAGCTCCATTTTCACCCGTCAAGGTGACAAACTCACCGCTGTCTAGAAAATAATGAATATGCTCCAGCACCGGCTCCTTGTCATAGTAAAAGGAAAGATTATCTACTGTGATATATCTCATTTCCCAATCTCTCCCACTAAGGAATCCAAAAACTTAGCAATTGCAGCTTGTTCAGCATCAGAAAACTGCTCTGCTACTTTATGATAAGTTGCCAAAGTATGCGTGTGATGATGCTGATGTTCCTTTGCAATCGGCTGAGCTAACTCAGTCAAACGGTAAAAGGTAACCCGTGCATCTCTCTTATCTTTAAAAGCTTGCAGCATCTCTTGCCGAACCAAAGATTTCACAGCCTTGGTTACAGCAGCTTGACTCACATTCAGTTTTTTTGCCAAATCAGAATTTGTCAAAGATTCCTCAGACAAAAGCATCAAAATATGCTCCTGCGTATTGGTTAAAGGCACATCACTCGTGCAAGAACCAATCAGAATCTCATGCTGATTTTCTGCTTTCAAAATAACTTCATTTAAAAATTGATCGATCTTCTGCGCTAAATGAGTCATTTCCTCCTCCTTCTCTTAACCAGTTAAAGCTTTACTGGTTAATTATACCACAAAAAAAGAAAAGAGTCAAGAATTTTCAGTAAAAGTAAGATGCTTTTCACAAAAAATATTTAATCATACAATCAGATTCTTAAGCTCCAAATAAAACTCAATCAGAGAATAAAAAGGAACAAACCGAGCTGACTCTTATTAGAGTTCTAGATCTTATAAGGCATTTAATGGTGAAATTCTTCCGTAACCTTTGCACGAGTTAAGTGTAAATTTACAAGAAAAATCACGATTGAACCTCCCGCTTTAGCTTACAAATAAATACGAAAGAGAGAACAAAAAAACGAAGTAAAAATACTTCGCTAAACTTAAGCTATACCGGCGGCCGGGGTCGAACCGGCACGTCCGTGAGGACACTGGATTTTGAGTCCAGCGCGTCTGCCAATTCCGCCACGCCGGCTCAAGTTTTTAACTGGGGTAGCTGGATTCGAACCAACGCATGAGGGAGTCAAAGTCCCTTGCCTTACCGCTTGGCGATACCCCAATAATAATAAATAGGCGAGTGATGGGGATCGAACCCACGCATGCCAGAGCCACAATCTGGTGTGTTAACCACTTCACCACACCCGCCATATTTAAACACGGGCAGTAGGAATTGAACCCACACTGAAGGTTTTGGAGACCTTAGTTCTACCTTTAAACTATGCCCGTAAAGGTTATGGAAGGGGAGGGATTCGAACCCCCGAACCCGAAGGAGCGGATTTACAGTCCGCCGCGTTTAGCCTCTTCGCTACCCTTCCGATTATAAAAT